>NZ_JAEHBQ010000007.1:0-230879 GCF_016483555.1 Bacillus cereus group sp. N14
CACAACAACTAAAAACAACGCAAAAACTGAGAACAACACAACAACTAAAAACAACGCAAAAACTGAGAACAACACAACAACTAAAAACAACGCAAAAACTGAGAACAACACAAAACCTGAAGCAGAATCTAAAAACACACAAAAAGAGCAACAACCAGCTAAGCAACCAAATAAACAAACTGATACTATTACATTTACAAGTGAAGATGCTATAAAAGTTCTAGAAAAAAGAATGGGAGCTCGCTCAAATGAAATTCGTTACGGCTCCAGCGAAGACAAACTAATTGGCACAATAAACGGCATTAAGCTATACGACGTATTATACGGACGCGAATCTGCTGAGAACTCTCGTGCGCTAAATTTTGCAGTGGGATCTGATGGAAACCTATATGATTGGTCAAAAGCTCAAGATGGTATTCTTCAACCACTTAACAGCAATTAATAAATGATTCTAAGAACATAGTAAAAGCCAATCGATACGTATCGATTGGCTTTTACTAATACTCACTCCAAATTTTCTCCCCGGTATGCGCATCAATATAACGAATTTCTCGACTAAACTCGAAAGGTTCTTTACAATTTTTATCTGTCGTTTGTTTATACAGTAGTTCGTAGTTCGTTTCCTCTACGTCATTTTCTAAAAACCATTCTAAATGAACTCGCATGGCCCCTCTGTATATTGCTAACGCTTTTTCCTTCTTTACTTTTGGTGTTGTTTCGTATGTAAGTAATTCTTTTATAAGGCTGCTTGACTCTCCGGAATAATGCACCACAGCACCATTCTCGGTATTAATGTTGATCATAATATATTTTCCCTCTACTTGAATGTCATTTACATATATTGAGAAGGAAAATCTCTCTATCCCCTCTTCCTCTTCATAATTATCCCAAAGCTGAACATATTTTGCTGCATTCGGGATAATATGCTCCAAAAATTGAAGTGCTTTGTCTAAACATTGGTCTCTTGATAAGAGTGTTTTCCTTTCTTGCTCATCCATCCACATTAAACAGGAAAGTAATTGATTTGTTTCTTTATCTAAAGTAATTACAACGAAGTTATCATGTTTCAATATCGGGGAATACTTTTTATAGAATTCCTCCATTGAATATGCATCTTTCTCTTTTCTTTCTTTTTGTAATTCTTCCTTCAGTACAAATTTCATCTGAATTTCATACTGATCCTCTTTTTCATCTACTTTTATAAATTTTTCTTTATCCCAATCTAATAAATCGAACACATCTTTTCTTTCAATGTTTTTTATCGCTTTAACAACTGGTGCTGTAGAAGCTATTCTATAATGATCGGGCCCAAATAAATCTTTACCTGTACTTGCTTTAATAAACGCATGGCTAGGTTCTGGTTCATATACAAGATGGTACCCTTTTACTTCCTCTCCATTTTCATACTCGCATGAAGAGTGTGTTAAATCCACAAATACAAGTCTCATATCTTGTCTAACTTTCAAATTTTCTAAGACGACGTTCTCCTCAACAATTTCACTTGGCCATAGCGGTTTTTCTTGTATAGCTTTTTGTCCATTATAATAAAAGTGGACAACTTCCCCTGAGGAATGAACGTGCACAATACAGCCTGTATTCGGCAATGGATGACCATTCACTTCTTGCATATAATTTACTTCTTTCCGACCACGCCTGTCGTCCTTAACCGTTACATATGTATAAAATTCATATCCTTCTTTTGTATATTTTTTTAAGAATACATTTGCAATCTCTCTTGCTTTATTCTCCTCTATCGCTTCCTTGCCGCTCGAAATAGAATTTCCCTCCTCTATCCTAAAGTCAATTAAATTACCGGTATGTCTATTCAGTGTAATCTGTATTGTTCTCTCCTCATCCGCTTTATGTTCCCACCATAATAGATGATATGGGTCATCCACACCTTCTTGATCATCTACAACAAGACTATAATCATCTGAAATGTTAATAATATGAGCCACTTGCTCTTTTCTTTCTTTATCTTTTTGATTCATCATACCGCTCCCTTTATTACAATTTAAGGTAATTATAACAAACAAAACCAAAGAAATATAAACAAAAAAAGACTAGAGATATCTCTAGTCTTCTACTTCGTTTCACGATGTAACGTTACTCGCTTTAATCGTGGACAATATTTTTTTAGTTCGATGCGCTCTGGATTGTTTCGTTTATTTTTTTTAGAAATATAATTACGATCACCACACTCGGTACAAGCTAATGTAATATTTACACGCATTTGTAATTCTCCTTTCTTTTAAAGATCGCAAACTAAAACGTAATGATTACGATTTATATATTATATAACTTCATTCTATTTGTCAATTGCAAAACAAAAGGGATCTAAATAGAACCCTTTTGTTTAAGTAATCTATACCTTGTATTAAAATGTTTCGTATGTAACAAACTCACTAATCGGTTTTCGATATCCTCGTGGGCGAGTTTTAGTAGTATCACTTTTTCCTATCGTAATCATTAAAACAGGTACTACATGCTCCGGCATATTTAATTCACTTTGTACTGCTTTTTCATCAAAACCGATCATTGGACACGTATCATAGCCATAATATTTAGCTGCGTACATAAAAGTCATCGCACTTAACGAAGCATTTCTAATCGCTTCCTCTTCCATGAAGCGTTCTCCTTTTCCTTCATATAACCCTTTCGTTTGCCTAATTGCATCTTCATACTCACATTCATCAATCATCTTTAAAACCTTCATACCGAAATAAATATTTTCGACATTTTGATATGCTCTCTTATCACCACAAACAAGCATTACTGCAGATGCACTTGATACTTTATACTGCCTAAAAGCTAACTCTTTTAATCTTTCTTTGCGCTCTTGTTACAATTACAACATAATGTGTATGTTGCAAATTGTAACAAGATGGAGAAAGCTTTGTTAGCTCAAATATTTTTTAAAATCCTCATCAAGGATTTCTTCTATTTCTTGTACAAATTTCATTGCAGAACGTCTAGCAATTGCTAATTCTTCAAAGTTCACCTTATAGCCCCTTAATAACCATAAATTCAAATATACATTAATTTATACAATCAAATGAATCAAATGAATCAAATGAAAACAATTTAAGTTATGGATAATAATGATGCTTCACAAAAAAAGACAAAAAGCTGAAACAATTAGTTCATACGAAATTCACACGAATCTATTACTATAAGAATTATACATAGTGAACTTATTAACAATCACGTTTATTTATATAGAATCTTACTCGAAAGGAGTTGAAAGTATGAAAACTAAATATCGTTTTATGATCTCATCATTTGCTGCTTGCGCTTATATGCTTTGGTATTTAGTATAATAACAACCTCGCTTGTAAATTGGAAAAGGTGTGTATATAAATGGAATATAATCAATCAACAGTTAACTATTGGAAAGCTTTTGTACTACCATATACATTTGCTTTAGAAGAGTTAAAAACTAAATTTGAAATTATGAACCGGGAAGCTCAATTTTTAGAGGATTACAACCCGTTTGAACATATAAAAACAAGACTAAAACAACCTGAAAGTATTATTAAAAAGCTTGAGCGTAAAAATTTATTACCAACAGTTGAAAATGCCCAAACTCATTTACAAGATATCATCGGCATTCGTATTACATGTTGCTTCGTAGAAGATATCTATCATTTAAAAAATGTTATTCAAAAGCGTGAAGATATGGAAATCATTGAAGTAAAAGATTATATCGCTAATCCAAAGGGAAACGGATATAAAAGTTTACACATGATTATTAAATATCCTTTATCACTGAATTCTGGTACAAAAGATGTATTTGCAGAAATTCAGTTACGTACACTTGCTATGGATTTTTGGGCAAGTTTAGAACATAAACTTTACTATAAATATGAAGGGAAAATACCTGAGTATTTAAAAGATGAACTACACGATGCAGCAATGAAAGCTGAAGATCTTGATAATAAAATGGCAACCATTCGCCAAGATATTGATGATATTGAAGCATGTTCAAATCAAATTCTGTTACCACTATAAAAAAGGTTCTCTCCAATGAGAACCTTTTTTATTTCGCTATTTACGGGTAGTAAGACTTCCTAATTAAAGTTTCACTTTATTTCTTCCCTATCATGCGAACCTCTTCAATTTTCCATCCATCCTCTTCTTTTCCAAGCGCATACTGTACGTTCTTCTGAAGAGTGACCTCCCCCTCTATTTCTTTTTCCTTCGTTTCAACAACAACATACCCTGCTTTACTAGCTTTCATATCTATATGTTCCAATTCAATTTTCTTATTTCCCTTTTGAAAAGCTGCTTCTTTTTGTGTTTTTAAGTCTTCAGCACTAGGCATCTTCTTTGAAAATAACTCCATATGTTCAGCAAGATTTTTTTCATTTGTCGTCCGTACAAACTTCTCCATAACATCTTGAATCGATTTCTCTTCTTCTTTCGTTATTTGTACCTTTTCCTCAGCTTTTGTAGTAGTAGATTTTTTTTCTATCTGATTCTCTTTGGATTGACATCCAACTAGCAATACTAGACCTATTAGAAGGGATCCTATCCCTCTGAAAAAAGCCCCCATCTTCCCATCTCCTAAAAAGAAAAGTGAGGCATTTCGCCTCACTTTCATTTATAATTAGCGTCTTCCTTTATTCGGATCGCCACCGCCAACAATATCAAAGACACGTTTAGCGATATTTGTATTCTCTTGAACGCCAGAGAACAAGTATTTACCAGGGCCAAATGCATATACGTTTACATCTTCCCCTGTATGCCCACCTGTAGTCCATCCTGTAACCGAACGCTTATTGAAAATATCCTCAATCGCATTATCAATCTTTGTTACATCTTTTGAAGGAGCAATATCATTTACCGCTTTAATTTCTTCTGGTGTTAATTGTAAATCAATATATTTTTTCAATGTCTCTTCTACATTTGCACCTTTTGCAATCTCATTTGCCATGAAGTCTGGTGTGCGTTTTGCAGCTTTAATTGGATCTACTTTAAAGTTATACTCACCATTCGCACCTAAAGATAATCCGCCAGTAGCGTGGTCTGCCGTTGCAACGACTAACGTATTTTTATCTTTTTTCGCAAACTCAATCGCTGCTTTAAATGCTTTTTCAAAGTCTTCCATTTCACTCATTGCACCTACGATATCATTATCGTGTCCAGCCCAGTCGATTTGACTTCCTTCAACCA
Organism: Bacillus cereus group sp. N14; assembly: GCF_016483555.1. Classification (NCBI taxonomy): domain Bacteria; kingdom Bacillati; phylum Bacillota; class Bacilli; order Caryophanales; family Bacillaceae; genus Bacillus; species Bacillus cereus group sp. N14. The sequence goes on from NZ_JAEHBQ010000007.1 coordinate 5,176, forward strand.
TTAAGAAGAAACCATTTTTATTTTTGTTCAAACGCTCAATTGCTGCATTTGTCATTTCTTCTAATGAAGGTGTCTTCTCATTACGGTCAATCATTTTATCTAAACCGCCTGGTGCAAATAAACCTAAAATTTGATCGTTTTTATCATTTAACAATTGATCTCGATCTGTTACGTAGCTATAACCAGATTTCTTAAACTCTTCTGTAAGATTACGATCCTCTCTAACAAAGTTTTTTACGCCGCCGCCAAGCATAACATCTACTTTATGCTTCCCTTTAATTTTTTCATCAAAATAATCATTTGCAATTGCATCCATATTTTTACGACTAATGTCATGCGCACCGAAAGCAGCTGGTGTTGCATGTGTAATTTCAGAAGTAGCAACTAATCCTGTTGATTTCCCTTTTTCTTTCGCTTGTTCAAGAACAGTTTTCACTTCTGCTTTATCATTATCAACTGCAATTGCCGCATTATATGTTTTAATTCCCGCTGACATAGCTGTTGCTGCTGATGCAGAGTCTGTGATATTTTCATGTTCATCTTCCGGATATGTTTTTTGTGTTCCTACAAGATGCTTATCAAACTCTGTAGATTCCATCTCAAAAGTTTTTGGATTATCTTTCATATAACGATGAGCCGTCATGTATGAAGGTCCCATACCATCCCCAATTAATACAATGACATTTTTAATCTTTGCATTGCTTCCGCTCTCATCTGCATTAACCTCACTAGAACGAGTAAAATTCCATGTTGCTACCGAAGTAACAGCTAACGACGCCACAACTGCAAATGGCCATGCTTTTTTTACAAACTTTTTCACTATATTGTCCCCCTAATTAGGTTATTCATTTCCCACTATCAAATTTAATAGAAGACTATTAAGAGAAAATTAGTTATATGTAAATTTTTTGTTAACTTATGTAAATATCAGTTATAATTTGTATAAGTTTGTCTGTTCGTATCAACATTCTTCACCTTTACAATCCAAATATAAACAAGTTGGATTTCATTTAACGTAAATCTCTTATTTAACATTTTCAATCTACTTTTATGAAAATTAATAGAAATGTGGGGAGTATTTATGAAAACAATAAAGCTAGATGAATCTTTTATTTTTGATTTACTCGACCTTTGCAAAGCTATTGGATGGTTACAAGATAAAGCATTTATGAAAAAGCAATTCGAAATGTATCTTTCTCTCGGCACACTTATTGGTTATATGCATGAAAATAAACTGATTGCAGCTGGAGGAGTATTTCCTTTTAAAGATAGTTTTTCTACTATTGGCATGTTAATCGTTCATCCTAATTTTCAAGGCCGAGGCATCGGGCGTATTTTGCTAAATCGTTGCTTAGAACACACTCTCCCAAAACAACCAATTGCACTTCTTGCAACAAAAGCTGGCGAGCCTCTTTATACATCATGCGGATTTAAAACAGTAACAACGATTCATCGTTTTGAGAAACAAACTACTAAAACACATATTACTCATACGCAACAAGTGAAAGAACAAGATCTTGTCTCACTTATTTCTCTCGATCAAATTACAACTGGCGCTAATCGTTCTTTACTTTATTCATTACTCTTACCAAGAACAAGCCACTCTTTTAAAATTGAGAGAAATAACTGTATAGAAGCTTTTTCCTTATGTATACAAAAAGGAAATATATTATGCGTCAATCCACTTATCGCAAAGCAAGAGCAGGACGCTATTCAATTATTCAAGAGAATCTGTGAATGTTGGAATGGCACAGTAAGGATTGATGTCCCACATTCACAATTTTCATTTCGTCAATTTCTTCAAACAGAAAGTTTCCAAGAAACGCTCCTTTCACCTCTTATGATAAAAAGTGGTAGCCAACTTCCTGGAAATCGTAATATGCTATTTGCTATGATAGATACAGCGTTATGTTAGAAAGGGGACACCTCATTGAAGCGATTTAGCTATTTTATGGTAGGTTGTCTTACTCTTACACTATTAGTAGGATGTAGTGCAGCAGAAAAGCCAGTAGAACAAGTAAAACAAGTTAAAAATACACTTACAGCGAAACTAGCTACCGAGGAAAAAATGGTAGAAATAGATGGGCAAACCATTTACTTTAAAAAGATTGGTAATGAAAAGCCACCTTTACTTATGATCCATGGATTTGGAGGATCGTCAGATGGTTTTCAAAAGATTTACTCAGATTTAGCAAAAGATCATACAATTATTTCTGTAGATGCTTTAGGCTTCGGGCGCTCATCTAAGCCGATGGATTTTTATTATTCTTTCCCAACTCATGCAAATTTGTATTATAAATTAATGAAAAAACTAGGTTATGATTCGTTTGCAATACTGGGACACTCAATGGGCGGAGAAATTTCTCTTAATTTAACATATTTATATCCTGAAGCCGTTACCCACCTTATTTTAACTGATGCTACAGGTGGTCCTCATACATTCGTTAATAAACAAGGCTCACCAAAACCACAGTTGTCGACTGATTTAAATACCGTTTCTGCTGTTGCAGATTATGATGAAAGTAAAGTGAAATTTAAACGTAATGACGAAGAGCATTACAATAAAATGAAATTATGGCCTAGACGTCTTCAAATCAATGCAAATGAACTGAAACAACCAACCTTAATTATATGGGGAAGAAATGATAGTAGCGTTTCTTGGAAAGAAGGAGAAACGTATCATCAATTCTTAAAAAATAGTACTTTCCATATTATCGAAAAAGGTTATCATGCACCATTTCGTCAAGAGCCACAAGAATTTGTAGGTTATGTAAAAGAATTCTTTAAAAACAATCCAATAAAAGTTGAAAAATAACATAAGCGGGTATCTCATTTTGAGATACCCGCTTTCATATATTAAGCAGCTTGCTTTTGGCGTTTTTGAGTTTTTGATCCTAGTACTTTCGGAATAACGAAACCATCTATTCCAAATTTACCAGCATTCATACCAGAAACTAGAACGAACATTGATAGAATAACCATTTCAGGATTGACACCAATTGACCCACTAAACATATAGGAAAAGTTCATTACAAGACCGAAAAAGACCGCTGTTTTTGTTAAACAGCCTATAATTAAACCAATTCCAACTAAAATTTCTCCCCACGTTACAAGTGTATTAAATAGATCAACGTTTGGAATTGCGAAATCTTGTAAAAATGATGCCCACCAAGATTGAACAGCCGGTTGTGCTCCTTTAGATTTTTCAATTGCACCTTGTAGATAACCTGTTGCATCGAATCCTTTTCCTTGTAGTTTACCGATTCCAGCCATTAACCATGTGTAACCAAGATATACTCGAATTACTGCTAACACAAAAGAAACTGCTTTGTTTTCTCTTAAAAATTGAATAACCATATCTTCCTCCTAAAGTTGTAATTAAGTTAGTTACAGATAATATAATAACATTAGTTACTTATTTATAAAACGTTAATTACGAATAATTTGTGACATGTGTATGAAACATTAAAAACTAACGTTTATATAGTAACTTTTTTTACCTGTAAAAACTTGAACATATCATACCATAGGTGATAATCATTTTCATTGAAGAAAATGTAAAAAAAATGTGAGTTAAATGTGAAACACCTTTATTCGAATATAGAATAAAGGCGTTTTTTACTATTTATAGAATTGAAATGTACGTGTCTCCTCATCAATTAATTTTGCCTCTTGAAAAGCATCTTCTAACGTTTTTGCATGGTTAATAAGCCCATAAAATAAGCGTATTGTAAACATAAGTGCTACATTCCCATCTACATAATCTATCGATGCAATATACGATTTCGCCCCACTACGTAAAAAAGATTCTGCTAGTTTTCTCTCCCCTAACGTACACCCGCTATTTACAATATGTGTATTATGCAATTTTGCATATTTATAAATTTCTGCTGCACCAAAGTATCCCCTCGGTTCATCTTGTTCATATATATCTTCACCTAACTCTTCCATGACAAACTTTCCTTCCTCACCATGAAAGCAAAAGACAACATAATTAATATCATTATATAAACTCTTTCCAGAAAGAATATCGATGAACTCTTTCGGTCTACCAATCCAGTATGTTATAACTTTTGCCCCAAAATATTCAAGCGATGCTCGAATTGATTGCGCCTCTAAATCGGAATTAAAGCCAACTACTAGTGCAACATTCAACATATACCCTCAACCCTATCATTAGATTTCATCAATCAGACTTTTATGGGTTACCTCCATTTCATATATACCCGTTTCTTGCAAAAAATCATATCTAGTTAACACGACTTTCTGCAAATATTGCCTATACGCAGTAATTGTCCCGTCGTGAGATACAATACAAATTCTTTCCGTACCTAGCTCATAACACCAAAGAAGAAATTCATCTACTATTTGCTGAAAGCTATTCTCTGAAATAGTATTTATACCTTCCGTCCATAACTGCTTATTTGTACTTTTCTCTATCGAAAAATGTGGAAATAAATTTGTTATTATCCCCTGATCTACTATGTCATCACATGGTAATGTTTTCGCTCCTTCTCGATAAGGAAAAATACGTGGGGATACATATGGGTGGACGATTTTTTGACAAGTTACTTTCTCACTCCATATTGCCGCTGTTTGTAAAGTTCTACGTGTAGGACTAACAATTAATATATCCGTTTCTTGTAATGGCACATTGCATTGAAGTAATTTAGCCTGATTCTTTCCCTCATCCGTTAATGGCGGATGAAGCACTTGTAAACTTGACGGCAAATCCTTTGTATGTTCACCTTCTCCGTGCCGAACAAAGACAAGCTTCATATCCAGCCTCCTCTCTCTATGAAATCCTCTTACATATTTCTTCCCTATCTCATTCTTTATTCCTGCTATATGAAAAACTGGTATGTAAAAAACATTTGACACAATTAATTGAAAAACATTACAATTATAATATGTACAATACTTTTTACAAGAGAGAGGGGAATCACAAATATGAAATGGATTATCGCCTTTATCGGAATGATCATATGGGGATACATAAATGGATTTTTTAATAGTGATAAAACCGCTAATCCTTGGATTACAGATGATGAACGTGAAACAAAAATTAAACAGAAAGCAATTATTGCAAGCTGGTCTGGTGTTTTCATGTTTTGTATCATTAACCTCTTAAACAAATGGTTAGGTTTAGGAACGAGTAATACATCACCTTACTTACCATCTTCTGTCGCAACTATTTTAAAAGAAAATGTAGAGTTACAAGTTTTACTTATACTATTTATTACGTATGGCATATTTTACGTATACTATCGAAGAAAATTAAGCGCTTAACTTTTATCTCATGATTATCCTCCTAAATGGTTATAGTAATTAGGACGAAATGAAAGGAGCGATATAAAAATGAGTAACTCGAATGACTTTTTAGATACACTACATGAAAAACAAGCAAAAGATGAACAAAATAGAAAGCGTCAGGGAAACGGAAACCCCGCGAAAAAAAAGCCAAATAAAACACATAAATAACAATAAAAAACCTGCCTAAAATTATCTTTTAGGCAGGTTTTTTATTCTTCTTTTACCGAGATGACATTTTCCCAGTTCCATTTCTCATAATACCATTCTGGTACATCTATATTTTCAATCCACTTCTTTTCCTGTTTTCCATCACTACTGGAAAGCCATACATTGGCTTTCTTACGGTCTGAACGTATCCAAATTAATTGATTGTTCTTCTTCATAAAGATGGGATGATAGTCACCTTGCTTATGGGGTGGCTTTGTGATTTGATGTTGTTCGTCGCTTGTACTATCGATCTCATATAAGGATGGCAGTGACCTTTTTTCTGGCGGAGTTTCTATCCCTGCCTCTTTTGCTCGTGAAACGATCATTACTTTATCGTTCTTCCATACAAAATCCCAATCAACATATCCTTTCGGCGTAAAGGTGTTCTGCTGAAGTGCCGGCAGCTCTTTTACTTTTAAATGTTTATTCTCTAACGCAACTCTTCCGCTTCCTTCAATATAAGCTAAAATATTCTTAGATGGCGCCCATTTGAACCATTGTGTGTTTAATAACATTTGATCTACCTTTTCAAAGCGACTGCCATCTGCTCGAACTAAGCAAAGCGTATTACTATCAGCTGACCACGAAGCTGTCGGTACCGCTAAAAATGAAATCCACCTTTGATCCGATGACCACTCAAACCCACTTGCAACTAGCGCTAGAAAATCATCATGTTCATTTGGTAATGCATACAAATGCTTCATTTTGTGAGGATTCATATGTGCATCTATTTGCACTTCATATAGCTGAGCTCCTGTCCATCCTGTTGGAAGTAAGTGTGCTTCAGAAGATACAAGAAGCTTCTTTCCATCAGGGTACCATGCATAATCACCTACACCAGCTGACACATTTTCAAAATCTGTATTCTTATTTTTGACATCAAACGTATTTAATATATTTGCAAATAGAAATGCAATTATATTCTCTTTCGGTGACCATTGATAATTCGATACCTCAGATTGCAATGGCCTAACTTTTTTTCCATCTTCCAGTCGGTACAACTCCAAGGTGTTTTGCTTCTTTCCTTTAGCATAAGAAATCCATTCTCCATCATGAGACCATTTCGGCCCTGTTATGTACTCGCCTTTTGTTATTTGTTTTTCTTTTCCATCAATTTTAACCCAAAGATCATGATGACGAATAAAAGCAACCTTCACCCCATTATGTTCCGCACGAGTACTAAACATTGAGGATAAAAAAATAAACAAAACCACACTACTACTCACGATAATTTTTTTCATACGTCCCTCCATTTTCTTATAGCATTCCTCATATTCCACTTACTATATGCGAATTTCACTCCGCATTGATTGGCAGTTACTGCACAATTGTTGTGGATTTATGCACAGTGGAGGATGGGCTTCCCCCACTGTGCATGAGCCATTCGACATAATCCCAAAAAATTTCCCGAATTTTTTTAATTCAAAGAGGATTGGTATGAATTATGTCGAAAGTATAGTTTAGCCAACATTCGATTTTATATTTCAGAACAAAAATGTAAGATAACTTTTTTTGGAATATTAGCACTTTTTATTAGGGGGAGTTTCAATGAAAAAAACTACATCTGCACTATTAAGTATGGCGCTTGTCTTTTCTAGTTTTGGAGCTTTAAGCGCGCATGCTGAATCGCTGCAAAAGGAGAAGCAATTTAGTCCACAGTTAAAAGCGAATATTGAGCAATGGGGAGAAAACAAAATCGCGCAAAATGTTGAAACAAAAACATCAAAAGAAATTTCAGTCATTGTAGAATTGCATCATGCTCCGCTCGCTTCACAAAGTAACATTCAGCATGCTCCAGATTTAAAAAATGGAAATGTGCAATCATACCATGCACAACTAAAAAAGGCGCAAGAGGATACAACAAAGAAAATTAAAGAAAAAGCACCAAAAGCAAAGATAAAAGAAACGTATAGCACGTTATTTTCTGGATTCTCTATTTCTATCCCAGGAGATCAAGTTGCTGCTTTAGCTTCTTTACCCGAAGTAAAAGCTGTTTATCCGAACTTAACATATAAATTGCATGAAACAGCAAAAAGCGCTACTAAAGAAGAAGCGCCAAATATTGGCGGACCGACAATCGGTGCACCTGAAGCATGGAATTTAAAAGATCCATCTGGCAAACCGCTTGATGGAAAAGGTATGAAAGTCGCTATTATTGATTCTGGCGTAGACTATACACACCCCGACTTACAAGCAAACTATATCGGTGGATACGATACAGTCGATGAGGATAACGATCCGATGGATGGTAACGTACACGGTACTCATGTAGCTGGTATTATTGCTGGTAACGGAAAAATTAAAGGCGTTGCTCCGAATGCTTCTATACTCGCTTACCGTGTCATGAACGATGGTGGAACTGGTACGACCGATGATATTATTCAAGGTATTGAGCGCGCTATTCAAGATGGTGCTGACGTTTTAAATTTATCTCTCGGTCAAGATTTGAATGTCCCTGATCAACCTGTAACAATGACGTTAGAACGCGCCGCAAAACTTGGTGTTACTGCAGTTGTTTCAAATGGAAATGATGGACCAAAACCTTGGTCTGTTGATGCTCCTGGTAACGCAAGTAGTGTCATCTCTGTTGGCGCATCGACTGTTTCTATTCCATTCCCAACATTCCAAGTAGCTGGTTCTAATAAACCTTACCAAGGATTACCGTTATCAAAAGCAGATTTCCAAGTAGGAAACGATGCTCAGCTTGTCTATGTTGGCTACGGTAATTCAAGTGATTACGCTAAACAAGATGTGAAAGGGAAGTTCGCCCTTGTTTTACAAGGAACTTCGAGTACGTTAGTAAAGGCAGAACAAGCGAAACAAGCTGGAGCTATCGGGGTGCTACTAATTTCTAATGAAAAAGAAATTAATATTATGCCTGAATATTTTGGCCGTGAAGAGATAGCTCTTCCAGTTATGCAACTATCAAATAAAAATGGTGAAGAGTTGAAAAATTTAATTACAAAAAGAAAGAAAAATATAAAAATTGGACAACCGAACAAAACAGAACTTATTGGTAACTTTAGTTCCAGAGGACCATCACAAGGAAGTTGGCTCATAAAACCTGATGTTGTTGCACCTGGCGTACAAATTACTAGTACGGTACCAAGGGGTGGCTATGAATCTCACAACGGAACAAGTATGGCTGCGCCACAAGTAGCAGGAGCCGTTGCCTTACTACGTCAAATGCATCCTGATTGGACGACAGAACAATTGAAATCTGCTCTTGCCAACACTGCAAAAACATTAAAGGATGTCAATGAAAATACATATCCTGTTATGGCACAAGGATCAGGTTTAATTGACATTCCGAAAGCAGCTCAAACGGATGCGTTAGTGAAACCGAACAATGTAAGTTTCGGTCTTATTAAACCGAATAGCGGCAAAGTGAAACTAACACAAAATATTACGTTACAAAATCTTTCTAACAAAAAGAAAAACTTTTCAACTCGTATTGAATTACTAGATACAAAAACAAAAATCCAAACTTCTTTCCCTTCTTCTATTAGTTTGAAACCGAATAGTAATATTGAAAAACCATTTACTATTACTGTAGATAGCTCCTTACCGCAAGGCGTATATACAGGAAATCTGTATGTAAAAGAACAAGGAAAAACTGAAGAAATGCGTATTCCATTTACATTTAGCATTGATCCGAAAGAATACAAGCGTATTGATGGCCTTGAAATCGTTAATTCTACTTTCAGTCCAAATAATGACAAAATACTAGATGACAACCTAATCAATTACTATTTAGTTACACCAGTTGAAGACATAGCCTTTCATGCTAATTTAATTACGAAAGACCGCGTGACATATCAAGGCATGGTATATCAAGGTAAAAATGAAACACCTGGTTATAAATCTTTCAAATGGAATGGTACAAAAATTAATGGATCCCCTCTACCTGATGGCTTATACCAAATCGAAGCTGTTGCTTCTAACTCTGGTGGAGAAACAAAACAAACAGGAGCTGTATTTATCGACCGAACAGCACCTAAGTTAACACACGAAATTGATCAAGAAAATCTCATAATTAGAGGAAAAGTTGATGATATTCTACTAGATTGGATGACAGAATCTGGTTGGATTGCACCTGGTATTCCAGTAAGAATGCAATATGAAATTAACGGAAATGGTGTATGGGAGAGTGCATTCCTAAACACTTGGGAGAAAAACTACGAAATTTATTTCGATCGTAATCAATTACAGGAAGGAAAAAATACTATTCATATTGTAGCAACCGATGCAGCTGGAAATACGACTAATTTAAATGTTGATTTAGAAGTGAAATAAAGTGAAACTTTAATCAGCACTCACCAATCGGACGTTTACGGGCAGTAAGGCTTCCATCTAACTTCTTTGCTCCGGCCAAATTTTGAGGTAGGAGTTTTACTGCCCACAAATAGCGGGATAAAATTATTGTTGACAACCTTTTAAAAATAGTTTTATAATACAAAACATAGTTTAGTTGAACGAATTATATATCGGCTTTGAAGGAATACTAGTAGCGACTTATATCCCTGTCTCAGAGAACTGATGGTTGGTGCGAATCAGTACATATACAAGCGTGAATTACAATTCTGGAGCTTCTTTCCCGTAGTGCACATAATGCATGAAGAGAAAGACGGATCTTTCCGTTATCTTAAAATGAGTGGTAAACAATTTTTCTGTTTACAATTAGGGTGGTACCGCGATTTTTATCGTCCCTATCGGATTTTCCGATAGGGGCTTTTTTGCGTCCTTCCCTTTTGCACAATTTCATATATACGCGTTGAAAGAATCGCAGTAATATCTTATATCCCTGTTACAGAGAGCTAATGGTCGGTGGAAATTAGCACATATATAAGTATGAATTACAATTCTGGAGCTTCTTTTTCGTAGTGCTTGTACGCATGAAGGAAAAGACGGAGTTTTTCCGTTATCATGAATTGAGATGTAAGTATGTTTTCACTTACAAATAGGGTGGTACCGCGATTCTTTCGCCCCTATCGGATTTTCCGATAGGGGCTTTTTCTATTTCTCACAGAAACAAATGTTAAATAATTCCGAATCTTATGATAAAATTTTATAAACGCTTACATTTTTGAAAGGTGGTGGTTCCAGCTATACCCAACCAATATTCAATTTTATAGAAAACAAGGAGGATGTCTAAATGACAAAGAAAACAGAAATTCCATCGCATTTAAAACCATTCGTATCCACACAGCATTATGATCAATACACGCCGGTGAATCACGCTGTGTGGCGTTACATTATGAGACAAAATCATAGTTTCTTAAAAGACGTTGCTCATCCAGCCTATGTGAACGGATTACAATCATCTGGTATTAATATAGATGCAATTCCAAAGGTAGAAGAAATGAATGACTGTTTAGCACCAAGCGGCTGGGGAGCAGTAACAATTGATGGACTTATTCCCGGTGTAGCATTCTTTGATTTCCAAGGACACGGCTTACTACCAATCGCAACAGATATTCGCAAAGTAGAAAATATCGAGTACACACCAGCTCCAGATATCGTACACGAAGCAGCAGGACACGCACCTATTTTACTGGATCCTACATATGCGAATTATGTGAAACGCTTTGGACAAATTGGTGCGAAAGCTTTCTCTACAAAAGAAGAACATGATGCTTTTGAAGCTGTTCGTACATTAACAATCGTAAAAGAAAGCCCTACTTCTACTCCTGACGAAGTTGCCGCTGCTGAAAATAATGTAATTGAAAAACAAAACTTAGTTTCTGGTTTATCAGAAGCTGAACAAATTTCACGTCTTTTCTGGTGGACAGTAGAATACGGCTTAATTGGAAATATAGACGATCCAAAAATCTACGGTGCTGGGCTCCTTTCTTCTGTTGGTGAAAGTAAACATTGCTTAACAGACGCTGTAGAAAAAGTTCCTTTTTCCATTGAAGCTTGTACAAGAACAACTTATGACGTAACAAAAATGCAACCACAACTATTTGTTTGTGAATCATTTGAAGAATTAACAGAAGCACTTGAGAAATTCGCTGAAACGATGGCCTTTAAAACAGGTGGTAAAGAAGGCTTAGAAAAAGCAATTCGCTCTGAAAATCATGCAACTGCTGAGCTAAATAGTGGATTACAAATTACAGGTACATTCACCGAGACAATTGAAAACGATGCAGGTGAATTGATTTACATGCGAACAAGTTCGCCAACAGCATTAGCAATTCACAATAAACAACTAGCGAATCATTCTACTGCTGTACACAGTGACGGCTTTGGAACACCAATTGGATTACTCACTGAAAATGTTGCATTAGAAAATTGTACAGATGAAGAATTACAATCATTAGGAATTACGATTGGAAATATTGCTGAGTTTACTTTTGCAAGTGGTATTCATGTAAAAGGAACAGTAACAGATATTATAAAAAATGATAAGAAAATTGCTCTTATTTCCTTTATCGATTGCACAGTTACTTATAACGCCCGCGTATTATTTGATGCTTCATGGGGCGCATTTGATATGGCTGTTGGTTCAGAGATCACTTCTGTATTCCCAGGAGCAGCAGATGCAGCATCGTTTTTCCCAGTTGATGAAGAAATAGAAGAAACTCCAGCACCTCTCACATTAACTGAGCTAGATCGTATGTATCAAACAGTTCGTGACATTCGAAATAAAGGTATTTTACACGACGCGCATGTCGAACAATTAGTAGCGATTCAAGAGTTATTAAATAAATTGTATCCGAAAGAATGGCTACTTCGCCTTGAAATATTAGAATTACTTCTAGAACATAACAAAGGGCACGAAACATCAGCAGCATTATTACAACAACTTTCTACTTTCACAACTGACGAAGCTGTAACACGCCTTATTAACAATGGTCTTGCACTACTGCATGTAAAGGATGTGAAAAATGATGCTGCGATTAACTGAAGAAGAAGTTCAAGGGGAATTATTCAAGGTGGATAAATGGATAGTAAAAGATGAAAAATGGATTGAACGAAAATATATGTTTTCCGACTACTTAAAAGGAGTCGAATTTGTCTCTGAAGCCGCCAAACTATCAGAAGAACGTAATCACCATCCATTTATCCTTATCCAGTATAAAGCAGTCATTATTACTTTGTCATCTTGGAATGCAAAAGGTTTAACGAAACTAGATTTTGAGCTTGCAAAGCAGTTTGATGAACTATTTTTACAAAACGAAAAAGCAATTATAAGAAAGTAAAAAAAAGAGAAGCCTTTTTTAGGCTTCTCCTTTTATTTTGAAATGAATACAATGTCCAAATGGGTCCTGGGCTTGTAATATTCCATCTTTGTACGTAGCGACTTTGCCAATATTTTTTAAGCTTTCACATACTTGCTCTTTTTGTTTTTCATCCGCTAGTACAATTGTGAAATATTTCAAGCCGACGGAATTTGGCATTTGCGGCGGTATTTCTTCACCTTGCCACGTATTTAAACCGATATGGTGATGATAGCCACCTGCCGATACGAACAACGCTCCATTACGAGCTGGGATTGTTACTTCAAAACCAAGACCATCCACATAGAAACGTTTCGCTTCTTCCAAATCAGCTACATGGAGATGAATATGTCCCATCACAGTACCCGCCGGAAATCCATTCCATGTACTTCCTTGCTGTAATAGTTCTTCGCCAGCTAACGGGTTACTAACAAATGGTAGTTCTCCATTCTCATCACGCCAAACTTCTTTTTGGCGATCATGATAAATTTCAATCCCGTTTCCATCTGGATCAGCTAAATAAAGGGCCTCACTAAAGTAATGGTCGGCTCCGCCGTGCAGTGGATATACCATTTCTACAAGATGACGAAGAATATTCGCTAAATCCTGTCTGCTTGGTAATAAGATTGCGTAATGATATAACCCCGTTCTCCCTCTTTGCTTTGGTAGAGCTTCTTTCTTTTCTTCAATGATAAGGAGTGGTTCGTTATTTTCATTCCCAAATGTAACAACCATTTCATCTTCTTTTAGTACTTTCATACTTAGTACTTCTGTATAAAACTCTAGTGATTTCTTTATATTTGATACATATAAATGAACAACATCAAGTGTTGTGTCGGGATGAAGTTGAAAACTCATCTTGTTAGCCCCCCATTTAATTTAGTTCTTCTTTAACATTCTCTCTTTTAAGAAATTATCTACAAAACCGTCTGCTTTCGCAACAAATAAGTACGCACCCATTGCTAACAATGCAAGTTCTAATTCGAAGCCAGGATTTTTTCCATCTCCTAATAAACCAGCTGACCATTTTACTTTTACAATTGCTCCAACCATTACAAGTGCAAATAATAATCCAATATATCTTACACCTAAACCTAGAATTAACAATATACCACCAACTACTTCCGCTGTTGCTACACCGTATGCAAGACCTCCTGGTAAACCAATGCTTGTAAACCACCCTGCAATATTGTCAATCCCCGATTGGAATTTTGTTAAACCGTGCATAAAGAATGTTACCCCTAACACGATACGAATAATTAAGTTACCGATATGTTGATTCATTTCATTCTCTCCTTTATAGTTTTCTCATACAAAACTTTTATTCACAATACAAAACATACACTAATTTTTTTTATTCGTCAATTCATTTTCACTGGGAAAAAATATATTTTTTTTGCTATGATACAAATAGTTGTTTACAAAAAGGAGCTTGATTTTATGAATATTGGTTCTGCAATACGTGAAATTCGTCAACGTAGAGGCATAACAATTGCACAAATTTGTGAGGGAACAGGTCTTTCTAAAGGATTTATGAGTCAGGTTGAAAATAATAAAACATCACCATCTATCTCAACTTTAGAAACAATCTCCAATTTTTTAAACGTTCCCCTTCCCTATTTATTATTAGAACAAAAAGATCGGCTGAAAGTTGTCAAAAAGGTAGAGCGTAAATACAGTGTATACGGAAAAGATGAACAAAGAATTGAACATGTTGCAGAGCAAGGTGGCCTTCGCCTAAATCTTGTGGAAATTCCTGCTGGGTTTCCGAAAGAGAATATACCAAATGCCCATGAAGGGGAAGAATGTCACCTTGTATTACGCGGAAAACTAGAAGTTCAACATGGAGAAGATATTGCAATTGTAGAAGAAGGTGATTCTTTCTCTTGGAATGCATGTGTTCCTCATATTGTTCGTAATATAGGAGAAGAAACTGCATTATTACTCATCTCTAGTCATGCAGAAAATCGAAAACGTGTTTATTAAATAAAAAAAGAAGCCTGTAAATCAGGCTTCTTTTTTATCCCCTTATAACTCCATAACTTGTCCCAACTAGTACAGTCTTTTCATGTTGATTGCGATAAACTGACTCGATTGAAACCTTTTTATATCCTTCCATCTGTTCAATATTTGTTAAAGTTAATTCACAAGTGATCGTATCTCCTGTAAAAACCGGTCTAATAAACTCACTTACTAATTCTCTTGCTATGTAATGTAATTCTTCTCCTACTTTCGTTCCAATACTAGCAGTTAATAAACCATGAACCATTAAACGTCCATTTTCATCATATTCCATATGATGCCTACCTTTATCTCCTGTAATATTTGCAAATTCAAAAACCTCTTCCTCAGTAAATCTTCTTTCGTATTTAAATACATCCCCAACTTTTACATTCATTTTTATCCCCCGTTTAATAAACAGAATTTTCTTTTATTTTATCATAAAATGAGTCTCAGTTCAGTTTATATTATTAAAATAGCGATCCTTTTTCTACACTATCTTACTTTTATCGGTGCCCATCTTTTTTTGCTACTTGATACCCGTAGTACGCACATGTTCCATTTCTCGATAACTCTCTCACCTCAAAACCACAACTTCTATAAAAATCAAAATTACTCGCAGATGTATGTGCAAACCAGTCTCCATGTGGCAACTTTTGCAAACAAAGAGCGACAAGTTTCTTACCTAATCCCTTCCCTCTATATTCACATTTCACAACTAAATTTACTATGTTCGCGATCATGATTCCATCAGAAATGACTCTAACCATCGCAATCATCTCTTCTTCATCCCAAATTGTGAATGCCCATGTTGAATTTTCAAATGCTATCGTGAATTTTTCAATTTGCCAAGAAGGGATATTATCATTACTCCAACCAGCATCTTCGAATAAAGTTTTAATTGCATATGCTGGCACACCATTCGTTCCCTCACGAATAATAAGGCCATTATGATAAATATACATGTAATCTCCCCTTTATTTTTATATACCATTCTTCAAAAGATGCAATTTACCTTTTTTCATCCAACGCGTTTAATGGAATAAACAAGAACGTCCATCCCATGAAATGAAGTTGTTTTCTCATAACTAAGCCCTGTTTTTCTAGCAACAAAGATTGAAGCGGGATGATCCGGATTAATAAGAGAAATTAATTTATTCATTCGTAACGCTTGGAAACCATAGTCTCGAAATGCCGCCGCTGCTTCTTTCGCATACCCTTTTCCCCAATACTGAGGTAATAACCAATAACCAATTTCAATTTCTTCTTTTCCATCTATCTGCTGCTTTACTAACCCTGCATGACCAATTCGTATTCCCGTTTCCTTTTCAATCAATACAAATAAACCAAGACCGTTTTTATAGCTAGGAATCACCCACTCCTCCAAACTTTTTTTACATTGCATATATGTTTTTAACGTCCCATTTCCAATATAGCGCATTACCTTCTCATTTCCCCATAGCGAAGCATAGAACTGCAAATCATCCATTGTATATTTGCGAATTTGTAAACGATCTGTATGAAACATCTCTGCACTCCTTCCCTCGAATTTGTACTTAACTACACGATCATGTTTTGTATGTATATGAATTGTTACTATCTATTATAAAGTGAAACTTTAATCAGTGGGGCGGTTTTGTTCATCCTCACTCATTATTAGCCTTCACCAATCAAATATTTACGGACAGTGGACCTCCCGCCTAACTTCTTTTCTCTAGCTGAATTTTGAGGGGGGAGTCTTACTGCCCACAAATAGTGGGATAAATGAACTAACAAACAAATGCAGAATATTCATTCTCTAAAGAATTAAAAAAGACAGTAGACAAATATTGTCTACTGCATCCATATCATAACTAGCATAAAGAAAACTACAATTGAGGGGGGTGTAGGATTTTCAAATATACTAGATACTTATCCCGTTCTAACGGGCGGTAAACTTTTCAATTATATGAAAGTGAAAAGTTTACCGCACATAAGAACCTTTGCGGTCATTAAGAGAGCACCGTTAAGTACTCAAATACACGCTGTGCTTTTTCTCCACCCATTCGTGCATGTTGAAGAAGGGAAATACCATGTGGACCCGATGCACGCAATGCTTCTGGTTGTGCTACTAAAATAGCTTGTACAACTTCTAATTCTCCAAGCATCGCGGCCGCGAAAATGTCCATTCGAGCACCCTTTTCTAGTAAATAGAGAGCAATATCTTTACGACCTACATGTGCCGCTGCTCCTAACGCACTTTCCCAATCTGATCCGCCCCAATTGTAAGAGGCATGAAGTAAGCTTGGCGATTCAGCCAACAGTTCTTGTACTTTTTCTAAATCTCCGTGAGCTGCCATAACAAATTCTCTTACTAACTCAGTGGTAATACATTCTTCTGTTCGCATCTTGCTCCTCCTTTTTTAGAAATTCGTTTTGGTGTGAAAAATGGCTTGTCACTTCCTTGAAAAATATCTACCTCTATGCCGAACACACGTTGAAACATTTCATGACATAACACTTCTTCTGGTATACCGTCATACTGAAGCTGCCCTCGCTTTAATACGAGTAAACGATCACTGTATTGAGCCGCTTGGTTAATATCATGTAAAACCATTACAATTGTCATGCCAAACTCCTCGTTTAACCGTTTCACAAGTTCCATTACTTCCAACTGATGAACGATATCTAAAAAGGTTGTTGGCTCATCTAATAATAAGACATTTGTACGTTGTGCTAGCGTCATTGCAATCCAGGCACGTTGTCTTTCTCCTCCTGATAAAGATTGTAAAAGACGATATTCATACCCTTCAAGATTTGTAACAGACAATGCCCAATCAACAATTTCTTCATCGTCTTTATTTAAGCCACCTCTCCATGATTTATGAGGTCCCCTTCCAAATTCGATTAATTCTTTCACTGTTAAATCTAATTGATGATCATGCATTTGTGGTAACATCGCTAATTGCTTCGCTACATCGGCACTTTTCATCGTATGAATACTTTTTCCATCTAAAATGATATCCCCTTCGCTTTGTTTAAGTAGTCTTGCCATTAAACGAAGCAAAGTAGATTTCCCTGATCCATTCGGTCCAATTAAACTAACGACCTCTCCAGCTTTAATATGTACATTCATATTTTGCATTTGAAATCTTTCAGAATGTGCGTAAAACACTTTATTAACGGAAATCACGTTGTCTTCCTCCTCTATGAATTAAATATAAGAAGAACGGACCGCCTAAGAAGGATAATAAAATACCAACAGGCAATTCAATTGGATCGAACCAACTTCGAGCTATCGCATCCGCGAAAACAAGTAATATCCCTCCGCCAAGGCATGATAATGGCAGTAAATATTTATAGTCATTTCCAACTAATAAACGTAACATATGTGGTACAACAAGACCGACAAATCCAATAAGACCAGAAACACTAACTGCAATTCCAGCTAATAGTGTACTTACTACTATTAAATAAAACCGGCTTCTCTCCACGTTATGACCTAATAATTTCGCCATTTCATCTCCAAGCATTAATACTCGAATATGCTTTATACCAAAGAAGGCTAATATAATAGCGAATATTGCATAATAAATAATCATGTTTAAATGTGCCCAACTTACACCACCAATGCCACCTGCTAACCAAGGTAACACCGATTGTACTTTGTCACTATGTAATAACATTAACGCTGACGTCGCTGCACCAATTAATGCATTGATTGATACACCTACTAAGACAATCCTTGAAGGCGGCGCCCCTTTTTGCCATGATAAAGCATAAATGACCATCGCCGTTATGAAAGCTCCTATAAACGCTCCGAGCGGTAAAAATGCCATATGCTGAGGGAATAAAATCATAATTACAATTGCTACAAGGCCTGCTCCAGATGAAACCCCGATAATACCAGGGTCTGCAAGAGGATTTCTCATAACCCCTTGCAGCAGTGCACCAGATGCTGCTAAACATGTTCCTACTATAAATCCAACGAGCACTCTCGGTATACGAAGGTCCCATACAATTCGATGAACCGTCGAACCTTCATCTTGTATCCCTGTTAGAATTTCTCGTAAAGAAAAGGATAGGCTTCCTGCGAAAAGACCGTAAAAAAGACCTAGAATCGTTAATACAACTAAAGTAACTGCTATTATCCATCTTTTTTTCGCAAAAGGATGTTCCTTTTCCCTTACTACTTCACTACTTTCCATACGTATCATTTCCTTACATCTTGTATACTTTTATACATAAAGTCCATTGCTTCTGTAACTTTTGTTCCAGGATTTGATCCAAATAAGTCTGGTGGCAAAATAACTACACGATTTTGTTTTACTGCATCTAAATTTTTCCACGCTTCATTTTTCATCATTTCGCCTTCAAATGCTTTTTTAACGCTATTTGGATCTCCATGTGTAATTAAATAAATCACATCTGGATTTGCCTCAATAATACGTTCTACACTTAGCTGCGCATATTGCGGATATTCCTTCATTTCCGGAAAATCAGCTGCAATATTTTTCCCGCCTGTTTTTTCTAAAATATCACCTGATAAAGATGTTGGTAATGCTGCTAAATAAGTACCTGGTGCTCCATACACTAACAATGCTTTCATATCGCTTTTTTTCTCATATGTCTTCATTTGATCATTGATTTTTTGGTTAAGTTCTTTTGCTTTATCTTCTTTCTTCATAATCGTTCCATATAGTTCAATATTCTTTTGAATATCTTGTACAGAATTCGCAGAAGAAATCATTACTTTCGTTCCTTGTCCTTCAACCGTTGGAACATTCTTTTGAAACCCATTGTTAGCAATAAGTACATCCGGTTTTAAACTAGCGATTTGCTCAAAATTCGGTTGATGTGCATTCCCGATTACTTGTACTTTCTTTAAATCCTCTGGAAGAGTTATTTTTGCATCCGGACGACCTACTATTTTTCCGCCTAAAGCATGAATAATATTCATGTCCCCCATACTTAATGTTGCAAAACTCTCTGGCACTTTATCGAATGTTACCTTTCTTCCTGACAGGTCGGTAACTTCGATTTTCTCTTTTCCTTTTTCTGTTTTTGTTGCAGATGCTTTTTCGTCTCCCTTTGCATTGCAACCTATTAACAAGAAAAAAATAGATAAAATTGCTGTGAATAGCGTAATAGATTTTTTCATTCTTCCACCTCTAACTGATAATGATAATCATTAACTATTATTCTACTTTAATTGATAAGGATTATCATTGTCAATATAAACCGCATACATTTTTTACAAAAACAAAAAGCACTACAAAAAGATTCGTTCTTTTCGTAGTGCTCTATTTCATAATATTACTCACATTCATTTCCCTCTAACTGATCTCGCATCACTTTCACACGCTGAAAGAAAAAGAATGATAAACTTAAAAATATAATGGTGCTCCCCATCATAACAAAAGATTGTATTGTTTCTTTTGCTCCATTCGGAATCAATAAGCCAACCATTAACAATGTACTTACAGCGAGAAGGATTTGTCCGAACCGAGTATAATCTTCTATTTTCCCTTGTAATTCTTTCATTATATTCTCACTCCTCCATTTCACTGTATCATATTCTATTAAACTTAAAGACAAGTAAATACAGCCATTCTGGGAGATGTTTTCCAAAAGAAAAAGAGCCGCTTTATTGCGACCCTTTCACATAACCATTACTCACCTTTATATGCTTCCATATAAATTTCTTTCAGCTCTGAAATGAGAGGTAATTTTGGATTAGCTGTTGTACATTGATCTTCAAAAGCTCTTTCTGCTAATAATCCAACAACCTCTTCAAATTGGTCTTTAGCAACTCCTTGTCCTGCAATACTCATGTTTATATTTAAGCTTTTTCCAAGCTCAATAATTGCTTGGACGAGTGATTCCACACCTTCTGCTGTTGAGCCCGCTGGAAGCCCGAGCATTCTCGCGATATGTGCATAGCGTTCATCAGCTACAAAGTGCTCATATTTTGGGAACAATGCGTGTTTTCTTGGCTTAATAGCATTATAGCGAACTACGTGCGGCATAAGAATTGCATTCGCACGCCCATGCGGAATGTGAAATTCCGGTCCAATTTTATGTGCTAAGCTGTGATTAATGCCTAGGAAAGCATTTGCAAATGCCATCCCTGCGATTGCAGAAGCATTATGCATTTTTTCTCGTGCTTCTTCGTCATTTCCATCTTTAAATGCTCTTGGTAAATATTTAAATACGAGATCAATGGCCTTTAATGCTAATCCATCTGTATAGTCATTTGCTAGAACAGACACATACGCCTCGATTGCATGCGTTAATACGTCCATACCAGTGTCTGCTGTTACATGTGGTGGTACTGTCATTACAAACTGTGGATCAACAATTGCTACATCTGGTGTTAATTCATAATCCGCGAGCGGATACTTTATATTATTTTTCTTATCTGTAATAACCGCGAATGGTGTCACTTCTGATCCTGTTCCTGATGTTGTTGGAATGGCAACAAACTGCGCCTTACTTCCTAATTCCGGATATTTACATGTACGTTTTCTTATATCTAAAAACTTCTGTTTAATTCCATAGAATGTTGTTTCTGGGTGCTCATAGAAAAGCCACATTCCTTTCGCTGCATCCATAGCTGAACCACCACCAAGTGCGATAATTACATCTGGCTTAAAACTTCTCATCATTTCCGCACCTTTAAACACAGTTTCATCTGATGGATCTGGCTCGACCTCAAAGAAAACTTCGACTTTTACATCATTTGCATGTTTACGTAAATAATGCGTAACCGTATCTACATATCCGTGCTCAACCATTCCTGGATCCGTTACAATAAATGCACGTGAAATGTTAGGCATATTTGCTAAATATGCGGTCGCATGTTTTTCAAAATAAATTTTTGGTGGTAATTTGAACCACTGCATATTCTTTTTTCTATTTGCCAACCTTTTTATATTTAATAAATGCGTCGCTGTTACGTTTTGAGAAACTGAGTTTTTCCCATACGAGCCGCAACCAAGCGTAAGTGATGGAATAAATCCATTATATATGTCACCGATTCCACCTTGTGAGGAAGGGGCGTTTACAATAAGACGGCAAGCTTTCATACGTAATCCAAATTGTTTTTGTACTTCTTTATTTGTAGAATGAATGACTGCTGAATGTCCTAAACCACCGAGGTCTAACATGTCTTCGCAATATGTAAGTCCCTCTTCTAGTGAATTTGCTTTTACACAAGCTAATACTGGACTCAGTTTCTCACGAGATAGTGGATATGCTGCTCCGATACCTTGTATTTCAGCTACAAGCATTTTTGTATTTTCAGGCACAGTAATTCCAACTAATGCGGCAATGTACTGTGCTGATTTCCCTACAATATCACTATTTACTGCACATGTATTTTCATTAATAACAAGCTTTTCTAATTTTCTTCTCTCTTCTTCTGTTACAAAGTAACAATTGTTTGCAATCATTTCTTTTTTCACATCATCATAAATTTCCTTATCTACAATGATTGCTTGTTCTGATGCGCAAATCATACCGTTATCAAATGTTTTTGATAAAATTAAATCATTAACAGCTCGTTTTATATGCGCTGATTTCTCTATATAGCATGGTACATTACCAGGACCTACACCTAGCGCTGGTTTTCCAGTAGAATAAGCTGATTTCACCATACCTGCTCCTCCAGTTGCCAAAACAAGTGCAACACCTTCATGGTTCATTAATTGTTTCGTTGCTTCGACAGAAGGTCTTTCAATCCACTGAATACAATGTTTTGGTGCCCCTGCCTTCACCGCTGCATCATATACTGTTTTCGCCGCTGCAATGGAACAGTTTTGTGCTGAAGGATGAAATGCGAAAATAATTGGATTTCTCGTTTTTATCGCAATCAATGCTTTAAACATCGTTGTCGACGTTGGGTTCGTTACTGGCGTTACCCCAGCTACTACACCGACAGGTTCCGCAATTTCTATTATTTCTTCATGAGGATCTTCGTGAATAATCCCCACTGTTTTATCTTTCTTTATGCTATGCCAAATATATTCAGTAGCAAAAATATTTTTAATACATTTATCTTCATATACACCACGACCTGTTTCTTCAACAGCCAACTTTGCAAGTGGCATATGTTGATCAACACCTGCTAATGCCATTTCATGAACAATGTTGTCAATTTGCTCTTGTGTAAAACTTTCTAATGCTTGTAAAGCCTTTCGACCGTTATTCACTAACGTATCAATCATCTCTTTTACTTCCTGCATTTCATTTACAACTTTCTCTTTGACTACCATGTAAATTCCTCCTATTCTGCTATCGTGGACTAAATAAGACCCTATAGGTCATAACAAGTCCCGATTAGCGCAAAAAAAATAGAGTTGCTTTCCTACATGAACCTCATCGTTTGTGAAACATTTCACAAGTTTGTTCGTGATTAACATTTCATGAATTTAATATACATGAAATAATTTCATTTGTGTATGTCTATTTTGTGAAAAATTTCACAAAATGATGTAATAAAAATGCACTGCCTATATGAGCAGTGCATTTTTACTATGCTAACGCTTGTGCTAGATCTTCAATTAAATCTTCACCATCTTCAATACCGACAGAAATTCGAATTAATGTATCTGTAATTCCTAGCTCTTTACGACGATCTGCTGGGATTGATGCATGTGTCATTTGAGATGGAATAGAAATTAAACTTTCTACTGCTCCTAAACTTTCAGCAAGTGTAAAGTATTGTAATTTCTCAAGTACTTTATTTAATGTTTCTTCGCTATCTACATCAAATGAGATAATAGCACCAAATCCATTTGCTTGTTCTGTTGCAAGTTCATGGTTTTGATGTGACTCAAGACCTGGGTAATATACTTTATTTACTTTTGGATGGTTATTTAAAAACTCGGCAATTGCGCGTGAATTCGTTTCATGCTCTTCCATTCGAATTCCTAATGTTTTTAAACCACGAAGTAGTAAGAAGCTATCTTGTGGGCCAAGAATGCCTCCTGTTGAGTTTTGTACAAAGTGAAGGTCTTCTGCTAATTGCGGGCTATTTACAACTACTAGGCCTGCAACTACGTCACTATGACCTCCTAAATATTTCGTTGCACTATGAAGTACAATGTCTGCTCCTAAAGTAATCGGCGACTGCCAATATGGCGTCATGAATGTGTTATCGATAATTGTTAATAAATCTTTCTCTTTAGCAAGAGTAGATATTTTCTTAATATCAGTAATTTTCAGTAATGGGTTCGTTGGTGTTTCCACATAAATCGCTTTCGTATTCGGACGAATTGCTTCTACAACTTCCTCTAAGTTGGTTGTATCTACAAATGTATGCTCAATACCGAAGCGATTTAATACTTTCGTGATAACGCGGTACGTTCCACCATACACATCATCTGTTAAAATAACGTGGTCACCTTTTGAGAACAACATAATTGTAGCTGTAATAGCAGCCATTCCTGAACCAAATGCAAAACCAGCATGACCGTTTTCTAATACTGCAATCATTTCTTCTAAAGCTGCACGTGTTGGGTTGCCTGTACGTGAATATTCATATCCTTGATGCTTACCAACTGCTTCTTGTTTGTACGTACTTGTTTGATAAATCGGTACATTTACAGATCCAGTTGAAGGTTCTCCTATGCGAATACCATGAATTAACTTTGTCTTTGCTCTCATTTTTTATTCCCATCCTTTGTATATGTCTTTACTTAAATAACGCTCACTACTATCAGGAAAAATCGTTACAATATTTGTACCTGGTGCCGCTTGCTCTGCTTCAAGTAAACTTGCATGAAATGCTGCTCCTGAAGAGCTCCCAACAAGCAGTCCTTCTTTTTGCGCTAATTCCTTTACTCGTAAAAATGCATTTCGATCAGAAATTGTATGAATTTCATCAAAATAAGATGTTTTCAAAAATGGCGGGATGAATTCAAGGCCGATCCCTTCTGTTTCATGCGAACCAGCTTTACCACCATTTAAAATGGATCCTTCTGGTTCCACAATAACCGTTTTTATATCTACATTTTTTTCTTTCAAATAAGATGCAGTCCCCATGAATGTACCACCAGTTCCTGCTCCTGCAACAAATATGTTAATCTCTCCGTTAAGTGCCGACCAAAGTTCAGGACCTAGTGTTTTGAAATAAGCACGCGGGTTTGCTTCATTCGCAAACTGACTTGGAGAGTATGAATTCGGTATTTCATTTACTAATTCTTTTGCTTTTGCAATTGCGCCGGTCATTCCTTGCTCAGTCGGTGTATGCACGACCGTTGCGCCTAGTGCTTTCATTAATTCTTGTTTTTCAATACTAAATTTCTCTGGTACACAAACAATAACGCGTAAATCATGTTGTAACGCTGCAAGTGCCAGTCCAATACCAGTATTTCCAGCAGTCGGTTCAATAATTGTTCCACCCTGGGTAACAAGCCCTTTTTCTAGCGCATCTTCGATTAATTCTCTTCCTAAGCGATCCTTAACGCTTCCACCTGGGTTATAAAATTCAAGCTTCGCAAATAAACGGACCCCTTCTGGAAGTGAAAAACGAGTAATTTCTACAATTGGTGTATGACCAATTAACTCATGAACTCCACGATATACATTCATCGTGTTCTCCCCCTTATTTGCCAATAAAGAAAAGGCAACTGTATGTATTTTCTTTATATGAGACAGTTGCCTTTTTGTTACATTACTTTAACTCTTCTAGTACTTTTACGATAAAGTTTGTAGAATGAAGAGCTGCTTGATCTAAAAATTGATCAAATGAAACATTAGACTCTTTACCAGCAATATCAGAAAGTGCACGAATAATAACAAACGGAACTTCATATTGGTGGCATACTTGTGCAACAGCTGCTGCTTCCATTTCTACTGCATAAAGGTCTTCAAATTTATCACGAATTGCTGCAACGCGGTTTGGATCACTCATAAATGAATCACCTGTTGCAATCATACCTTTTACAACTTGAATATTTTCTTCTGCCTGCATACATTTCTCAGCTAATGCAACTAATGCTTCATCAGCCTTGAATCCAGGCGGCATTCCTGGTACTTGACCATACTCATAGTTAAATGCTGTAACATCTACGTCATGATGACGAACTTCTGTTGAAATAACTACATCTCCAACATTTAAAGAATGATGGAATCCACCAGCTGAACCAGTATTAATTACTTTTTCAGGCTTATATCTTTCTAATAAAATTGTCGTTGACATCGCTGCATTTACTTTACCAATACCAGACTTTAACAAGATTACTTCATGTCCTGCTAATTGCCCTTTTGTAAATTCACAACCCGCAACCGTTTCTGTTTCTGCTTGTTCTAATTTGTCACGTAAAATACGTACTTCTTCTTCCATTGCTCCAATTACAGCAATTCTCAATCTAATCCCTCTTTCTATTGCTTAGTTGCCTCCATTACCCAAACGAAATGATTTAATCTCGTAAAGGTTACATGGAAACCATTGTTTTCAAAAATAGACTGCATGACCGGAATACGTGTATAGTATTCCGTTTGCAAATCGTTTGCTAACTGATGAAAACCTCTTTGTTTTGCTGTTTCAACAGTTTTATCATATGCATCTTGATCTGCAAATATCGTATCAGCAAACACTATTTTACCACCTTTGTTTAGCAATTGACTATACTTCGCAATCGCTACATTTTTTTCATCATCTGTTAAATGATGAAATGCATAGGTGCTTACTATGGTATCAATTGAATTTGGGACTTCAAACGAAAGAAAATCACCTTCTGTAATGGAAAACTCTTTTGGCAATTTCTCTTTTGCAATCATGCGCATTTCACGTGACGGCTCTATACCGTAAACTGTGCGGCCAGCAAATAATAATTTATTTGTTAAATTACCAGTACCAACACCAAATTCTAAAACATTACCAAATGACTTGTTAACTACATCCTCTAGAATGTCCTCATAACGGGCGAAAACTTCTTTATATTGTATATCTTCGCCTTGTACAAATGAGTCGTACGTATGAGCCCACTCATCAAATAAACCATTAAATTCTGTACCCATAAAAATTCCCCTTTTTCTTATCGGTTTTATCAGTATGATATTCCCTCTTTCGAAAAATGTCAATTGAAATGTACGTGGTATTTCCTTCTTTTCTTTGTTACACTATAGTTGATTACATAGGAGAGGGGCCGTCTTCATGTCATTTACCTTTGAAATGTTAGAAGATAAAGTAGAATTTTTTGAAGCGGGAGACTTAGCTTCTTTAGAACGAAAAATTAGTGAACAAATCGATAATAATAAAGCACTTATGCTTGAAGTTCATCACATCTCGCATCAAATGGTTATGGATCCCGAAAGCAAAAGACCATATTATAGCGCGGTTGTTCATTTTAAATTAAAGAAATTATACTAACTAAAAAAGAGAAGCTCCTAAGGAGCCTCTCTTTTTTAGTTTAGAGTTTGAACAAGTACTGGTTTCCAGCCCTCATTTTCTACCCAATCAATATTCACATAATATTTTTTACCTGATTGTTTATCTTGTACGTTACCGTAAGCTTTATTCTTACCGTTATTTCCAATTCTATGGATAACTAATTGATTTACTGGAACGTCAATTGCAGCTGAAATCGCTTGATTCATCTCATTCCAATCTGCTGTACCTTTTTTAAACGTCATCGCAGGTGTTGCACCTTGCTCTGTACCTACTGGCTTCCAAGAAGATTTCGTATAAGCATCTGTTGCCTGTGACTGTGTTTTTTCAGCCGGTGCTTTCTCGTTAGCTTTCGCTTCTTCTTCAGCTTTTTTCTGTTCTTCCTCAGCCTTTTGCTTCTCTTCTTCTTCCTGCTTCTTAGCCTCTGTCTTATCTTGCTCGTTCTTCTTCGTCTCTTCTTTGCCTTTAGCTTTCTCAGCTTTATTCTCTTTCGTTGTTTGCTGAGCTACTTTTTTATCACTAGAAGACGCTTGCTCTTTTCTTTCAGGAACAAACAATTGATATGATACAATAGCTACTAATATTAATACAATTGCAATTGCAATATTTAAAACACCGTTTTGACGACGTTTTTGTTGTTTCTGTTGGAATCTAGATCCTCCTGCCATTCTTCAAACCTCCATGCAGTTTTTCATACTTGCTATTGTAACATTAAATCTAGAAAGGTTGAACATTTACAATAATATTTTCACGAAATGAAAACATTTCACTATGAATTGCAAGATTACTTTTCATTCTCTAATCGATAGATTGATTCTACGATAGCTTTGAAAATAGGTGTAACTTTATTTACATTGCTATTCGTTTCTATATCCACGACAACTAAAGCATATCTTGGATTTTCATATGGAAAATAACCTGCAAACCAACGATTCACTTTCGTCCCTTTTCCTGTTTGCGCTGTCCCAGATTTTCCAGCGACACTTAGTGGTAACGACCTGAATGCGGCTCCTGTTCCTTTCTCCGTTGTTACAACGCCCCTTAATAACTCTTGTAATGTTTTCACCGTTTCATACGAAAGCTGTTTTCCACCTAATGTATGGTCTTCAAACGTATAAAAGTCCGTTCCATTTTTATACATTATCTTTTCAACAGCTTTCACTTCCATCTTTTCTCCATCTCTAGCAATCGTCGCCATCATATTTGCAATCGCTAGAGGTGACATGCGTACATCTTTCTGTCCAATTGCTGTTTGCGCTACCGCCTTTTTACTACTCTTATTTCCTTCACTTTCCCAAATGGTAACACTCTTCTCCTCTGGCATCTGCTCAAAATGAGTTGTATGAAATACAGAACCTTTCCATCCAACCTTACCAGCGCCTCCTAAAGCTGCTACGTAAGTTTCTAACACCATCTTATCCTTTTGCATTAGCTCGTTACCTAACTCTGAAAATGTCCTGTTACAGCTTCTAGCAAAGCTCTCTTTAAAACTAAGTGTACCCATCATAACTTGTGGGTGTTCTTCACCATATAAATCTTTATTACAATTAAATGTACGATTAAACATATTTTCATTTTGATCAATCACTGCCGCTGCAACTATTGTTTTAAAAACAGAACCGGGAAAATGTGGTGTTAACATTTGATTTTCAAGTGTAGTTTTATATAAACGCTCATCTTTCACCTGTACAGATGGTTTACTGACCATCGCTAAAATTTCATTTTTCTTTACATCAAGTAACACTAATCCCCCCTTCTTTATTTCGCTTGCTTCAACCACTTCTTCTGCTTTTTGCTGTAACCCTTTATGTAAAGTAGTTTGAATCGTCACTGGATAAAATGGATTTCCAGGCGACGTATATTTCGCTTGTTTTCCAAAAATCGGTTCTCCTTGTCGGTCAACCTGATACAATACTTTTGCCTCTCCATCGGTCAAAAGAAATTCATCAAACGATTGCTGCAATCCTGAAATGCCAATTGGCGTTTGCTTTGAAATTTTTCTTACTTCTCCGTATCGTTTTTGAAATTCTCGTTCATTCTCACCCACATCGCCAATTAAATGATTCATCACGCCTGTTTGCCGTAAACGAACTTCAGCTGCTACAATACCTAATACATTTAATTGATTGACCTTCTCCATCTGCTCTCGTGCCAAGCGAAATGGTCCATTTCCTCTTCGCATGATAAATGCACTTTTCTTATCTTTCATTTGACTTTCAATCTCTTGTCTCGACACACCAATGATATGCGCAATTTTCTCTAACATGTCATTTTTTATTTGTAGAAATGGAAAAACAATTAAAACAGGATACTTTTTCTCACCTATTTCCTTACCGTTCCGATCTATAAAATGGCCTCGTCCATCATCTACCGTAATGGATTGCGTCCGTTGTGTAACACTTTTTTCGATTAAATTTATCTTGCGACTAGTAAATGATTCCGTACCTATAATTTGTATTTGAATTAAACGACAAAGTAATATAAACATGACACATATAAAACAAATTAAAACAATTGTAATTCTCCGCTTTATTTTCATAAAAAAACACCTCGTCTATTGTAGTTTAGACGAGGTACTATTTTATTTATACAAGCCCTAAATTAAAATAGGTATTATATATGCTATTATTGCTTCTTTGGCTTCTCTAGAAATTTCAGAAGAAGCGATCTAAATTCTGTTTCATTCACTCCATTATTTTTGGCAACTTCGATTACAGTAGTTGTTACGTTAGCCGCTACTTTTAAATATTCCTTACTTAAATTATTCATTTCATTTCTTTTTTCTTTTGCATTCTCGACTGTTACAGACTCAATACAAACAATCATCTTATCTACAATTTGTAAGTAATTATTTTGTGCATCTATTATTTTTTGAATATCATCTTTATTACTTACTTTCGATTGTTTTAAATATGTATATGCTTGATTCACTTCATCCTTTAAAATTTTATCATTATTCTTCGCCTGTTCTTGCAACATATTCTTCATGTCATCTATTGTTTTTTGATCCATCGAATCTCGCAATAAATAATCTGGATTCCCAATCGCATAATCGTACTTAATTGTTACATCTTGAAATATTTTCATGACAATAGCTAATTGATATGCTAAATCAAATTCATCAAATTCCTTTTTTTCTCGTGGATTTTCTACGCTTTTTGAACTCTCAGTTGCTCTAGTATCCTTTTTTTCTTCTTGCTTTACTTTTTCGCCCTTTGATGATGTAGTTTCCTCATTCGTTCCGCACGCAGCAAGCGCTAATATAGATATACTACAAACCAGTCCTGTAAAAATTTTATGTTTCATAATTAGCCCCTTTTCCCCTTTAAAACCTATAGTTCCTAATTATGATATCAAAGCTTCAGGTGATTTTTTGACATTTTTTGTCGAACCATTCGAATGTTTATACAATTTTTTCGTTCTACAAATAAAATAAAAAAGATTCTCCCATCGGGAGAATCTTTTTATTTTACAGAGATAATCTCTACTTGCATTTCTCCACCTGGAGTTTGGATTGCTACCTTCTCACCAATTTGCTTACCTAATAAGCTTTTTGCAATTGGAGAATCGTTAGAAATTCTTCCTTCAAATGGATCTGCTTCTGCGCTACCTACGATTGTGTAAGATTCTTCATCTCCACCTGGTAACTCTTTAAATGTTACTGTTTTACCTAATGTAACAACTGTAGATTCTTCACCGTTATCTGTGATGATAACTGCGTTACGAATCATGTTTTCTAATTGTGTAATACGTCCTTCTACGAACGCTTGCTCATCTTTTGCTGCATCGTACTCAGAGTTCTCAGAAAGATCTCCGAAGCTACGTGCAATCTTAATTCGCTCTACAACCTCTTTACGTTTTACCGTTTTTAAATCTTCAAGTTCGTTCTCTAGCTTTTGCTTACCCTCTTGCGTCATAGGGTATGTTTTTTCTGTTGCCATATTTTCCACTCCTTTTATATACCAATCCCCCGAAAAAAAGAGGAGTTCCATATGAAAACTCCCCCACTTATATGCATAGCGGAGGTTTCTAGCACGCCTGTACTAGCGGAGTTGTCACATACAACCCCGTATTCCCAATTCTTCTTTATATAAAGAAGATATGTATGGAAAGTTGATATAAATATGCCCTCACCTATATATAGATGAGGTTGCATGTTTCATTGTATTCGATAGGACGGGAAAAAATCCCTTCCTATCGTATATCTTTTACTATGCTATTACAAATTTACTTTTTGTTCAAGAATTGTTGCAATTTTTGTCACCATAATATCAATTGCAACATGGTTTTGTCCACCTTCAGGGATAATAATATCCGCAAATTTCTTAGAAGGCTCAATAAATTGATTGTGCATTGGACGTACAACACTTACGTATTGATCAATAACTGAATCCATCGTACGACCGCGCTCTTTAATATCACGCTGCATGCGGCGTAAAATACGAAGATCTGCATCTGTATCAACGAATAGCTTAATGTCCATTAACTCACAAAGACGTGGGTCTTCTAAAATAAGAATTCCTTCTAAAATGATTACATCTTTCGGCTCAACTGGAATAACTTCTTCTGAACGCGTATGCAATGTATAGTCATATACAGGCTTATCAATTTGCTCATATGCAAGTAACTGCTGCAAATGTTCAATTAACAGATCATTATCAAACGCAAGCGGATGATCATAATTTGTTTTTAAACGCTCTTCCATTGGTAAATGGCTTTGATCTTTGTAATAATAATCTTGCTCTAAGATTAAAATAGAATGACCTTTAAAATGGTCAAAAATCGCTTTCGTTACACTCGTTTTACCTGATCCCGAACCACCAGCAATTCCAATTACAACAGGCTTATTCGTCCCCATTCGACTATCAACTCTTTCTTATTGAAGTATGCTTTTGCGCATCATATTATTCACATACACTGGTTGATCCACTTTGAATTTCACGATTTGCAACGGATGTCTCGCTGCATCTAATTCGTTTCCATCCTCATCCCAAATTTTCTCCACCGTCTGCGTAAAGTTTTCTATTTCTGGCCCAAAGAACTCCACTTCATGTCCTGGTTTGAAATGATTACGTTGCTCAATCGTTACGATGCCCGTTTCTTCATTATAATCTAACACTAAACCAGCGAAATCATACGTTGTTTTCTTACTATGATTTCCAAACATTTGCTCTTGATGTCCTGGAACCCCTTCAAAGAATGCAGGAGCTGTATCACGATTTGCACATTTATCCAGCTCATCTAACCATTCTTGTTTAAACTCAAAGTTATCCGGATCCGCACAATATGCATCAATTACTTTACGGTATACAGTCGCTACAGTCGCTACGTAATGGATTGATTTCATACGTCCTTCAACCTTTAAACTATCAATTCCAATTTCAATCATTTTCGGAATTGATAAAATTAAATTTAAGTCTTTTGGACTCATTGCAAAGTGAGCATCTTCTTCTTGGAATAGAGGCAGCTCTTTTGCATCTTTATGTTGTGATACTGTTTGAACTAAATCATAGTCCCAGCGGCAAGATTGACAACAACCACCACGGTTAGAGTCACGTGCCGTCATATGGTTACTTAACGTACATCTGCCTGAATATGCGATACACATTGCACCATGGACGAATGCTTCAATTTCAATATCCACTTTTTCTTTAATTTCTTTCATTTCTTCATAGCTTGCTTCACGAGCTAATACAAGACGATGTAAACCTTCTTCTTTCCAATACTGTGCTGCTTTCCAGTTGGATAGTGATTGTTGTGTACTTAAATGTACTTCAACAGAAGGCGCTACACGTTTACAAGTCTCAATAATAAGCGGATCAGCAACGATAATTCCCGTTACGCCAGCTTTTTCAATCCCTTTTAAATATTCCTCTAGCCCGTCCATATTTTCATTATGTGCAAAGATATTTGTTGTTACATATATTTTTGCTCCATATTTCTTCGCAAATTTCACACCTTCTGCCATTTCTTCCAGTGTAAAGTTACCTGCATTCGAACGAAGACCAAATTCTTGTCCACCTAAATATACAGCATCTGCCCCATAATGGATAGCTACTTTTAATTTTTCTAAGTTACCCGCAGGGATTAACAGTTCAGGTTTCTTCACAATAACGCGTTTGCCATCGATTACTCGTGAAATTTCTTGTACAGTCATTTCCTACACCCTCCTCGTTTAGTAAACCGTCTCTTTAAAGAAGAATCCTGTATCTAACGGACGATTTACCGGTTGCATTTCTTCTATCTCTTTATATAAATCGTCTTTCACGTCATAATACGCATCACGATCTTCTACACATAAATCAATTGCTTTACGATATTTCTTCGTTACCTCAATAATGTATGCAGAGCTTTTTAGTACACCATCAATTTTTAAGCTATCTACTTCACCATCAATTAGTTCCTCTAATTCATCGATGAAACAAATATCGTTTGGACTCATAATATGAGTACCATTTTCATCTTCATAAATTGGATATTTATTGTTACGCTCTGGGTCATATAAGAACATATTCTCTTCATATTTTTTCTTTTCAATGTCAAGATTACGCCCTTGATACTCAAAGTAGTTTCCTACTAGCGAACGCTTTGATTGGAACATGCAAGTCATACCGTGAATTTGTACTTCAAGCTCCACTTCAGCATTTTCTTTTAATTCAACAATTTCATCTAAGCTAAGCTCACGAGCTAATACAGCGCGCTTTGCTCCTCTTTGTCCCCAGTAGTTACAAGTGAACCAGTTTGTTGCTGTTGTTTCTGTATTCCAGTGCAACTGCATATTTGGCGCTACTTCGCGAACGGCCATTAATACTGCTGGATCCCCGAAGACAATTGCATCTACACTTACTTCGTTTAAAAATGCAACATAATCTGTTAATTCTTCTACTTTATCGTTGTGGAACATAGCGTTCATTGCTACGTATACTTTTACACCATTTTCATGTGCAATCTTCACAGCTTGTTTCACATCTTCACGTGAAAATTCCCCTGCTAAACGTAAACCAAACTTTTGCTCACCAATCATTACCGCATCTGCTCCTGCTTTCGCAAGAGGTTCGATATCCGCCACTGCTTTTGGCGTTACTAACAATTCAGGTTTCTTCATACCTTGGTCACCCTCTCTTTTTACTAACAGCTACTCCATCACCAATTGGGAAAATCGTTGTATCATATCCTTCATGGTTCATAAGCCATTCATTGTACGTCTTAATACGACGGATTAAACCACGTGTACGTCTGTTTTCGATTTTCTCTTTTGTCGTCACAAGGCCATGGTACATAACATTATCTGAAATAATTACGCCACCAGGATTTAATAACGGTTCATATAAGTCAAAAAAGCGACGATATTGTCCTTTTGCTGCATCAATAAAAATAACATCAAATGTTCCATGTTCTTCTACTTGTTCGCCTGTTTCTAACGCATCACCGTAAATAACGGAAATACGCTCTTTAACTGGTGAACGTTCTATATATTCAAGTGCTTTTTCATATCGCTCGCGATTGCGCTCAACTGTCACAATGCGAGAATTTGGAATAGCTTGCATCATACGAATACTAGAATAGCCAATTGCTGTACCAAGCTCTAAAATGCTTTTTGGTCCAATTAAACGTAAAAATTGCAACATAAATTCCATTCCAAGTCGATCCATAATCGGCACATGATTTTCTTTCGCATAGTCTTCCATTTCAAGAATTAATTTATCTTTTGGATCAATAAATGATAATAGGTACTCGTTAACTGCATCCTCCATAATGGTCCTCCTTATTTACATGGAGAAGTGCCTCTATGACGTCTTTTCACACATAGAATGCAATAAAAATACAAGCCAGCTTCACCCTTAGCTTGTACGTCCCGTTTTGATATTAAAAACGATTCTTCTGCCAGTTTTTAACCCGATATATTTTACCACAAAAAAGAGGGATGTGCGACTTTTTTCGCTATCCCTCCCCATTTCACTGTTTTTTCGTAATATATTTTTGCTTTAATGCATTATGCTCTTCCAATGTTTTCGCATAGTACACTTCACCAGTTGGTGCAGCTAAGAAATAATAATAATCCGTTTGCGCAGGTTCTAATGCAGCCTCCACTGAATGCTTACCAGAGTTCGCAATCGGACCAACCGGCAATCCTTTCACAACATACGTATTGTACGGTGAGTTTATCTTTAAATCTTCATATAATACACGTTGTTTATGCTTTCCAAGTGCGTATAATACCGTTGGATCAGTTTGCAGTGGCATACCTTTCGCTAAACGATTATAAAAGACGCTAGAAATCTTTTGACGATCTGTAAAGCCTGTTGCCTCTTCTTCAATAAGTGAAGACAATGTTAAAAGCTGGTGAACATCCCAGTTCTTCGCTTTCATTTTCGCCTCATTTTGAACAATGATTGCATTCGTTTTCTCAAGCATTGGGATTACGATTTCTTCTAACGTCGTATCTTTTTTATAGAAAGAGTACGTCGCAGGATATAAATAACCTTCTAATGGATATTTAATATTGCTATCAAAGATTTTATCCGTTAACAACTTCGGATACTTTTGCTGCATTTTTTGAATAAATGCTTTATCGTTTAATTGACGTACGACATCATCTTTATTCCACTTTAATTCGTTTGCAACCGTTTCTGCAATTTCAGTTACTTGTGCCCCTTCTTTTATCGTCACTTTATAAAGAGCTGGACGATGTACATTACCAGATGACATTTGTTCAATAACATCTGAGGCATTCATTGAAGGATTTAATAAATATGTACCCGCTTGTAAATTTTTAGATTTAGCCTTTGTATAAAAACTAAAAACTGTACCGTTTTTCACAGCACCTTTTTCTTCTAAAATCTCACCAATTTTACTAGTAGATGATCCTTTTGGAATTTCTACTTCCATCTCTTTTTTATTCCCGCTATCAACTGGTCCTAATGCGGATGAAATATACGCATAGACTGAACCACAAACTAAAAGCAGTGCAATAATCGAAAATAAAAAAATGCGTCTACGCTTCTTTTTCACTTGATTCTCTATCAACACTCTTCCTCCTTAATTAAATTGTAGACCGTATGTATATCTTTCTATACAACACGATATAAAAACACAATAAATTTATTTATCTTTTTTAGATAGACATTTTATTTTTCTACAATCCGTCTCATTATACTACAAAGGATTACAAGGTTTCGACAAAAAATCTTTCATTTTACATATAAAAAAAGATGGACTATATGTCGTCCACCTTTTAGTACTTATTATTCAGCTTCTTGCTCATCAGCTAGAGTGTTGAACATTTCTTGTACCATTTCCCACTCTTCTTCAGATTCGATTGGAAGTAAACTTCCGCCCTCTTCTTCATTTTGCTCATAAGCCATTGCATCATAAATTGGGTCTCCATCTTCGTCTACTTCTCCGATTGGAGAGAAGACTACGTATGATTTTTTGCCAAATTTTTCAGCATCAAAAGTGAAAATAATTTCACATAAATGTTCGTTACCTTTTTCGTCTACAATTGTAATTTGATTTTCTTCCATTTTGGTCACCTCTTATTTACTATCTAAAAATCCTTGTAAGATTACGACTGCAGCCATCTTATCGATTACTTGCTTTCGCTTCTTACGGCTTACATCAGCTGAAATGAGCAAACGTTCCGCTGCCATCGTTGACAAACGCTCGTCCCACATTACAACGTCTAATTGTAACAGCTCTCGTAGGTTTTCTGCAAATTGTTGGCACGCTTCACCACGTGGGCCAATTGTACCATTCATATTTTTAGGTAAACCTACTACTATTTTGTCCACATTGTACTGCTTTACTAACTCAGAAATACGATCAAAACCAAAGTGACCTCGTTCTTCGTTAATTTTAATTGTTTCTAATCCTTGCGCTGTCCAGCCCATTTCGTCGCTCATTGCAACTCCGACTGTTTTTGTACCTACATCTAAACCTAATATCCGCATAAACTACTCCTCACGATGATGTTTCAAGT
Organism: Bacillus cereus group sp. N14; assembly: GCF_016483555.1. Lineage (NCBI taxonomy): Bacteria > Bacillati > Bacillota > Bacilli > Caryophanales > Bacillaceae > Bacillus > Bacillus cereus group sp. N14. The sequence continues at coordinate 42,275 of NZ_JAEHBQ010000007.1, forward strand.
AAGACTTCACAAGCTCTTCAATTAACTCATCACGTTCAAGCTTGCGAATGATGCTTCGTGCATCTTTATGGCGAGGTATGTATGCTGGGTCTCCACTTAATAAATAACCGACGATTTGGTTAATCGGATTATAGCCTTTTTCTTGAAGTGCATCATACACAGTTAAAAGTACATCATTTACATGGACACTCTGTTTTTCATCTTGAATGCTAAACTTCATTGTTTTATCAAAACCGTCCATTTCAAGCACCTCACTTATATAGTAAGTATAGGGAGAAGAACTTCTCCTCTCCCTACCATTGTACACTACTATCTCTTTATTTTGAAACAGATTTAACGTACTCTTGTACAAATGCTAAAGCTTCCTCAACTTGCGCTGGGTTTTTACCGCCTGCTTGAGCCATATCAGGACGGCCACCACCGCCGCCGCCGCAACGAGAAGCTACTTCTTTCACAAGTTTACCCGCATGGTATCCTTGGCTAATTAAATCTTTCGTTACGCCAGCTAAGATGTTTACTTTATCATCATTTACAGACGCTAATACGACAACTGCAGACTCTAATTTATTTTTAAGGTCATCCATCATCGTACGTAAGTTGTTCATATCTGCAACATTTACTTTTGCCGCTAATACGTTCACGCCATCAACTGTCATTACTGAATCAGTTAAGTTTCCAGCTTCGATATTGCTTAATTTTGCTGCAAGAGATTCGTTTTCTTTTTGAAGTTGTTTTACTTCAGCAAATAAACCATCTACTCTTGTTAAAATATCTTTCGGATTTGTTTTCATTTTTCCTGCTGCTTCTTTTAATAAACCTACTTGATCGTTCATTAATTCGTATGCAGACTTACCAGTTACCGCCTCAATACGACGAGTTCCTGCACCGATACCAGACTCAGCAACGATTTTGAAAATACCGATAGAAGCTGTATTATCAACGTGACAACCACCGCAAAGCTCTAAGCTATAATCGCCTACTTGTACAACGCGTACAACATCACCGTATTTTTCACCGAATAATGCCATTGCGCCCATTTCTTTCGCTTCTTCGATTGCTTTTTGAGAAATCTCAACATCAATACTTTCCCAAATTTTCTCGTTTACCATACGCTCAATTTTTTCTAATTCGTCAGCTTGTACTTGACCGAAGTGAGAGAAGTCAAAGCGTAAACGTTCAGAAGTTACAAGAGAACCTGCTTGGTTAACATGCGTTCCAAGTACGTCTTTTAATGCTTGGTGTAGTAAGTGAGTTGCTGTATGGTTTTTCACAACGCTGCTACGGTTTTTCGTATCGATAATAGCTTTCACAGCCGCATCTTTCGTTAATGTACCTTCTTCAACAACAACTTTGTGCAAGTTTTGACCGTTTGGTGCTTTTTGTACGTCTTTTACAAGAACTTTCACGCCGTCAGCAAGAAGGTAACCACGGTCTGCAATTTGTCCGCCGCTCTCAGCATAGAATGGTGTTACATCAAGCATTAACTGTCCTTCTTCGCCAGCTTGTAAGCTGTCTGTGTATTCGCCGTTTTTCACAAGTGCAACAACGTTACTTTCTGTCGCAACTGTACCGTAACCAACGAACTCGCTCACTACTTTCACTTCTCCAAGGACACCGCCTTGAACTTGCATAGAATCAACGTCTTGACGAGCAGCACGTGCGCGCTCACGTTGTTTTTCCATTTCATTTTCAAAGCCTTCATGATCAACTGTCATACCAGCTTCTTCTGCATATTCTTCTGTTAATTCAATCGGGAAACCGTATGTGTCATATAGACGGAACGCATCTACTCCAGAAATAACAGTTGTTTTTTCTTCTTTTGCTTTTGTGATAACTTCAGCTAAAATTGCTTCACCATCATGAAGTGTTTCGTGGAAACGCTCTTCTTCGTTTTTCACAACTTTTGCAATGAAATCTTTCTTTTCAAGTACTTCTGGGTAGAAGTCTTTCATTACTTCTCCAACAACCGGCACTAATTCAAACATGAATGGACGATTGATGTTTAATTTCTTCGAATAACGAACCGCGCGGCGTAATAAACGACGTAATACATAACCACGACCTTCGTTAGATGGAAGAGCACCGTCACCAACAGCGAATGTTACTGTACGGATATGGTCAGCAATTACTTTAAACGCCATATCTTTTTCTAAGTCACCATTACGATATTTCTCACCAGAAATTGATTCTGTTGCACCAATCATCGGCATGAATAAGTCTGTGTCAAAGTTTGTAGGCACATCTTGAACGATAGATGTCATACGCTCTAGACCCATCCCTGTATCGATGTTTTTCTTAGGAAGTGGTGTATATGAACCGTCTGGATTATGGTTAAATTGAGAGAATACAAGGTTCCATACTTCTAAGTAACGCTCGTTTTCTCCGCCTGGATATAATTCTGGGTCACTAAAGTCATTACCGTAAGCTTCTCCGCGGTCATAGAAAATCTCTGTATTCGGTCCACTTGGTCCTTCACCGATATCCCAGAAGTTTTCTTCTAAGCGGATGATACGCTCTTTCGGAACACCCATTTTCTCATTCCAAATTGTAAATGCTTCTTCATCTTCTGGATGGATTGTAACTGATAGTAATTCTTTATCGAATCCGATCCATTTGTCGCTCGTTAAGAACTCCCAAGCCCAAGTAATTGCTTCTTCTTTAAAGTAATCACCGATTGAGAAGTTACCTAACATTTCAAAGAATGTATGGTGACGAGCTGTTTTCCCTACGTTTTCAATATCGTTTGTACGAATTGATTTTTGAGCATTTGTAATACGTGGATTTTGCGGGATTACACGTCCATCAAAATATTTTTTTAATGTTGCTACACCACTGTTAATCCATAAAAGAGATGGATCCTCATGTGGAACTAGTGATGCACTAGGTTCTACTGCATGTCCTTTTTCTTGGAAAAAGTCTAAAAACATTTGACGAATTTGTGCGCCTGTTAGTTGTTTCATTGTATTTTCCTCCTTAAATATAAAAAACTCCCGCCCCTATAAAAGGGACGAGAGTTAACTCGCGATACCACCCTAATTATGAATTGATTATTATAACCATCAATTCATCACCTCATGGTGCCGTAACGTGGCAAGACGGCAGTGATTAGCTGCTCTCAGGATTAGCTTTCTGTTACCCTTCATTTAAAGCTTCTTTCAGCCATATGGAAGCTTCTCTCTATAAATGGACTGTAACGTACTTTTTCCGTCATTGATTTAATGTATTATATGACTAAATATAATAGAATTCTCTTAAGTTTGTCAATGTAGATAATCATTTATATTGCATTAACCATAGTTATTCTACTATTCATTCTTAACAGCCTTTCAATATATTATGCATTTATTAATAAATTGTACTACCTCTATATTTTTTTCAGAATATTATTTTTTTGTTATAATTAAATTATCAATAATAAAGGAGTGAGCAAAATGACAACTTTATTGAACAAGGCTAAAAACATATTAACGACTGACGAAACGATATTATTTTACACTGCATGTTCATTAGATATATTTATTTATCGTTCTGTTGCAAGACCAGGACTGTTAATTTTAACGAACAAACGGCTCTTCTTTTATGGACCAGATGTAAGTAAGAACCCAATATTTGAAGAGTACTCTTTTGCAAACATTTCTAATCTAAAAGAGCAAAAGCGGCTTTTCAGCAATCAAATTATATTTATGTACGATAATGAATGGAAAAAAATAAAGCATATTCAAACAAATGATGTAAACTCTCTCGTTCAACAAATACACGAGCAACTCTCTAAATAATGAAAGCCCTCTACTTTTATAAGTAGAGGGCTTTCATATTACACATCTTCTTTTTTCCAAAGAGGTCTTACATGAACAATCACTGTACGAATAACCGCTAAAATTGGAACTGATATTAGTAATCCTACAATCCCAGCTATCTCTCCTCCAACTAGTAATGCAAGCATAATAATAACAGGATGCATACGAAGTGACTTACCAACAATGTAAGGTGATAAAATGTTACTTTCCAAAAATTGCAAAATAACAATCGTAATTCCCGCCTTAATGAGTAAACTCGTTGATACCGTTGCCGCAATCATCAATGTCGGAATCGCCCCTAAAATAGGACCGAAGTACGGGATTATATCCGTTACCCCAATAATAATGCCGAGTAATAATGGATATTTCATACCGATAAACCAAAAGGAAAGAACAGATACTCCCCCTAATACTAAGCAAACAAATAACTGTCCTCGAATATAACTTCCGAGTGACTTATCAATTTCTTTCGCCAGCATTTGCCCTGTACTACGCCACTTACTTGGGACTAGTTTCCAAAAGATGTGATAAAATTCACCGTAATCTTTTAATATGTAAAATACAATGAACGGTATTAAGAAAATAATAAGCAACGAATCCAGTACGCCACGAGCCGTACTCATCACTTTATTTAAAAGTGATTGTATCTTCGTTTCTACACCATCAAAAATTTGTTTCACCTTTTCATGAATAAATGATGGGAAATTTGCTGTTTGTTCTGTGACGCCATCCATCCAAGAATCATACATTTTTGTAAACTGCGGAAATTGTTCATTAATCTCTTGTAACTGTTTAATAACAACTGGCGTTCCTTTATAAATCCCATAACCAATTCCGCCAAAGAAAAGGATGTAAATAAGGAAAATAGCAAGTGTACGTGGCATCCCTTCTTTATGAATTTTTTCAATTAAAGGATGCAATAAATACGCAATAAAGCATGCAATAAGAAACGGTGTAATTGCCACTTTAAATACAAAAATAATCGGTGCCCATAGCGGCTTAATTTTTAAAAAGACAAGTAAACAAAGAAATACAAGTAACAATAACCCTAAACGATATATCCAAATGATTTTAAGATTCTTCACACGAAAAACCTCCTCCACCTTTATTTTGAAAATAAACAGGGTAGGTTATGTGCAAAAGTTTTAAAATCTTTTCGTGCAGACCATACTGTTTTGTAAAGACATACATATACATAACATAACAAGGACAACCACCCCTGAGAATGCAGCATGAAACAATATAATCAGGAGGGCTAATAATGGTTTTATTTATGCTCGTATTATCAGCACTTTTTATGATTCTTGAATGGGTTTGTATCGGGTTTGGGATTTGGAAAGGTTTTTTTATTCGTTCCTCGCGAAAAGAAAGGGCGAAGCAGTTATTTCATTACGGAATGCTTGGCGTTGGATGTTACGGCCTATCGTATCTCTTCTCTGAAATCGGACTTTTATATTTACATACAAGTGCATAAAAAAACTCCCTTATCATGAAGGGAGTTTTTTGCGCTTATAAATAAGATTTAATCATCTTACGTGCTTTTTTCATATTGCGTTTTGAAAATACATCTTGCTTGCGAGCATATTGATATGCTGCCGCTCCAACACCTAATGCGATTAATGAATTGCGTAGATTCAAAGTAAATCCCCCTTTTCGTTATCCGATCGTTCTTTCGTTCTCATCAAATAAATCATCAAGAGAGCTTAATGAACCATCTTCCTCCACTTGATGCGTATGGATTTTCCCTTTTGAAACCGATAATTCGATATAACAATTCCAGCAATAAAATTGGTTGACACCTATTTTTCCAATGTCTTTCCCTTTGCAATTTGGACAAATGAACATATGGCTTTCATCTCCTTACATTCTCCCAGATTCTATTCGCCATTATGTCCAAACCGCATTCATTTATACATTACTGGAGCCTTTCAACGTTATACGTTTGAAAGTTTCACTATATAATTTCACCTTGTTACATGAAATCATACGGTGAAATGTTTTCCACGTCCATTTCTTCGCCATTAACTGTTACCATCTGTACTTCTCCTTGTGATTCTTGCAAGCGACCCGCTAAAGTCGTTTGACGCATTGCATCATCAAGGCGATTTACACCAGACTGGAAAGCTGCTTCCTCCCCGCAAATAATAAGGAACTTCTTACTTCTTGTAATGCCAGTGTAAATTAAATTACGACGTAACATACGATTGTAACTTTTTACTATCGGCATAATCACAATCGGAAACTCACTACCTTGCGATTTATGAATCGAACAGCAATAGGCATGTGTAATTTGATTTAAGTCTGGCTTTGTATATGTTACTTCAATGCCATCAAATGAAACGATAATCATATCTTGTTGTTCAACGTTCTCTTTCGCATAAAACACCGAAACAATTTCTCCGATATCACCATTAAACACTTGGCTCTCTGGCTGATTAACGAGTTGCAGTACTTTATCGCCTCTTCGATATACAACATCACCGTAAGCAATTTCTTTACTCTTTTCCCTTTTCGGGTTAAACACTTCTTGCAACGCTTCGTTTAGTACATTAATACCGGCAGGGCCACGATACATCGGGGCCAATACTTGTACATCTCTTGCGCTAAACCCTTTTGTCTTAGCATTTTCACAAACCTTCTTAACAACTTCAACAATTTGAGCTCCTGTACAGCCGATAAACGAACGATCTTTTTGATTTTGCGCTAAATCTGGTGGGAGCGTTCCATTTTTTATCGCATGGGCGAGTTGAATAACAGATGAGCCTTCCGCTTGACGATAAATTTCAGTAAGCTTTACTGTCGGAACTGCACCTGCATTCAATAAATCTTTCAACACTTGTCCAGGCCCTACAGATGGTAACTGATCTTCATCACCTACAACGATAACTTGGATGTTCGTCGGCAATGACTTAAACAGCTGATTTGCAAGCCAAATATCAACCATTGAAAATTCATCAATAATGAGTAACTTCCCTTGAACCGGATCCGTTTCATTGCGCTGGAAAGACCCTTCTGGCGTCCAACCAAGTAAGCGGTGAATTGTGCAAGCTGGAAGTCCTGTCGATTCACTCATTCGCTTTGCTGCTCTTCCTGTTGGAGCCGTTAATAATATCGGAAATGGATTATCATCGCTATATTCATTCGGATTTAACGATAATCCGTGGAGTGATGCATACATTTCAACAATTCCTTTAATAACTGTTGTTTTCCCTGTTCCTGGTCCACCTGTCAATAACATCATCGGTTTATGAAGTGCCGTTTGAATCGCTTCTTGCTGAAACGGTGCATACTGTACATTCAGTTGTTCTTCAATTTGACCTAACGTCTTTAACACTTCTGCTTCAGGAAATGAAGGTGTTTCTTCTTGATTCATAAGTCGGCGAATAGACTTTACAACACCTTTTTCTGAGTAAAATAACGATGCTAAATACACTCGTTCTTCTTCTATGATAACTTTCCCTTCACTTTGCATCATTTCAACGCAAGCTACAATGTCTTCCTCGGCCACTCTTCCTTCTTGATTATTTAAAAGTGACATCGTTTCTCTTACAAGTTGATTTTTCCCCATATAAACATGACCAAGTTGCAATGAAACATTCTCTAACGTATAAAAACACCCCGCACGTACACGGTCATCATGATTACCCGATATACCTAACGCACGTCCTATATCATCCGCTCTTCCAAATCCAATCCCGTCCACTTCTTCAATAAGCTTATACGGATTATTACGAATCACTTCTAACGTCATCTCTTTATATTGCTGATAAATCTTAATAGAAAGCTTCGTTCCAAAACCGTAACCATTTAAAAAACTCATTACTTTCTCTAGCCCTTGATGTTCAACAATTGTCTCATATATTTCTTGCGCTTTTTGCTTATTGACAACACCATTTAACGCATCCGGATCATCCATAATTTTAGAGATGGCATGTTCCCCAAGATGATCCACAATTTTTTCAGCTGTACGCTTTCCTATCCCTTTAAATAAATCACTCGCTAAATATTGCACCATACCAGCTTTTGTTTGCGGCAATTCTTTCTTAAATGTTTCAACTAAATATTGTTTCCCATACTTCGGATGGTCTTTAAAATGACCTGTCAATGTAAACACTTCATCTTCATGCATGCGGGGAAAATGACCGTTTATCATCACTTTTTTTTCGTCGTACGTTTCATTCGTCTCAATGACTTTCATACTGACAACGGAATAGAGGTTTTCTTCATTGTGGAAAATGGTGTGAAGAACTTGCGCTTTTATAAACTTTTTATCTTCCTCAAACAAATCCATTGCATGTTGATTTCCCATCTTTCCTCTCCTTTCCGGTTCGTTTCACTTTAATGAGCAGTACATCCCCCACCTATTTAGATGAGGGATAACTACCCATTAAACTATATTTTCATCTTATTCAGCTTCTTGCTCCAATAAACGAACACCATTACCAGCTAAAAAGTGATCTGGCTGAATTTCAGTTGCTTTCTTAAATAAAGTAAGAGCCTTCTCGTTATTTTCTTCAAATACGTACGCAACACCTAAATTATAATACGCATCTGCATGCTCTTCATCCATTTCTAATACCTTTTCAAAATAAGGTTTCGCCTCTTGAATATGTTCTAAACGTGCAAAGCAAAGTCCGCACTGGAACACAGCTTCTACATCGTTTTCATCTAATTCTGTTGCTCTTTGTAAAAATGGAAGTGCAAGACGATCATTTCCAAGCTGCACATGTGTAATACCTAACATAAATGTTACATCAGCTGATTGTAATCCCGCTTGCATCGCTTGTTCAAATACAGCCTTTGCCTCTGCAAATTGCTCTTGACCGTAATATACATTTCCTAATCCATAATAAGCAGCCGCAGATTTATCATCTAATTCTAATGCACGTTTATAAAATAAAATTGCTCTTTCACTATCACCTAGTACATCTAATAAGTTTGCAAAATTAATGTATCCAAGCGCATCTTTCGGATTTTCTTCGATTGCTTCTGTGAAATTTTTAGCAGCTTCTTCCCAGTTTCCTTCTTGCATATATTGAATACCTGTTTCAAGTTTGTTTGACATGTCCTTCACCTCTACAACAAATTATAACAAAGAATGTATTTTCCAAGCGAACGAAAATTCGCTTTATGTAAAAGAAACCTCTAACCGCTAATCGGCAGAGGCTTCTCATTTTATCCTAAATAATCCAATTTCTTACCACTACGATATACTTCATCAATTGTAGCACCGCCTAAGCACTCATCTCCATCATAGAAAACAACTGCTTGTCCTGGTGTAATTGCACGAATTGGCTCATCACAAAGAATACGAACTGTATTTTCATCAACGATTTGAACCGTTACTTTATTGTCTTCTTGACGATAACGGAATTTCGCTGTGCACTTAAATTCTTTTTCTTTCGCTTCATTACTTACCCAGCCGATATTCGTAGCAATAACTTCATCACCATATAGAAGCTCGTTATGGAATCCTTGATCAACATATAAAATGTTTTCTTTCAAGTTTTTCCCAACAGCAAACCACGGATCACCGTTACCACCAATACCAAGGCCATGACGTTGTCCAATTGTATAGTACATTAAACCGTCATGCTTCCCTTTCACTTCACCAGATAATGTTTGCATCACACCTGGTTGCGCTGGTAAATAGTTGCTTAAGAAATCTTTAAAGTTACGCTCACCGATAAAGCAAATACCAGTACTATCTTTCTTCGCCGCTGTCGCTAAACCAGCTTCTGTCGCCATTTCACGAATTTGCGGTTTCTTTAATTCACCTAATGGGAACATTGTTTTTGATAATTGCTCTTGGCTTAATTGATTCAAGAAATACGTTTGGTCTTTATTATCATCAACGCCGCGAAGCATTTTATATTCGCCGTCCATATAAGCAACGCGTGCATAATGACCTGTCGCTACATAATCAGCACCAAGCGCAATCGCATGCTCTAAAAATGCTTTAAATTTAATTTCTTTATTACACATTACATCTGGGTTTGGTGTACGACCAGCTCGGTACTCATCTAAGAAGTACGTAAATACTTTATCCCAGTATTGTTTTTCAAAGTTTACTGCATAATACGGAATGCCAATTTGGTTACACACTTCAATTACATCATTGTAATCTTCTGTTGCTGTGCAGACACCATTCTCATCTGTATCATCCCAGTTTTTCATAAAAATTCCGATTACATCGTAACCTTGCTCTTTTAATAAAAGAGCTGCTACAGATGAATCGACGCCACCGGACATCCCGATGACAACACGTGTTTCTTGAGGTAGTTTGTTCATCATGTCACCTCCCATGCTAATTTTGTGTTAATCGCTTCACGATTTTCACTGTTTCGTACGCCGCTTTCTCAATTTGCTCTTTCGTATTTCCAAGTCCGAAACTAAAGCGTACGGATGAACGTATTTGATCGGAGTCTTTTCCGAACATCGCTACTAATACATGTGATGGATCAATCGAACCAGCTGTACACGCCGAGCCACTTGACACTGCAATGCCAGCTATATCTAAGTTCACAAGGAACGGTTCAATGTTCATTCCTGTAAAACTGATATTAAGCACATGTGGTAATCGATATTCTAAGTTTCCGTTTACCTCGAAAGTAATGTCTTCATTTTTGAAGACAGATACCATTATATCTTTAAACTCTTCATATTGGGCATTTTTTTGCTCACGAGTTTTTTCAGCTAACAAAATTGCATGTTGCAAACCAACGATACTCGGTACATTTTCAGTACCAGCACGGCGTTTTCTTTCTTGCTCCCCGCCTATTAATAACGGTTCAAATTTCACATTTGCACCAGCGTATAGGAACCCTACACCTTTCGGTCCGTTAATTTTATGAGCTGAAATCGATAATAAATCAATACCGAACTCTTTCACATCTATTTCTACTAATCCGTAAGCTTGTACCGCATCTGTATGGAAATATGCTTGATGCTCTTTTAGCAACTTCCCTATTTCCGCGATTGGTTGCATCGTCCCGACTTCATTATTCCCAAACATAACGGATACGAGAATCGTCTCTTCTGTTAATGCATTTTGTATGTCAGAAACTTGAACGCGTCCTGTTTCATCAACAGGTAAATATGTCACTTCAAACCCTTCGCGCTCTAACAATTCACACGTATGCAAAATTGCATGATGTTCAATTCGCGTCGTTATAATATGGTTACCTTTATGACGATTCGCACGTGCTACACCTATAAGCGCTAAATTATCAGCTTCTGTACCACCGCTCGTAAATATAATTTCATTCGGATTCGCATGAATGCTACGCGCTCCCGCGCGTCTCGCCTCATCTACTGCATGGCGCGTTTGACGTCCATAAAAGTGAATACTAGACGGGTTCCCGAATGTTTCTGTCATATATGGAATCATCTTTTCGACCACTTCTGGGTGAGTCGGAGATGTCGCAGCATGATCTAAGTAAATGCGTTCCATTAAATCTCCTTCTTTCCAAATCGTTTCACAAGGAATTAAATGTAAAACATATAGCCCCCGTGATTTTCTTCCTCATAACGTACTAAATCTTCTAACGTTGTACTATCTAACACTTCTTGCACCGCATCACGAACACGCATCCATAATTGGCGTTGTGCCGGTTCCTCTTCTTCTATCATTTCTACAACACTAATCGGACCCTCTAATACACGGATTACATCCCCAGCTGTAATGTTAGCTGGCTGATCAGACAATACATATCCGCCATATGCCCCGCGCGTACTCTTTACTAGACGAGCGTTACGAAGTGGTGAAATTAATTGCTCTAAGTAATGTTCCGATAAATCATGTGCCTGCGCAATTGATTTTAAGGAAATTGGACCTTCACCAAACTTTTTTGCAAGATCGATCATAATTGTTAAGCCGTAGCGGCCTTTCGTTGAAATCTTCATCTATTTTGCACCTCTTTTCAAATTTTCACTTCTATTGGTTATATCTTATTTATAAAAGAACACAATTTAAAATCCTATGAAATTATAGCATAATATAGTATTATAAGAAATTTCAACTTGTGTATCAAAATGATAACATAAAATCACATTGAAAAACTCGGAAATTATTACAATTGAAAGAAAAATGAAAATATTTATATTCATTTTTCCCACAAAACAGCATCCTATTTCAAATTCCACTAAAAAAAATGATACGATAGAAAGAGATTATACATTAAGGGAGACGGTAAAAATGAAACAGCCACTCGCACATCGAATGCGCCCTACAAATATTCAAGAAATTATCGGACAACAACATTTAGTTGGTGAAGGAAAAATTTTATGGCGAATGGTCCAAGCAAATCATTTTCAATCTATGATTTTATACGGCCCTCCAGGCACAGGAAAAACATCCATTGCGAGCGCAATTGCAGGAAGTACTGGAACCCCTTTTCGCCTATTAAACGCTGTTACTCATAATAAAAAAGATATGGAAGTTGTCGTACAAGAAGCAAAGATGCATCGACACCTCGTTTTAATTTTAGATGAAGTACACCGTCTAGATAAAGCAAAACAGGATTTTCTATTACCTCATTTAGAAAGCGGACTCCTTACCTTAATCGGTGCAACAACGAGTAATCCGTTCCATGCTATTAATTCTGCTATTCGAAGTCGTTGTCAAATCTTCGAATTACACGCATTAACAGAAGATGATCTTTTAATTGGCTTAAAACGAGCACTTGAAGATAAAGAAAAAGGTCTTGGGGAATATGATGTGACGGTTACGCCGGAAGCATTACATCACTTTGCAAATGCATCTGGTGGAGATATGCGTTCTGCTTATAATGCACTTGAACTAGCTGTTTTATCTAGCTTTACAACGGACGAAAAAGCTGCGGTAATTACGCTAGAAATTGCAGAAGAATGCTTGCAAAAAAAGAGCTTCGTTCACGACAAAGGCGGTGATGCTCATTATGACGTATTATCCGCATTTCAAAAATCGGTGCGCGGAAGTGATGTAAATGCAGCACTTCATTATTTAGCACGTCTTATTGAAGCTGGTGATTTACAAAGCATTGGTAGACGTCTTCTTATTATGGCATATGAAGATATCGGACTTGCTAGCCCACAAGCCGGACCGCGTACACTAGCAGCTATAGAATCAGCGGAACGAGTTGGATTCCCAGAGGCACGCATACCACTTGCAAATGCTGTTATCGAGCTTTGCTTATCACCAAAATCAAACTCAGCTTACAAAGCACTTGATACTGCATTACACGATTTACGTAACGGTCAAACAGGCGACATTCCAAGTCATTTAAAAGATAGTCATTACAAAGGCGCAGAATCACTTGGAAGAGGCATTGGATACTTGTATCCACACGACCATCCAAATGGATGGGTACAACAACAATACTTACCTGATAAAATAAAAAACAAACAATATTATAAACCGAAAACGACAGGGAAATTTGAGCAAGCACTTTCTACTGTATATGAAAGATTACAAAGTTTGAATAAAACGAAAAATAAAGGGTAACCTAAGCGAAAACGTCACCATTATGGAGGCTTCGCTTATGAAAACACGTCAAGATGCATGGACAAAAGAAGACGATCTCCTTTTAGCAGAAACTGTTTTACGACATATTCGCAGCGGTAGCACACAAATAAAAGCATTCGATGAAGTCGGCGATACATTGAACCGCACTTCCGCAGCTTGCGGATTTAGATGGAATGCTGAAGTAAGACCGAATTACGAAGATGCGGTGCAACTTGCAAAAAAACAACGTAAAGAATTAAAACGCTCTGAAGCTAAAATAGAAAAAGAGCATTTCACGCAAACGAAACAACTCGTAATTGATGCCGAGTTTTCAGAAGATATTATACCAAACAAACAGGACCTTACAATGCAACATGTCATCTCGTTTTTGCAAAGCTTAGAGCATACCAACCCTTCACTCGCAAAGTTACAAACTGAAAATGAAGTATTACAAGCTCAGCTCACGACTTTGAAAAAAACGAATCATGAACTGGAAGCAAAATTAGCGGTACTCTCAAAAAAACAACAAGCAATCGAAGAAGATTATGCAATGCTTGTTAGAATTATGGACCGTGCTCGAAAACTCGTTTCAGTTGAAGAACAAGAAGAACAGATTGCTCCAATTTTCAAGACAGATCAAAATGGAAATTTAGATATTATTTATTCTGCAGAAAATTAAAACGGATGTCACCTAATAGAAAAAGCATATACCCTAGACGGATATATGCTTTCTTTTTATTCTTGCCCTACACGCTTCACTTCAACGTTTTTAATACGTTCACGTACAACGTGACTTGCCATAATTAGGCCTGCCACAGATGGTACGAATGCATTTGATGAAGGTGGTAATTTCGCTTTACGAATTTTTGCATTTTCGTCTGGTACGATTTCTTTACGTACTTCTTCACGAATTACGATTGGGTTTTCGTCAGAGAAGACAACTTTTACACCTTTTTTAATACCATCTTTACGAAGCTTCGTACGAATTACTTTCGCAATTGGATCTGTATGTGTTTTAGAGATGTCCGCAATACGGAAACGAGTTGGGTCCATTTTATTTGCTGCACCCATGCATGAGATAATTTTAATTTTTCGACGTAAGCACTGTTTAATTAAATGAATTTTGAACGTAATCGTATCAGATGCATCTACTACAAAATCCAATCCATGTTTGAAGAACTCTTCATATGTTTCATCAGTATAAAACATTTCTAGTCCAATTACTTCACACTCTGGATTAATGTCTGCGATACGCTCTTTCATTAATTCTACTTTTGAACGCCCTACAGTAGATACTAACGCGTGAATTTGACGGTTTACGTTTGTAATATCTACAACGTCTTTATCGACTAATACGAGACGTCCTACACCAGAACGTGCTAACGCCTCTGCCGAAAATGACCCTACGCCGCCAATTCCTAAAATACCGACTGTACTATTTTTTAATATTTCAAGTCCTTCTTTACCGAAGGCTAATTCATTACGTGAAAATTGATGTAACATTCAGCTCTACACTCCTATTACAAAAATGGTCTATCATGTATTCTAGCGTTTTTCCGACTATTTGTATAGAAAAAGTTATAGAATTCCTAAAAATACATATTTCGAGAATAAAAACATAGTGTAAACCGGACTTTTATTTCCCCCTAAATATACGGTTTAAAAAGGAGGATTTAGAGAACCGAGCATATCGAGGCACGCACGCTAGGAGGAGCGCAGTGTAGGAGTACTACTCGAGCACCGGACTAGCATACGTAACGATGAGATGCGACAGTTATCTGAACCGGACTTTTTAAACAACCCTTTCAATATACGCTTAAAAAGGAGGATTTAGAGAACCGAGCATATCGAGGTACGTATGCTAGGAGGAGCGCAGTGTAGGAGTACTACTCGAGCACCGGACTAGCATACGTAACGATGAGATGCGACAGTTATCTAAACCGGACTTTTTAAACAACCTCTCAAAAAAAGTCTAGACGGCTATAGTATAACCATCTAGACTTTATTCTTACTTCTGTTCTTTTAAGCTTAATTTTAAGTTTAACTCTTCAAGCTGTGCTTCTGCTACTGGGCTTGGAGCTTCTGTTAATAAGCAGCTTGCGCTTGCTGTTTTCGGGAATGCAATTGTATCACGAAGGTTCGTACGGCCTGCAAGCAACATAACAAGACGGTCTAAACCTAATGCGATACCACCGTGTGGTGGAGTACCGTATTCGAATGCTTCTAATAAGAATCCGAATTGCTCTTGTGCTTCTTCTTGTGAGAATCCAAGTGCTTTGAACATTTTTTCTTGTACGTCACGCTCGTAAATACGAAGTGATCCACCGCCAAGCTCATAACCATTTAATACAAGGTCATATGCTTGTGCACGTGCTTTTTCTGGTGCCGTTTCTAATAACTCAACATCTTCACGGAATGGCATTGTGAATGGGTGGTGAGCTGCGAAGTAACGATCTGCATCTTCATCGTACTCAAGAAGTGGCCAATCCGTTACCCATAGGAAGTTAAATTTACTTTCGTCAATTAACTCAAGCTCTTTACCTAGACGTAAACGAAGTGCACCTAAGCTATCTGCAACAACACTCTTCTTATCTGCTACGAATAGTAATAAGTCGCCAGCAGTAGCTTCTAATGTAGCCATTAACGCGTTTGCTTCTTCTTCACCGAAGAATTTCGCAATCGGTCCTTTTAAGCCGTCCTCTTCCACTTTAAGCCAAGCTAGACCTTTTGCACCGTATACTTTTACGAATTCAGTTAATGCATCGATATCTTTACGAGAGTATTTGCTCGCAGCACCTTTTGCATTAATTGCTTTTACTTGTCCGCCGCTTTCTACAGCACTTGTAAATACTTTAAAACCACAACCTACTGCAAATTCAGATAAGTCTGTTAGTTCCATTTCAAAGCGTGTATCTGGCTTATCAGAACCGTAACGAGCCATTGCATCAGCATATTTCATACGAGGGAATGGTGCACTCACTTCTACACCTTTTGCATCCTTCATAACTTTCGTCATCATGCGCTCCATCATATCTAAAATTTCATCTTGTGTTAAGAATGAAGCTTCGATATCGATTTGCGTGAATTCTGGTTGACGGTCTGCACGTAAATCTTCGTCACGGAAACAACGTGCTACTTGATAGTAACGCTCAAATCCGCCGACCATAAGAAGCTGTTTAAATAATTGTGGAGACTGTGGTAACGCATAGAATTCACCATCATGTACACGACTTGGTACTAAATAGTCACGAGCTCCTTCTGGTGTACTCTTCGTTAAAATTGGTGTTTCCACTTCTAAGAACTCTTCTGTGTCTAAGAAGTTACGAATTGTTTTCGTTACGTCGTGACGCATTTTGAATGTGTTAAACATTGCAGGACGACGTAAGTCTAAATAACGATATTTTAAACGCACATCTTCTGATGCATCTGTATCATCAGCAATAATGATTGGCGTTGTTTTTGCTGCATTTAATACGTTTACTTTCGTTGCTTGTACTTCAATACGACCCGTTGCCATATTGTCATTAATTGCGCCTTCACCACGCTCAACAACTGTACCTTCTACGTGCAATACGTATTCACTACGAATAGTTTCTGCTATTTCTAACGCTTCTTTTGATGTTTCTGGGTTAAATACAACTTGCACGATACCTGTACGGTCACGTAAGTCGATAAAGATTAATCCACCTAAATCACGGCGTTTTTGTACCCAACCTTTTAATTGAACTGTTTGTCCAACTGCTTCTACTGTTACTTTTCCACATGCATGTGTTCTTTCAGCCACTGTAAGTTCCCCCTATATTAATTTCTCTGCTACGTATGAAGCAAATACATCTAATGCTACTTCTTCTTGTTCGCCTGTCGCCATATCTTTTAAGTTAATGATGCCTTTATCTAGCTCATCTTCTCCTAATACAGCTACAAATTTCGCCTTTAGACGATCTGCTGATTTAAATTGTGCTTTCATTTTACGGTCTAAATAATCTTTTTCAACTGATAATCCAGCTTTACGAAGATCAAACGCAATTTTCGCAGCATGGTCTTTCGCTTTTTCACCAAGCGCTACAACATAACAATCAATACTATGTTCAATTGGTAATTCTATGTTTTCAGCTTTTAGCGCCATAATTAAACGTTCGATACTCATCGCAAAACCGATACCTGGCATTTCTGGCCCACCGATTTCTTGTACAAGCCCGTTATAACGGCCACCGCCGCTTAATGTAGTGATAGCACCGAAACCTTCTGCCTCACTCATAATTTCAAAAACAGTGTGTTGGTAGTAGTCTAAACCACGTACTAAGTTCGGATCTTTTTCAAATGGAACATCCATCATCGTTAATAGTTCTTGAACTTTGTCGTAGTATACTGCTGAATCTTCGTTTAAGTATTCTGTAATAGATGGTGCTGTTCCCATTAATTCATGGTTACGGTCCTTCTTACAATCTAAAATACGAAGAGGATTCTTTTCTAAACGAGATTGGCAGTCAGAACAGAACTCACCGATACGTGGCTCGAAGTGTGCGATTAACGCATCACGGTGCGCTTGACGGCTCGCCGCATCACCTAAGCTGTTTAATACAACTTTAATATTTTTTAAGCCCATGCCGCGGTAAAACTCTACAGCAAGTGCAATTACTTCTGCATCAATCGCAGGATCGTTACTACCGATTGCTTCAATACCGAATTGTACGAATTGACGATAGCGACCTGCTTGTGGTCTTTCGTAACGGAACATTTGACCAATATAGTATAATTTCGTTGGTTGTGTTGCATCACCGAACATTTTGTTTTCAACGTAAGAACGTACAACAGGTGCAGTACCTTCTGGACGTAATGTTAAACTGCGCTCTCCACGATCTTGGAATGAGTACATTTCTTTTTGTACGATATCTGTCGTATCACCAACACCACGTAAAAATAGCTCAGTGTGTTCAAAAATTGGTGTACGAATTTCTTTATAGTTGTAACGACGGCAAATTTCGCGTGCTTGCCCTTCGATATACTGCCATAACTCAACGCTACCTGGAAGAATATCTTGCGTTCCGCGTGGGATTTGAATAGACATATTCAGTTCCTCCTCAAATTGTTTTAATCTTAATAAAAATAAAAAAACTCCCGCCTCTACTGTTTGAACAGTAGGGACGAGAGTATTATACCCGTGGTGCCACCCTAATTGAAGCACGTATGCTTCCACTTTTTTAATAACGCTTAAATGTGCGTTCATCCCTACTAAGCATATATGCCGTTCAAGTTGAAACCTCTAGAGTGTCATTCAATCAGTCATCATGCAGAAATGTTTTCAGCCTAAGACATTTCTTCTCTTTCCATGTGTGTCTCATTTACTCTTCTCTATCAACGGTTATATTCATATGTAAATATAAAATTACTATACGTTTGTTGAGTAGGATTGTCAAGTACTCTAAGAGCGTTCAATCTGCTTCTTTAGACGCTTTACATCTTGAAGAGAAATCCCAAACTCAGAAGCAAGTTCCATTGAAGTATTGTTTTGCTCTTTTGAAATAAAATCATGAAAATTTACGTTAAACAGTTGATTTGCACTATTTGTAACAGAATGCCCTTTTTCATTCATACGCATACGTATATCCCTCACATTCAATATAGATGTTTTACTTTTTATTGTTCCATATTGATGAAAGAGTTATACATAACTGAAACAGCTATTGATTCCAAATAAAGTAAAACTTTAATGAATAAGGGTTTTGTCCATCGCCACTCATTATTAACCCTCACTAATCAGGCTTCGACGGGCAGTGGATCTCCCACAAATAGCGAGATAAATGAACAAAACATACAACAATGTATAAAAAAGAGGGGATTATGTAATCCCCTCTTTTTTAAGCAACACTATTTACTATCCACAATTAAGGTCACCGGACCATCATTGATTAAAGAAACATCCATCATTGCTCCGAACTTCCCTGTTTCTACATGCAATCCTTGCTTACGAACTTCCTCATTAAAGAAATCATATAAACGCTCTGCATAATCAGGTTTGGCAGCATCCATAAAGTTGGGACGTCTTCCCTTGCGGCAATCTCCGTATAATGTGAATTGCGAAATTGATAGAACTTGTCCTTCTACATCAAGTACAGAATGGTTCATCTTTCCACTCTCATCTTCAAAAATACGTAAGTTCGCAATTTTTTCTGCAATGTAAGTTGCATCTTTTTCTGTATCTTCATGCGTAATGCCAACTAGTAATGTTAAACCGAACGGAATTTGTCCTACGATCTCACCGTCTACTGTGACAGACGCTTCTTTTGATCGTTGTAAAACAACTCTCATCTTTTCTACACTCCCTATTAATGCATCATGCGTCGTACTGCATAAATTTCTGGAACACGTTTAATGCGTTCTACTACTTTTTTCAAGTGCTGTAAGTTACGAATAGAGATTGACATATTAATTGTCGCCATCTTATTACGGTCACTTCTACCAGAAACTGCCGAAATATACGTTTTCGTCTCTGTAACAGCTTGTAATACTTCATTTAATAAGCCACGGCGATCGTAACCTGAAATTTCAATATCAACGTTATACTCAATTTCTTTTTCAGGACTACCTTCCCACTCTACTTCCAATAAACGTTCTATAGCTTCTTCTGTATGAACATTTACACAATCACGGCGGTGAATCGATACACCTCGGCCTTTCGTAATATACCCAACGATATCATCACCTGGTACTGGGTTACAGCATTTTGATAAACGAATTAATAAATTATCCGCACCACTTACTTTAACGCCAGAATCCCATTTTCGAATTTTCATCGGTTTACGAACTTCTTTAACTTCAACGATTTCTTCTTCTTCACGTTGCTTACGGAATTTGTCCGTTAGTCGCGTAACAATTTGCGACGCTGTAATCCCGCTATATCCAACTGCTGCAAACATATCTTCTTCATTTGCAAAGTTGAATTTTTCAGCAACACGTTTTAAATTGTCAGGAGCTAACACTTCTTTCATCTCATACTCTAGGCTACGCACTTCTTTCTCAACAAGTTCACGGCCTTTTTCAATATTTTCATCTCTACGTTGCTTCTTAAAGAATTGACGTATTTTGTTTTTTGCATGAGATGTTTGAGCAAGTTTCACCCAGTCTTGACTTGGCCCATACGAATGTTTCGATGTTAAAATTTCAATGATGTCACCAGTTTTTAATTTATAATCAAGCGTCACCATTTTCCCGTTTACTTTTGCACCAATTGTTTTATTTCCAATCTCTGAATGTACGCGATACGAAAAGTCAATCGGAACAGATCCAAGTGGCAATTCCATTACGTCGCCTTTCGGTGTAAAGACGAATACCATGTCAGAGAATAAATCAATTTTTAATGACTCCATAAACTCTTCTGCATTAGAAGCTTCATTTTGCCATTCTAATATTTGACGGAACCATGTAAGTTTCTTCTCTAATGTACCTGTTGTTTCTGCTGTTTTTCCTTCTTTATACGCCCAGTGCGCCGCGATCCCGAATTCTGCAATCTCATGCATTTCTTTCGTACGAATTTGCACTTCAAGCGGATCACCTTTCGGCCCAATTACAGTCGTATGAAGAGATTGATATAGATTTGCTTTCGGCATTGCAATATAATCTTTAAAACGACCTGGCATTGGCTTCCAGCACGTATGAATAATTCCAAGCACCGCATAACAATCTTTAATACTATTTACTACGACACGTACAGCTAGTAAATCGTAAATTTCATTGAACTGTTTATTTTGCAGTGCCATTTTACGATAAATACTGTAAATATGTTTTGGTCTTCCAGAAATCTCAGGTTGAATTGAAACCTCTTTTAATTTCTCACGAATACCAGTCATTACTTCATCTAAATACTCTTCACGCTCTGCACGTTTACGCTTCATTAAATTTACAATACGATAATATTGTTGCGGATTTAAATAGCGAAGTGACGTATCCTCTAACTCCCATTTAATAGTACTAATTCCGAGTCTATGTGCTAAAGGTGCAAAGATTTCTAACGTTTCATTCGCAATGCGACGCTGCTTCTCTTGAGGCAAATGTTTCAATGTACGCATGTTATGAAGACGATCAGCTAGTTTAATTAAAATAACTCGAATATCTTGAGCCATTGCGATAAACATTTTACGATGGTTTTCTGCTTGTTGTTGCTCATGAGATTTATATTTAATCTTTCCGAGCTTTGTTACACCATCGACAAGCATAGCAATTTCTTTATTAAATTCCCGTTCGATATCTTCTAATGTAATCTCTGTATCTTCCACTACATCATGTAAGAAACCTGCTGATACTGTAGCTGGATCCATGTGTAAATCAACTAAAATACCTGCAACTTGAATTGGATGAATAATGTACGGTTCACCCGATTTTCTGTATTGTTCGCTATGCGCATCACGTGCATATTCATAGGCACGTGCCACTAGCTCAATATCTTCATCTGCTAAATATTGACTTGCTTTCTCGAGTACCTGTTCAGCTGTTAGTACCTGCTCATTTGCCATCGAATCACCTTTTATTGAAAATTGACTTTATCTTAATTAAGTAGAATAAATTATATTCTATCATTATAACCTAATGATTGTGAATTGTGAAAAGGAAAAGATTTTACTGACATTTCACCTTATTTTTTTGTGCAATTATACAAAAGTACCCGCTCCTCTCCAAGAGATTCACGGGTACTTTTTATCACCGTAGTTTTACCTATATAGTGATTAGTATTTTTCTAATACTAATACATCGTAACCATCTAACATTTTACGACCATCTAAGTAAGTAAGCTCTACTAAGAATGCAATTCCTGCTACAACTCCGCCAAGTTCTTCAACTAGCTTAATTGTCGCTTCAATTGTTCCACCTGTAGCTAATAGATCATCTGTAATTAATACACGTTGACCTGGCTTAATTGCATCTTTATGGATTGTTAAAACATCTTTACCATATTCTTTACCGTAGTCAACTGTAATTACTTCACGTGGTAATTTTCCTAATTTACGAACTGGTGCAAAACCTACTTCTAACGCATAAGAAACTGGGCAACCGATAATAAAGCCACGTGCTTCTGGACCTACTACAACGTCAATGTCTCTTTTCTTTGCATACTCAACGATTGCATCTGTTGCTGCTTTGTATGCTTTACCGTCGTTCATTAACGGTGTAATGTCTTTAAATACAATACCTTCTTTTGGATAATCCGGTACAATTGCGATATGTTGCTTGAAATCCATATTTCTGAATCCTCCTCAGATCTAAAAGGTTTGTAAATACAAATCCTTTACCCTAACTGTTCTACTTCTTTATGATTACGAATCGTTTCAAACCATGTATATAGTTGCTGATATGTGCTATAAACCAATTCTTTTTCTAATTGTAAGTGGTTCATTTTCTCACGATATGTGTTCGATTCAATTAAATCACGCTTTTGTTTTTTGTCTGCCATAAAAATGACGCCATCTTTTATTGTAACAAATTCTAACTCAAAAAACACCTGTGTCATGAAATTTACTGTATCTTTTGACCAACCTTTATGTCGACATAGTTGTTCTCCATATTGTCTTAAAGAAAATGGTGCTTTTTGGCTCAAGAACGAATAGTACCATTTAAAATGTTCCCTCGTTGGAACAGTACTAAATAAATGATTATTCTCTTGATAAAATAGCGTATAAATTCGCGACGGGAACCCAACTTTAAATAAATCTCTTAATTCATCTGTTCCTTTTGGCAAATCAAGTAACACGATGTATTGATCGTCTAAATGAGTTACTTCTGATGCATGCATCATATGCTCTTTATAGTCTTCTAAAGAAAATTTATTCAATACCTCTTCAGAAAAATACACCATCGTTATTTTTTCTTTCGGAAGTTCTGCTACATTTGCTTCTACGTTACGCATACTACGCCAATCAAATAATTGCCACGCCTCTACAGCAATATCTTGTACCATTAATTGCGGCTTCTTAAAATTATTCCATTCATTAATAGATGCTTCCCCTATTACAGATACCTTTGCAACTGGAGAAATTTCTTTCACATACGCACCAAAACCAAATCCGATTGTATCCAGTGTCGCTTGTCCATCGCGAAGAGCCATTTTCAAATGAGAGCCATCTGATCCGATTGCACGAATACTTTCTAACTCTGCATCCTTCACTGCAATACGCGGTTTTGGATTTCCAACACCAAATGGCGCTAACTTTTGCATGTCTTCAATTGCTGCCAGTGTTACATCCTCCACTTTACAAAAGACATCAACAGCTGTAATTGGAATAAAATCTTCTTCTGTTAAAATTACCTCTGCTTGTTCATTTAAGCGGCGGCGTAATTCATCTACATCATTCATATGTAGCGTCATTCCCGCTGCCATCGGATGCCCTCCGAAGTGTGGCAATAACTCTCTACAATCTGACAAATTTGCAAACAAATCAAATCCTGCAATACTACGTGCTGAACCTTTTGCTGTTTCTTTTACAGGATCAATGCATAGTACAATCGTTGGACGATAAAAACGTTCAACTAATTTAGATGCGACAATTCCAATTACACCTGGATTCCAGCCTTCTTTTGCCAGTACTAGTACTTTATTGTCTTCTGGCGGGAAATTATTTTCCACTTCAGCGATAGCTTCTTCTGTAATTTGCTTTACAATATCTTTTCGCAGTTTGTTCAGCTCATCAATTTCTTCAGCTAGCTCTTTCGCTTCTTCTGGATCATCTGATAATAAAAGATGTACAGCCGGCGTAGCATCTTCTAAACGTCCAACTGCATTAATACGCGGTGCGAGTGAGAAGCCAATACTCTCTTCTGTAATTTCACTTTGCGAAACGTTAGCAACTTTAAATAGCGCCTTTAGTCCGATATTTTTCGTCATGCGCATATGCTTTAAACCGCGCTTCACTAGCAATCTATTTTCACCATGAAGTGACACTAAATCGGCTACTGTACCAATTACTGCAATTTCTAATAAATGTTCTGGTACACGGCCTAGTAGTGCATGTGCAACTTTAAACGCAACACCTACACCAGCTAAATAGTGAAACGGATATACACCGCCATCTAATTTCGGATGAATAATCGCAAGTGCTTCTGGCAATTCTGGTGGTGGCTCATGATGATCTGTAATAATAAGATCTATTCCAAGCTCCTTCGCTACCTTCGCTTCATGCACTGCTGCGATACCAGTATCGACAGTAATAATTAGTGAGAATCCTGCGCTATGTGCCCAACGAAACGCTTCTTCGTTTGGTCCATATCCTTCTGTAAAACGGTTTGGAATATAAAATTCTACGTCTGCACCTAATTCTTGCAAGGCAAGATATAACACAGTCGTACTACTTACTCCGTCCGCATCGTAGTCACCAAATATTAATATTTGCTCTCCATTTTGAATCGCCTTATTTACACGTTCTACCGTTCTATCCATTCCTTCTAATAAAAATGGATCATGAAATTCTTGATTTTCTGTATTTAAAAAATCTAAAATCTTATCTTCTGTATCTAGTCCTCTACCGAGGAATAACGAAACGACAAGTGGTGATAATTGTAATTTATTTGCTAATTCACTCACTCGCTCATTATTATATTCTTTTTCTTTCCAACGCGTCTTCGGTTGTAACACGAAATCACCCCTTAACCTGTTCATTATACAAGACAGATTAAGGGGTGACAATATAATGCAAACTACGATGCAATATCTATATACTAAAATGTTAATGATATTTAATTTGGGGAATACGGATTTATATGTACAAACACATTTTGTACGTTATCTTGTTCCATAAGCGTTTCTTTCACATGCTTTCCAATGCGGTGCCCTTCTTCTACAGTAATGTATGGATCTACAGAAACTTTAATATCAACAATAACGTAATGACCATGCTCCCTTGCATATAAAGAACCGATTTTTTTCACACCATCTATTTGAAGTACTGCTTCTCTAAGCGGAACAACATCTTCCTCATGAAGAACATGATCAAGCGTTGCATGAATTGCTTCTGCCCCAATACTCCACGCCATTTTTGCAACAAGAAGTGAAACAAATAATCCTGCAATTGGATCGGCATATACAAGCCAATCTAATCCGAACTTACCTCCCATAATCGCTGCACAAATACCGATTAAAGCTGCAATTGAAGAAAACACATCCGAACGATGTTCATATGCATTTGCAATAATTGCATCACTATTTACCCTCTTCCCTAATCGGAATTTATATTGAAACATTCCTTCTTTCACGATAATTGAAAGAACAACAGCAAAAATCGTAATTCCTTTCGGTGGTTCTAGTTCCTGCGAAAAAGCTTTTATAGACGAAATCGCTATCTCGATTCCCACAATAAATAATAATACTGCAACAATAATTGCTGAAATCGATTCCGCTTTACCATGACCATACGGATGATCTTCATCAGGCGGTTGCTTTGCTGCTCGCAATCCAAAAAGTACAGCGAGCGAACCAATTACATCTGATGCAGAATGCACGGCATCTGCTAATAGTGCTTTACTGTTCCCAATATAACCAATTACCGCCTTTACAATCGCTAATATAATATTACCAACGATTCCGACAATAGCACCAAACTCGGCCTGTTTAAAACGTTCATCTTTTTCCATAATTAAAATCCCTTCTTTTCTTAACCTATCTTTTTATTGTAGCAAAAACAGCGATAATACCACCACTTTCTTCCATATCCCATACTCCTTCTGTTAAAAAGTTGCTATCTTATTGTATCCACAAACGAAAAAAGAGATGCCTCATAAAGAGACATCATCTTTTTTATACTTGTGGTTCAGATTCTACTTTCTCAACCTTTTTCTTGTTTTTGCCCTTTTTCAAACGACGGTTTTCAAGCATTAACCAAATTTGAGAAGCAACGAAAACAGAAGAGTACGTACCTACAACTAATCCAACAAGTAACGCAAACGAGAAGTTACGTAATGACTCACTACCGAAGATAAGTAATGTAATTACCGGGAATAACACTGTTAATACGGTGTTAATTGAACGACCAAGCGTTTGGCGAATACTTGCATTTACGATTTCTTCTAAGTCTTTTATATCGCGAACTCGTTTTTTCTGTTTGTATAATTCACGGTTTCTATCAAATGTAACAATTGAGTCATTAATAGAATAACCGATGATTGTTAACACTGCAGCGATAAATGTTAAGTCTACCTCTAATTGGAAAATACTAAATATAACAACCATAACGAATGCATCATGTAATAATGCAAGTACTGCAGATAATGCGTACGTAAATCTGAATCGAATACTTACGTATAAAATGATAACCGCAGAAGCAATTAATACTGCGATAAATGCATTTCGTGCAATTTCTTTACCAATTGTCGGTGAAACTGTACTTACATTTGGATCTGTACCATATTTATCGTGGAAGAATGTTTTTGTTTTTGCAATTTCATCTTTTGATAGAACACCTAATGTACGAACTGCGAATCCTTTATTGTCATCTCCAGTCGGTACAATATTTTCTTCCTTCACGTCAATTTTCAATTCTTTAAAATCTTTATGAACATCAGACACAGTAAGTGCTTGTTTTGATTGCAAGTCGATACGTGTACCACTCGCAAAATCAATACCAAGATTCAATTTGAAAATCGGTAGTATAATTGCACCTGCAATTACAACTACAATCGAGAAAACAAGGAATTTATGACCGATATTTACGAAGTTAATACGATCAAATCTTGTCGGTGGGTGTACTACACCTTTTGTTAATGGAATAATATCCTTTTGTTTCACACCAAAGTATCCTGGCTTTTTATCGAAGTAACGGCTCTTTACAAGTAAACCTAGTAAGAAACGAGTACCGAATACGTTCGTAACGAAACCAACTAAAATACTTACGATTAAACTTGTTGCGAATCCTTTTACAGAGCTATTACCATAAACAAATAATACACCAGCCGCTGCAAGAGTCGTAACGTTTGCATCTAAAATTGTTGCTAATGAACGATGATTACCAGCACGGAATGCTGACATCATTGACTTACCAATTTTCAACTCTTCTTTCAGTCTCTCGTACGTAATAATATTCGCATCAACTGCGATACCTACCCCGAGCACTAATGCCGCAATACCTGGTAATGTCAGAACCGCATGCATCCAGTTAAATACGAGTAGCGTAACAAAAATGTATAGACCTAACATAATAACCGCTACAATTCCTGGTAAACGGTAGTATACAAGCATAAATAAGAAAATAAGAGCGATACCAATCGCACTAGCGAAAATCGTTTGCTCTAACGCTTGTTGACCAAATTTCGCTCCAACTGATGTTGAATACATTTCTTTTAAATCAACAGGAAGTGCACCTGCATTTAATAAAGATGACAGTTGTTTCGCACTTTCAACTGTGAAGTTTCCACCTACGATAGATACTTCAGCTTGATTAAACACTTGGCTTACTGTTGCTGCTGATAAGAACTTCGGATTCGGTTTTGCAGACTCTGCTTTATACGAATCTTTTCCTTCTTCAAAGTCAAGCCAAATTACCATTAAATTCGTTGGTGGTGGCATTTTTGAAATTTTTTCAGTTACTTCACGGAATCTATCAGCGCTTTTTAGTGTAAGACCTACGCTCGCACGGCCTTGCTCATCAAATGTTTGTTTCGCTCCGCCGCCTTTTAAATCCGTTCCATCCATAAGAAGGTTGTCATCTACATCACGGAATGTTAATTTCGCTTGTGTTGATAACATTTCACGTGCTTTTTGCTGATCTTGTACACCAGCAAGCTGTACGCGAATTCGATCTTGTCCTTCAATTTGAATATTCGGCTCACTTACACCGAGAACATTGACACGATTTTCAAGAGCACCTACTGTACTTACAAGTGCCTCTCGGTCGATTTTATCACCTTTTTTGGCTGGTTTTACTTCATACAGAATTTCAAAACCACCGCGAAGGTCTAGTCCTAGACTAATTCCTTTTGCTATGTCTTTTCCTGCCGCACCAATTACTCCACCGATTAATAAAACGATGAGGAAAAAGGCGGCAATTCTCGTACCACGCTTTGCCATATGTACCCTCTTTCTGCTACTAACACTTTAAATAAATCTCTTACGATTTACTTTTACACGTGTGCATACGCCTAGTTAGTAGACTTCCTTTCTATAATTTTGCTAGTTCATCACTAGCTGTGTCGGTAAGTTTTTCACAATACCTACACTTTCATTATTTATTTTTTCTCTTCACTACCCCCTTTATATATAATCTTAGACATAATTATTTCCTCATTATCAATACCTATCATTATACTGCAAAAGGAAGAACAAACCAATTGCAGTCGGTTATTTATTTTCATATTCATCAAATGACCAAAGTGGTGCTTGATATGCTTCAACAGTTAAATAATTCATATATTCATTAGTACTTACTCTTAATACATCATTTACTAATTCATATAATCTAACATCACCGTTTATTTTTTTCCACTTCTTCACTTTAAGAAACTTCCAAATATCATTATCTGTTACTCGGTCATAACCGAACATGTGAAACTCTTCTACTTTGCTTTCTAAAACGACTTGTAACTGTCCGCGGTATGATTCTACCAAAGCCTCTTTTTCTAACATACATAAACATCTCCTTCTTATTTCAGCACGAAAAGTCGCTTTTAATCCCGCTCTAATGGACAGCAATAACTACTTTCAAGAGCACTCTCATACTTCACTCTCTTAAATGCTTGTCATTCTTGTCTCATACGTGCATATAAATTATTGTAAATCATTCCACTGATTTTGAGAAGGTAGGAGAAGACCATGACGAGACAAAGCTTTTTAAAAGGCGCATTTATTTTAATGATAGCCGGCTTTATTACCAAAATCCTTGGATTTATTAACCGGATTGTAATGGCACGTATTTTAGGGGAAGAAGGTGTTGGCCTTTATATGATGGCCGTTCCTACATTCATTCTAGCAATTACATTAACACAAATCGGCCTTCCTGTCGCAATCGCAAAATTTGTAGCAGAAGCGGAAGCTGTGAACGATAAACAAAGAGTTAAAAAAATATTAACAGTATCATTAGCTGTTACATCCGTTATTAGTATCATTTTAACAATCGGAATTATGCTCCTCACACCTATTTTAGCAAAAACATTATTAACTGATGAACGAACGTACTATCCATTAATGGCCATTTTACCTGTCGTTCCTGTTATTGCTGTTTCTTCTGTTTTACGCGGTTATTTCCAAGGGAAACAAAATATGAAACCTAGCTCTTATGCTCAAGTTATAGAACAAGTTGTCCGCATTACAATTATCGCTATATGCATTCAGTTATTTTTACCTTACGGTGTAGAATATGCTGCAGCTGGCGCTATGTTATCAGCCGTTCTCGGTGAAGTTGCATCGTTATTATTTTTACTCACTTTATTCCAGCGCGAAAAACATTTATCTATACGCTCTGGATTTTTCACTACTGTAAAGGAGAGCAAGGGTACATTTTATTCTCTTATGGATATTGCCCTTCCAACTACAGGAAGTCGTTTAATCGGTTCCGTTTCATATTTTTTTGAACCTATCGTTGTTATGCAAAGCTTAGCGATTGCCGGAGTTGCTGCCTCTGTCGCAACCCAGCAATACGGTATATTAAACGGTTATGCATTCCCACTTCTATCACTGCCAGCCTTTATTACATACGCTCTTTCTACAGCACTCGTTCCATCTATTAGTGAAGCAATGGCTAAAAGACAGCATAAATTAGTGGAACACCGCCTCCAACAAGCTCTTCGGATCTCATTAATTACTGGTGGGTGGTCAGTCGTTATATTATACGTATTCGCTTCTCCTATTTTAACTCTTATGTATGGATCGGATAGTGCAACAGCATTTATCCAGCTTCTTGCACCTTGCTTTTTATTTCATTACTTTCAGAGTCCACTTACCTCTGTTTTACAAGCTTTAAACTTAGCAAGAGCTGCAATGATGAATACATTTATTGGCGCCATCGTGAAATTAATCGTTATTTTTGTACTAGCTTCAAGGCCAGATTTTCAAATGATGGGGGTTGCCCTTGCAATTGCAGCAAATATAGTGACGGTAACATTCCTTCATTACGCTACTGTTTTAAAGAAAATTACATTTACCATTTACGCAAAAGACTACATTTTTGGCGGACTTGCTATCGGCATTGCGGGCTCTTTCGGTTTTTACCTTCATAAATATATAATTTTCTCTCATTCACTCGGCGTACAAACATTATGGGAAATCACTTTAACAACAATCGTTTATATCATCCTCCTCTTCACTTTCAAAATCATTCGAAAAGAAGAGTTAAGTCGACTTCCAATCATTCGAAAACTTTCATTTTTGAAGTAATCGGGCTTACTATTTCATATAGTAAGCTTCTAGTTTTCTTTCAAATCAACAAAAAATTGTCCGTTTTGAAAGCTGCAGTATAAAATTTGTGTGATATCGTTATAACCTAAGTTTTTTAATTTTCCAATGAGCCATTCGTCTGTATGTTCAATCATTTGTAAATGATTCAATTGAATTTCTCCATCAATAATAAGAGGAAGAGTAAACTGCAATGTATCCTGTTTACCTTTTTGTTTTTGAAAGACAGATAACTTCCCAGATGGTTCTAAAATAGCGTATTCTACATCTCGGATATCTCCAACTCCTTGCTCCCTTAATTGCATCAATAAATCATCTATATTATAACGCTGCTTTCTCATCTTCTTTTCATCAATTTTCCCCGCATTTATAATAATCGCCGGTTCACCTTCTATTAAATGCCGAAATCGCTGAAACTTTAGTGAAATGACTGACAAAATGATTTGTATGCACATCAGAAAAGTCATCGGAACTAATTGGTGCCAAAGTGATTTATCGGTATTTTCAATTGCGACTACAGCCATTTCGCCAAGCATAATGAACACGACTAAATCTAATACACTTAGCTCTCCAATTTCACGTTTACCCATAAGACGAAAAATAATTAATATGATGATATACAAAAGCATCGTCCGGCCAATGATTGATACCCATTCCATTTCTACATCTCCTTTTTTACGTATAGACTCCCCTATCAAAAAGAAACTAGTCTAACTTAGGCAAAAGGAAAATATGCTTGTATTAAAAAGGGGGAATGTATAAATGGGTGGAACGAAAAAATTATCAACTGCAATCGGCTTTGGTATTATTACCTTATTAATTCTTGCATCAATTATTAGCATGGTTATGGCTCTTTTATTAAAGTTTACAGATATGAATGAAGGAACATTAGCTATTGCTATTTTTATACTAGCTCTTTTATCTATGCTTATATCCGGATTTTCTGCCGGCAAAAAAGCACAAGGGAAAGGTTGGCTAGTAGGATTCACAACGGGACTTACATTCACCATACTTGTTTTTCTAGTTAACTATTTGGGCTTCTCTCAAACTTTATCGAACTCCCAGTTACTTTATCAATTAGCATTAATGGGTGCGAGTACACTCGGTGGTATTTTCGGGGTAAATATGTCAAAACAAAATAACTAAAAAAGGCCCTGCACATTTCATGCAGGGCCTTCCTCATTAGTTTTTCACAACTTCACGAATCGCATTGCGATCGAAAGTTAAGTGTGAACCACCAGATTTAATAACGATTTTCGTCTCATCTACTGATTCGATTGTACCGTGTAAACCACCGATTGTTACGATAGCATCACCTTTTGCTAACTCATTTTGCATTTGAGCAACTGCTTTTTGACGCTTTTGTTGCGGGCGAATTAATAAGAAATAGAAAATCGCAAACATCGCAACGATCATAACGATATTCATCATACCTGGATTCATCTTTTGTTCCTCCTTTTAAATTATGTATTAGAAGTTTTTAGCATTCGGTTTATTAAAGCCATACTGTTCAAAGAACTCTTCGCGGAAATCGCCAAGACGGTCTTCACGAATAGCTTGTCTCACCTGCTCCATTAAGTTTAACAGAAAATGAAGGTTGTGATAAGACGTTAAACGAATTCCAAACGTTTCATCACATTTCATTAAGTGACGAATGTACGCACGAGAGTAATTTTTACATGTATAGCAATCACAATTTGGATCAAGCGGACCGAAGTCTCTTGCGAATTTCGCATTCTTTACAACAAGGCGACCTTCACTTGTCATACATGTACCATTTCGAGCGATACGAGTTGGAAGTACGCAGTCAAACATATCAACTCCGCGAATTGCACCATCAATTAATGAGTCAGGAGAACCCACTCCCATTAAGTAACGTGGCTTATTATCTGGAAGAAGTGGTGTTGTAAACTCAAGTACACGGTTCATAATATCTTTCGGTTCCCCAACAGATAAACCACCTATAGCATAACCAGGGAAGTCCATTGAAACAAGGTCTTTCGCACTTTGACGACGAAGCTCTTCGAACTCTCCACCCTGTACGATACCGAATAAACCTTGATCTTGTGGACGTTCATGTGCTTTTAAGCAACGTTCTGCCCAGCGGCTTGTACGTTCTACAGATTTCTTCATATATTCAAAAGTAGCTGGGAATGGTGGACACTCATCAAATGCCATCATAATATCTGAACCTAATGCATTTTGAATTTCCATCGCTTTTTCTGGTGATAAGAATAATTTATCTCCATTTAAGTGATTACGGAAGTGAACGCCTTCCTCTTCAATGCGACGGAAGTCACTTAAACTAAATACTTGGAAACCACCAGAATCAGTTAAAATCGCACGGTCCCAGTTCATAAATTTATGCAAACCACCTGCTTCACGAACAATTTCGTGACCTGGACGTAGCCATAAATGATACGTATTACTTAAAATAATACCAGAATCCATTGCTTTTAATTCTTCTGGTGACATTGTCTTAACTGTTGCAAGTGTACCAACTGGCATAAATGTTGGTGTATCAAATGAACCGTGCGGCGTATGTACACGTCCTAAACGGGCACCCGTTTGTTTACAAGTTTTAATAAATTCATAACGAATTGCTGTCATAATTTACTCCTTTTATTTGTTTCCCATTTTAGCGTGAGATGCAACGAACATTGCATCACCGAAGCTAAAGAAACGATATTTTTCTTTTACTGCTTCATTATAAGCATGAAGTACATTATCCCTATTTGCAAATGCACTTACAAGCATAATTAATGTTGATTTCGGTAAATGGAAGTTTGTAATTAAACCATCAATTGCTTTAAATTCATAACCTGGGTACATAAAAATATCTGTCCAGCCAGAAGCAGCACAAAGCTTGCCGTCATGATCTGTCGCAATTGTTTCTAACGTACGAGTTGATGTCGTACCTACAGTAATAATACGTCCACCATTCTCTTTTACACGGTTTAATAATGCCGCTGTCTCTTCAGACATATGGTAATATTCTGCGTGCATATGGTGTTCTTCAATCGTATCGGCAGAAACTGGTCTAAATGTTCCAAGTCCTACATGTAGGGTAATGAACGCTAATTGAACACCTTTTTGTTTTAACTTCTCAAGTAACTCTTCTGTAAAGTGAAGTCCTGCAGTCGGTGCTGCTGCTGAGCCAATTTCTTTCGCATATACCGTTTGATAGCGATCGCGATCTTCTAGCGTCTCTTTAATATATGGAGGAAGTGGCATTTCCCCAAGTTCATCTAAAATTTCATAGAAGATGCCGTCATATGAAAATTCAAGATGACGTCCACCTTGATCTGCAGTTCCTGTGCAAGTTGCTTTTAATTTCCCTTCGCCAAAAGAGATAACAGTTCCTTCTTTTACACGTTTCGCTGGCTTAACAAGTGTTTCCCACTTATCGCCTTCTTCTTGCTTTAGAAGAAGTACTTCAATGTGTGCGCCTGTATCTTCTTTCACACCGTGCAAACGAGCAGGCATTACTTTGGTTTCATTTAAAACTAAGCAATCTCCCTCATGTAAGTAAGAAAGAATGTCCGTAAAATGTTTATGCTCAATATCACCTGTTTCACGGTCTAACACCATTAATCTTGATGTTTCACGATCTTCTAATGGGACTTGTGCAATAAGTTCTTCTGGTAAATGAAAATCAAACAGATTTATATCCATAACTATATCCACCTATTTCTTATTTAAATCGATTTATTATATACATAATAAAAGATAATACAATACTTAACACAATACATGTGATGATAGGAAAATAAAAGGTAACGTTTCCTTTTTTCACAAAAATATCGCCTGGAAGTCTTCCTATGAACTTCCAAGCTAATCCAACAACGATAAGTAAGATACCTGCTGTAATAAGCAATTTTGGCATCTCCGTCATACTTTTGGTATCTCCATTCCGAAATGCTCATAAGCAAGTGGTGTTACAATTCGACCCCTTGGCGTTCGTTGTAAAAAGCCAATTTGTAGTAAATACGGCTCATATACATCTTCAATCGTATGGGATTCTTCTCCAATCGTTGCCGAAACCGTTTCTAACCCGACTGGGCCACCACGGAATTTCTCAATAATACCAAGCAATAATTTATGATCGATATGATCTAGACCTAATTTATCTACTTGCAGTAGTTCTAACGCCATTTGTGTAATTTCCATCGTAACCGTTCCGTTACCACGAACTTGTGCGAAATCTCGTACACGTCGTAATAAACGATTCGCAATACGAGGTGTACCACGAGCACGTCTTGCAATTTCTAGTGCGGCTAACGAATCAATTTCAACTTCGAATACTTCTGCTGTACGTTCAACAATCTCAGAAAGCTGATCTACTGTGTAATACTCTAATCTTGAAAGTACACCGAAACGGTCACGAAGCGGCGCTGATAATGCCCCCGCACGTGTCGTTGCTCCAACTAGTGTAAACGGCGGCAAATCTAGACGTACAGACCGTGCTGACGGTCCTTTTCCAATTACGATATCAAGGCAAAAATCTTCCATCGCAGGATATAATACTTCTTCAATTGATCTATGCAAACGATGAATTTCATCAATAAATAATACATCCCCCGGCTGAAGCGCTGTTAATACAGCTGCTAAATCTCCCGGCCTTTCAATTGCTGGGCCTGAAGTTGTTCTAACATTTACGCCCATTTCATTAGCAATAATATTGGCAAGCGTCGTTTTACCAAGTCCTGGTGGTCCATATAGAAGCACGTGATCTAACGTTTCTTGACGCATTTTCGCTGCTTCAATAAACACCTCTAAATTATGTTTCGCTTTATCTTGGCCAATATACTGACGGAGCGTCTGTGGCCGTAATGAATATTCTAAATCCGAATCTTCATATGCAGATTCCCCTGAAAGGAGACGTTCGTCCATTATACTCACCTCTTACCATTTAGTAAAAGACTAAGTGCCTTTTTAATATACTGATCCGTCGTTAATGATTCTTTTAATAACTCTGGTACAACGCGAGAAACTTCTCGTTCTGCGTATCCAAGTGCGCGCAGAGCTTCCAGCGCCTCATCAAGCTCAGCTGATGAACCTTTCTTCTCATCAAAACGTTCTGTGTCTGAGAATAAATCAACAAATGCATCTGGCACGACATCAGCTAGTTTTCCTTTTAAATCTAAAATCATTTGGCGTGCTGTTTTCTTTCCGACGCCCGGGAACTTCACTAAAAACTTCTCGTCTTCGTGTTCAATCGCTTGAACGACCTGTCCTGTTTGACCAGAAGCTAAAATTGCAAGTGCACCTTTTGGTCCAATGCCAGACACACCTAACAACTTTGTAAATAATAAACGCTCTTCACGTGTTTTAAACCCGTAAAGTGCCATAATATCTTCTCTCACATAATGATATGTATAGACACGGATTTCTTGCTTACTTCTTTGAAATACATACGGATTTGGCGTGAAAATTTGATAACCAATTCCATTATGGTCAATTACGACATATTCCGGTCCTACATACTCCACGTAACCTGTAACATATTCAAACAAAATACGATCTCTCCCTCTTAAATCATGTATTCCATTTTAACATATTTAATGATAGAAAAGCGAGACTACCCCAACAAATGTTCTCCATTTGAAACTTCTGTTATTTTCCATTGACAGAAAGTATGAAGCACCTTAATATACAGAAGTCGATAATGATTATCAATACTAATTAAAGGGGTTACATCAGGATGAAACAGAAGCTATTTATTTTATTTACTATTATGCTAGTTGTTCTTTCTATCGTTGGCTGTTCTTCTCAAAAAGAAGAATCAAAAGCGAAAGAACAACCGAAAACAAAAGTTGTAAAACACGCTAAGGGGGAAGCTACAATTCCAGTAAATCCAAAGAGAATTGTTGACCTATCTGGATCAACAGAAGAATTATTACTTCTTGGACACAAACCTGTTGGTACAGCAAACACATATAAAGATAAAATCCAAAATCATTTAACAGAAAAATTAGACGGAGTAAAAGCAGTAGGGTGGTACTGGGCACCTAAAGTTGATCTAGAAGCTGTTACTGCATTAAAACCAGACTTAATTATTTTAAATAATCGTCAATTGAAGATCTATGATCAATTAGAAAAGGTTGCACCAACAGTTGTTTTAGAAACAAACTTAGAAGACTGGCGCGGTAAGTTTAAAGAAGTAGGTAAACTATTTGACGAAGAAAAGAAAGCAGACAAATGGATTGCAGACTACGATAAAAAAGCAGACTCTTTATCTAAAAAAATTAAAGAAAAAACAAAAGATGAGAACTTTATGTTCGTCGCAGTTACACCACAAAACTTCCGTGTATACGGTAGCTTCGGATACGGTGACATCATCTTTAATGACTTAAAACTTCCAGCAACAAAAGGTACAGATTTAAAACAAACGATGGCACAAGTATCGCTAGAAGGTCTTGTTGCATTCCAGCCTGACCAAATGTTTATTGTAAACTTTGGCGGCGAAG
The DNA here is from genome assembly GCF_016483555.1 of Bacillus cereus group sp. N14. Taxonomy (NCBI): domain Bacteria; kingdom Bacillati; phylum Bacillota; class Bacilli; order Caryophanales; family Bacillaceae; genus Bacillus; species Bacillus cereus group sp. N14. The sequence continues at coordinate 79,388 of NZ_JAEHBQ010000007.1, forward strand.
CTGATAAAGTTTACGAAGACTATAAAAACAGTGCCGTTTGGAAGGACAATAAAGCAGTTAAAAACAATCACGTATATGAAGTATCGAATGAAATCTTCAATACAAAAGCTTTCAATCCAATCGGAAAAGATATGTTAATCGATGAAATCGCAAAACAAATTTTAGATAAAAACAAGTAAGAAAAAAAGCAGCTCACCACGAGCTGCTTTTTTTCTTACTTTGCACTGCGTATTGCTTCATTTTTTCAATCGTCTTCACAAAACCTTCTTTTGATTTAATGCGAATACCACGCTTCAATTTCGCACGCTCATAACTCTCAAGCTTTTTCATATCAATTTGAAAGAAGGAATGAATCGCATTATCACTTTTCGGTACACCTTTGAAAATTTGTAATATCCCTTCCTCTGAAACACCGAAATAACCGCTCGTCTTTAATAATGGAGAAATATCATCAACTTTCTTTTGTAATACGATTTGCACATCATCACGATCAACGAGCTGCCATTCTTTATATTGCTGTAAAAACTTTTCTAAGTCCGCTACTTTTTCTGTAAAGATTTCCTCACTTACTTCTCCATCAACATACATTCGCTCTAATAAAATTGTAACTTCAGGCTCTTTTTCTGTTACTTCTGGTACTGGCCCTTCCGCCTTCACATTCGTTTCATAAACGAAACAAAACATCATAACGAAAGCTTGCATCGCAATCAGTATCCATTTCATTTCCGTTCACCTCTTTTAGGCAAGATCAAACTTTCATTAGTAGTTTTTCCGGAAATGGGGGTTTTATCCATATAAATGACCGTATTACATTTCTCTCGAAAATAAAAAAATACAGATAAAGTTTTATCTTTATCTGCATTAGCATTTGTTTTTATATAAAATGAAAGACGCCTGCAAAGCAGGCGTCTTGATGCGTTTACGGCGAGAGACCAGGCGACCACATTCGCGTGTTTAGCACTTAAGCATATCTCTCGTCTTACGTAAATTAGCTCATCGCTTTGCTAATATAACATTAATAAAGTATAAGTGCAACATGTTTATAAAAATATTTTATTTCCTCTTTTACCCAAACGGAATTTATGTAAATTATAAATTGATAAATGCAATATATATGTTACAATTAATATAACAGCGAAATCATAATAAACAGGAGATGGATATTGTGAAAAAAATAAAGGATGAACGTCTCATTCTGAAAACATTAAAAAACGTACGTATTGCCTTTCTTTTTCAATCGCTTGGTATAATTGGCATTTTAAGCTATATCGGATTCACTGAAGGAATGGATCAAATTACGAAATCTCCATTATGGCTATTATTTATGCTTACAAGTATTTTACTTGCTTATTTACAGTTAAGTGTTTCAATCGATGTAGAAGAAGGTGAAAAGGAAATAAACTTAACTCCTTATTACAAGCTTGTCTTACGTTCTCTTATTGTTGGAATTATTATAGCTATTATTTATATCCTTTTCAGTCCAGAGAGACCTTTTTTCCAAGCTATTTTAACAGGTAGTATTTTCTTCATATGCTTTTTAATTTCTTATTCCATTAGTTATTTCATTAAAAAACGTCGTTTACAAGACAACGATGAATAAAGAGGAAGGGCTACCCCTTCCTCTTTTGTTTTGCTATCGCATAGTACCAGTTAAACCGTAACGAATGTCTCGGAACATATTCCCTATATCACGATTAAAATCGTTTGTAACTGTACCATTACGTAGGCGTGTACTCATTGCATCGACACGAGTAAACATGTCATTTCTTACAGAAACATATACATTTCTGTTTCCAACTTCATTTGCAACGGCTTGACGAACTTCGTTTGCAAGTGCCGTTTCATTCGATACTGGATTACGCGGTTTTACCGCAATCGCCACATCGTTTCCATATACAACTGTAGACACGCGGTCTACGTTATTCATACGCTTTACACGATTTGTTATTTTTTCTGCTGTTTTACCATCATTGTTAATGTATGAATTGTTCATTGTAATATTACGTGTTGGATGCGGGTTAGCAATTTGACCGTTGTAATTTACATCGCGGTAATAATTGTTATACCCTGTATCGTTACGACCATTTCTATATGTTACATAATCTGTATAACGATCGTTACGCGTTACATTATCACGGTACTGGTGTGTATCATTATAAGATGTACGCTCGTAATTGTAGTTACGTCCATCCATTGCATTGTTATCTTTTGGTGTACCACATGCAGCTAATGCACTGGTAACTAACAAAGAAGCAGCAATCACTTTTACTTTCGTATTCAATACAAAAACCCCCTCTGTTAGAATGAACTTCTCTTCTGAAAAGCTCCCTCTTATGATGAGTAACAGAGAAGGTTTTTACACTGTTAATATTTCACTGGGGATTTTCTAACATTTGATGTAAATCTTCCATTTTCAGAACGACTCTACATACAAAAAAGGCGGGAATAATCCCGCCTTTTTAAACTTCCTCTTCGTCCTCTTCTTCTGAAACTGGCTCCCCAAATACATTTGGTGGATCTGGTTGATAATACATCGTTCCTGGCTGTGGCGCATATGCCGATTGAGTTGGTTGATAATATAAAGGATTCGCGTATTGTGGCCCTCCAGGTTGCGGACTATATAGCCTACTCTCTCCTCCGCATCCACAATCTTCCTCTCCTTGCACGAGCGGTGGCATATTATTATCCATTGGCATCATATTTGGATTTGGCATAGACGTATATTGCGGTCCAAACGGTGCTCCTTGCTGATATGGCATTTGATATGGATTTTGTTGTTGATAATACGGATTAGGCGGCATCATAGGCTGTTGGTATGGCATTTGATATGGCATCATATTAGGCGGTTGATTATTATCCATTATCGGCATCATATTTGGCATTTGATTATTATCCATTATCGGCATCATATTTGGCATTTGATTATTATCCATGATTGGCATCATATTTGGCATTTGATTGTTATCCATTATTGGCATCATATTTGGTAGTTGATTATTATCCATCATTGGCATGATCTTTGGTATTTGTTTATTATCCATGATTGGCATCATATTTGGTGGTTGATTATTATCCAACATTGGCATGATATTTGGTGGCTGATTGTTATCCAACATTGGCATGATGTTTGGTACTTGAATATTTGGCGGTATTACTTGCGGAATGACTACATTCTCTTTCGATACATTTGGTGACACTATATTTCCTACATTTTCTTTCTTTACTTGTGGTGATACTATGTTTCCTACATTTTCTTTCTTTACTTGTGGTGATACTATGTTTCCTACATTCTCTTTCTTTACTTGCGGTGATATTATATTTCCTATATTTTCTTTCTTCACTTGCGGTGATACTATATTTCCTACGTTCTCTTTCTTCACTTGTGGTGACACTATGTTATCTTTTTTCGTTTGCGGAGAAATGATGTTATTAGGTTTCATTTTAGTAATTTGAGGAGCAATTAACTCGCTTCCTTTTTTAATTACATCTGAAATTTTATATTCTTTTTTTGCTTTTATTGGTGGTTGCGGCGGCTGTGGTAATACATTTACCGAAAACTTTGTGTTTTCTTTTTCTGCTGGTTTTTGTTTTTCTATAACAGTTGGTTTTTGAATAACAGACGGTTTTTCAACTGGTTTTTCCATTTGAATTGGCTTTTCTTTTTGTACTTCTTTTTGCGGTTTCACTTGCATTTCCTTCTGTGGTTTTACCTGTACTTCTTTTTGTGGTTTCACTTGCATTTCCTTCTGCGGTTTTACCTGTACTTCTTTTTGTGGTTTCACTTGCATTTCCTTCTGTGGTTTTACTTGCACTTCTTTTTGTGTTTGTTGCATAGCAGGTTGCTGTGTAATTGGCGCTGATTGATACGTAACTTCTTCCTCATCCTCTATTCCAAGCGGAGTTGGCGTTGCTGCAAATTCTTTTTGTTGTACTTCTTTTACGTATTGTTTTGGAGGTGATGAACCTGCTCCAGCATGTTGTTTCACGTGAACGCTGTTTGATGGTACTTTAATTTTCATACCTGGCATGATTAAATCTGGATTACTAAGTTGTGTATTTGTATTTTTCAACGTATCAAAATCTACTCCGTACTTTTTCGCAATTTTCCAAAGGGTATCCCCTTTTTGCACGATATGAATTTTCAAATTTTCCCCCTCCTGTATAACTTATCTATAAGTAACAAATCTCATGAAGTAACCCTTTCTAAATAACGCTAACTTCTTTTCACTTGTATCACTTCTTCGATTTTCAATATCATTAGAAGTGGAATAAGCATAAGAAAATCGCAATGATTTCTTCAAAACAATGTATGCCCATTTTGTTCTCGTTATGATTATATGCATGAAAAAAAGCAACAGAAATACCGTTGCTTTACACACGCTCTAACATACGATTTAATGCAAGAACCGCTTCTTCAGTCACTTGTTTATCTACGCTAATAACGTTAATTTCTTCTCCTCTTTCTACCGTTTCAAGCACCCATAATAAGTGCGGCAGATCAATTCGGTTCATCGTTAAACACGGACACATAAATGGATTAAGTGAAACAATCTCTTTATCTGGATGTTGCTGAATAATTCGGTTCACTAAATTCATCTCTGTACCAATTGCCCATTTACTTCCAGGTAGCGCTGCCTCAATCATATCAATAATATATTTCGTTGATCCTGCGTAATCCGAAGCATCAACAACCTCATAACAACATTCTGGATGTACAATAATATTCATATCCGGATGATTCTTCCGTACATTCTCAATGTTTTTCACTGTAAAGTTTTGATGAACCGAACAATGCCCTTTCCATAAAATCACTTGAATTCCTTCTATATCTCCATCGTACTCTAATGAATCTGTATGTGGGTCCCATACTGCCATTTTATCTAATGGGATACCTAAATCGTATGCTGTATTTCTTCCTAAATGTTGATCCGGTAAAAAGACAAGACGCTCTTTTTGTGTAAACGCCCAAGACACCATTTGTTTTGCATTAGAAGAAGTTACTGTTGCTCCGCCATTACGACCACAAAACGCTTTAATTGCAGCTGTAGAGTTAACATATGTTAACGGAATCATCGTATCTCCAAATAATTTTGCGAGCTCTTTCCATGCCCTTTCTGTTTGTTCAATATCTGCCATATCTGCCATCGAACAACCTGCACGCATATCTGGCAAAATAACGATTTGATCATCTGTCGTTAACATATCTGCTGTTTCTGCCATAAAGTGTACACCGCAAAATACAATATATTTCGCTTCTTTATTGCTCGCTGCAACTTGTGCAAGCTGAAGTGAATCTCCTGCTGCATCAGAAAATTGTACCACTTCATCTTTTTGGTAATGATGTCCTGGAATAAATAGTGTTTTCCCCATTTTTGCTTTAATTTCACGAACACGCTTTTCCATTTCTTCTGTTGTCATCGTGTAATAACGCTCTGGTAACATCGTTTCAATCGGTTGCACTTTTTCTAAAATACTCATATTCCTTTCTCCCCCCTCTAAGCCACTTTCCTTACGCCTCAATATTGAAACTAATATCAAGTGCTTTCACTGAATGTGTTAACGCTCCAAGTGAAATATAATCGACCCCTGTTTTTCCATATTTCGATAAATCTTCAATTGTAATGCCTCCTGATGCTTCCGTAACGATGGCACTTGGTACAATCTTTGAAAACTCCCGGATCTCATCTGGCGTACGGTTATCAAACATAATAATATCTGCACCAGCAGCTACAGCCTCTCTCACTTGCTCCTCCGTTTCTGTTTCCACTTCTACTTTCACCATATGTCCTAATTTTTCTTTCACCGATGTAACAGCTTTCGTAATAGAACCAGCAAAAGCAATATGATTGTCTTTAATCATGACACCGTCATATAAACCGAAACGGTGATTAAATCCACCTCCGCACACGACTGCATACTTATCAAACATGCGTAGCCCTGGCATCGTTTTTCGCGTATCGCAAATACGTGTATGGCCGCTATCTAAAGCAAGAACAGCTTTATGTGTCATCGTAGCTATCCCGCTCATACGCTGGATAACGTTTAATATAACGCGCTCTGCCGTCAATAACGAAGCAATTGGTCCTTGCGCAGTTGCTATTATTTCGCCCTTTTCTACAAAATCTCCATCTTTTTTATGAAGCTCCACTTCAATTCTTTCATCAATTAATTTAAATCCTTCTTCAATTACTAAACGCCCCGCAAAGACACCTGTATCCTTCGCAAGAAACGTTCCTTTTGAAAGTACATTGTCTGGAAAAATAAGCTGAGATGTTACATCTCTTTCTCCTATATCTTCTAGAAAAAATCGATTTAATGCTTCTTTCACTTTTATCGTGTTCATAGAGCCCCTCTTCCCTTCATCACACAAGTTGTAGTTTTCTTTTCACTCGAACGATCTCTTTTTTTACGCTATTTCTATCTGGATAGTCACTTCGATAATGGCCACCAATACTTTCTTCCCTTTGCAAAGCTGACACGACTATAAGCTCACAGGCTGTTAACATATTAATAAGCGTTATCTCTTCATTTGTAAGAACATCATGTTGTAATATCATATTTCGAACACCGTACTTACTAAGCCATCTCTTTGCATAAGATAAACTTTTCTCTGTTCGCACAATCCCAACATATTTCATCATGCATTCTTGTATTTCTTCTTTCGCCGGCAAATGATTCAGAACGATAAACTTCTTTTCCTTCCCAGCCACGTTGTTCCAGCTTTCTTTTGTCGCTTTCGTTAAAATATGTTGTCCTATTCTTTTTCCAAACACAAGACCTTCTAATAATGAATTACTTGCTAATCTATTTGCTCCATGAACACCATTACAAGCTACTTCACCAACCGCATATAAATTTGGAATGGACGTCTCCCCATCACAGTTCGTTTTCACGCCGCCCATATGAAAATGAGCACCGGGTACGACTGGAATGCGTTTTTCATTTATATCGACACCATTCTTTTCACACAATGATGATACAGTCGGAAAACGTCCTTCGAAATTTTGAATAGACTCGATATTTACATACACTTGTTCACCCGCCAAAAGCTGCTCATGAATCGCTCTTGCTACTACATCACGTGGTGCGAGATCGTGATCAGGGTGTATATTCATCATAAAACGCTGCCCTTTTCCATTCATAAGGACAGCTCCTTCACCACGGACAGCTTCAGAGACGAGGCCGCAGCATCGCCCGTTCGCGTATAACATTGTTGGATGAAACTGTACAAACTCTAAATCTACGAGCTCCCCGCCTGCGCGGTACACCATCGCAAGTCCATCACCCGTAATTGTCTTATCGTTAGAAGTAAAGGCGTATAAACCGCCAATCCCACCTGTTGCTAACACCGTATACTCTGCAACGTAACGCTTCAACTTCCCTTCACTAGTTCTTGTTAAAACTCCAACACATTTATCATTTTCTATAATAAAATCGAGCACCATTTCCTGTTCCACTACCGTAACGTGCGGAGCTACTTCTTGAATGAAATGCTCTAATAAATTCTTTCCTGTTGCATCGCCACCTGCATGTAAAATACGACGCTTTCGATGTGCGCCTTCTTTTCCAAGATGAGGACCCGTTTCATCTCCATCAAATTTCATTCCATTTTCAATGAGATTATTCATTTCTTTCGGTCCTTCCTCGACTAAATAACGGACCACATCTTCATTGTTATAATGACATCCTGCTACTAACGTATCTTCAAAATGATCATTTGGATTGTCATATGTAGCAACCGCTGCGGCAATTCCACCTTGCGCTAAATATGTATTATTATTACGATTTTTTTCCTTTGTGATAATAATCACATTCTTTTCGTGACAAATCTCTTTCGCAACACGAAGTGCCGCAACGCCACTTCCAATAATTAAGACATCTGCACTTGGCATAATTGTTGCCTCCTACTTTACACTTTTCAACTGTCTTGACACCTATATTTACATAGTTTTAAAATAATGACAAGAGTTTTTTTATAATTCTTATTTTCACTACCATTTAAAAAATACAAGAAATGTAACTCTTACTAGGGAGAGGAACTTACATGATGATATATCTTGACTATGCAGCTACTACACCTATGAGTGAAGAAGCATTACACACATATATGAAAGCAGCATCGCAATACTTCGGAAATGAACAAAGTTTACATGATATTGGAGGAACAGCCTCTTCTTTATTACAAGTTTGCCGAAAAACATTTGCTGAAATGATTGGTGGAAAGGAACAAGGGGCATTCTTCACAAGCGGTGGCTCGGAATCCAACTACCTTGCGATTCAATCCCTTCTCAATGCTCGAAATAAGAAGCACATTATTACGACACCTATGGAACACGCATCCATTCGAAATTATTTTCAATCATTACAATCAGAAGGGTATACCATTACTGAAATACCTGTTGATGAAGACGGGCTAATTCATTTAGAAGATTTAGAAACAGCTATTACAGAAAATACTGTTCTAGCAAGCATACAGCATGGAAACTCTGAAATCGGAACCGTTCAAAACATCACAGAGATCGGGGCACTTTTAAAAAAATATAACGTTTTATTTCATTCAGATTGTGTACAAACATTTGGTAAACTTCCTATCAATGTTTTTGAGATGGGAATTGATAGTCTCTCTGTTTCAGCACATAAAATATACGGACCAAAGGGTGTTGGCGCTTGCTATATAAATCCCCAAGTTCGCTGGGCACAAATATTTCCGGGAACTTCTCATGAAAAAGGATTTCGCCCAGGTACGGTAAACGTTCCTGGCATCGCATCTTTTTTAACAGCTGCTGAGAATATATTAAAAAATCAACAAGAAGAGAGCTTACGTTTTAAAGAGTTACGATCCTACTTTTTAAGACATTTACAAGCGCTTCCTCTAGAAATTCAAGTAGAAGGTCATTCTACTTCTTGTTTACCACATATTGTTGGGGTTACAATAAAAGGAATAGAAGGTCAATATACAATGCTAGAATGTAATCGCCATGGTATTGCCATTTCCACTGGAAGTGCTTGCCAAGTCGGTAAACAAGAACCTTCGAAAACAATGCTTGCAATTGGAAAAACGTATGAAGAGGCAAAACAATATGTTCGCTTCTCTTTCGGACAACAAACAACGAAAGATCAAATTGATACTACTATTCATGCACTACACACAATTGGAAATCAATTTTATAGAGGTGTTAAATCATAATGAAACAAAATGAACAAAAAAAGATTTTAGGTGAAGAAAGACGACAACTTATCCTTCAGTGGCTTCTCGCTGCAAATGAACCGTTATCTGGGAATGAACTATCGAAAAAGACAAATGTAAGTAGACAAGTTATCGTGCAAGATATTTCCTTGCTTAAAGCACGAAACGAACCAATTATTGCGACTGCTCAAGGGTATTTATATTTAAAACCACAAGAGAAACAACAAGCTTTCGAACGCGTAATTGTATGCCAACATAAACCAGCGGAAGTACGTCAAGAACTTACAATGCTTGTTGACCACGGCGTTACGATTAAAGATGTAAAAGTTGAGCATCCTGTATACGGTGACTTAACAGCGTCCATCATGGTAAGCAATCGCTTTGATGTAGAGCAATATTTACAAAAAATTGAAAATACGAATGCTTCCTATCTTTCGCAACTAACAGATGGTATTCACTTACATACAATTGAGGCAGATTCAAAAGAAAAGTTAGATGCTGCTTGCGAGGCACTAGATAAAGCAGGATTTCTCGTTTATTAATTCATGTAAAGCACAGAGTTTTTATCATTCTCTGTGCTTTTTTAGTGATATAATATTGTAATCAATTGTAAAGGGGCTCAAACATGGGAATTGAACTCGTTCACTTTAGCATTGGCAAACCAAAACAAATGAAATATAGCGAAGATAAAGAAATGATTACTGGTATATGTAAAGAACTTGCAGAAGAAGCTTTTCTCTCAAAAGATGGATTTCGTGGTGATGATGTAGCGGATTTAAAACACCATGGGGGACCTGACCGCGCAGTTTGTGTGTACCCACACGAACATTACGCACTATGGGAAGAAGAATTTCAAACTACGCTTCCAGCTTCCACATTTGGCGAAAACATTACCGTAACAAATATGTTAGAGCGTGATGTTTGCATCGGAGATACATATCAACTAGGTGAAGCAATCATTCAAGTGACACAAGCGAGAGTACCTTGTAGCACAATTTCAAAACGCCTTGGTATTCCTGGCATACTGCCGCGCATTGTAGCAACTGGATTTACTGGCTACCTATGCCGTGTTCTTCAAGAAGGTAACGTACGTAAAGATTCAAAAATTACATTACTAGAACGTCAACCGAGCAATGTTTCTGTCTTGTTCTCTAACGAAATTTATTTTCATAATAGAAAAAATAAAGATGGCATCGAAAAGATTCTTGCCGTTCCAGAACTAGCCGATATTTGGCGTGGGCAGTTAGAGGATCGTCTTGCGAAGTTAAAATAAATAGAATCCCACCATTTATAGGTGGGATTCTATTTATCTATCACAAAATGTATTATCCGATGAAATTATACCAGCAATTAGAAGGGAAATGTCGACAGTTCATCCACCTCTCTTACAACCAATAAGAAGAATAACTCCCCAGCACAGTAACAGAAAAACCGAGCGCTTCAAGTTCCATCGTTACGCCTGGCAATAATACATCATCGTATGCTTTATCGACATCAATTAAGAAAAAGTAATTTCCTAGTCCTGTTTTCATCGGACGCGATTCGATTTTTGATAGATTTAATTTTCTCCATGCGAAAGCTGATAACACTTGATATAGTGCCCCTGCATAATCAGCAGGTAACGTTATCATAAGCGTCGTTTTCTCTCCGCGGTTTTCTCCGTTATTTGGGAGTATGGTTTTCTTTTTCTTATGGAGCACTAGGAAGCGTGTATGATTGTTTTTGTGCGTATGAATATCACGCCTTACAATTGTTAAACCGTATTTTTCTGCGGCCGCTTCATTTGCAATGGCAGCGATTTTTTCTTCAGGATGTTCTTTCACATATTGCGCAGCAGCACTTGTTGATGTCATATCTCGAACAGTTACTCCTTTTAATTCTTCATTTAAAAACTTGTGGCACTGTGCAATGGCATGCGGATGAGAATGCACCGCATATACTTCATCCCACACTTCTGCATACTGCGGATGTACAAGTAAATGCTGCTGAATTGGTACTGTAATTTCTCCTACAATGGAGAGCGGCTGCTCATGTACAAGATAATCAACCGTTATATTCACTGAACCTTCTATGGCATTTTCTAACGGTACAACTGCGAAGTCTACATTTCCATTTGCAGCTGCATCAATACAGTCTGGAATCGTGCGATACGGTACATGCTCTGCTTCCGGAAAAAAACGACTCACCGCCATATTTGTAAATGTTGCTTCCGGTCCTAAATATCCTACTCGAATCATCGTCTTTTCCCCTCTTTTTCGTTTTCTTACTGTTATACCATACTTTTTTATATTCTTCTATTTAAATTTCGAATATTTAAAAAAGACTAGCGTTTGCTAGTCTAAATGTTTCCTATATTCTCTTTGAGCGAAAAAGAAATAAACGATGCATGCAGCGATATAACACAGAATAAACAAGCCTACTTTTCTTAATGAACCATCCATAAAGATCGTATTATGAAACGTATATAGCGCAACTGCACTATGCATACTTCCTACTATAATTGGCGCAAAAAATAGCATACACAATTGCCAACGGGAAATTTTCCACACTTCTTCTTTCGTCATTCCAAGCTTAGAGAGCACCCCGTACCCTTTACGATCCGATGAAATGTTATGAAACCATTTAAAATATACGATGCTACATGAAGTAAGAAAGAATAATATACTAATAAATGAGCCTAAAAATAGAGTAATATCGCCGCCTTCTTTCATATTTACATATAACTCCATATTGCTTCGAAATGCATTATTATCTTGTTTCATATGTTTCCGTAAATCTTCATTTAATTTCTTCGTCTTTTCGATATTTGGTAATGTGTAGCCTCTATATATCATTTTTTCAGAATCAGGAACCTGATTTGCTATACTGTCAAAATCTTCATCATTCATAACGAAGAACAGACCATTAATGTACGAAGGATGATGGTTAAATTGAACCCCTTCTTTCTGACCGTTAAATACGAATTGATATGGTTGATTCATTACTTGCAATTGAATCTCTTTTTGATCATACATATACGGATGATTGTATTTACTATAATAAACGAGTGTAACTGTTCCTTTTTTAGGATGATACGTTTTCTGTTTTTGTTTTCTTGCCTCTTGATTGTATTCACTTTCTTTAATGAGCGGCGCTACTTCTGTTTCTCCCTTATTGGACTGAAAAGATGCATACACTCCAACAAAACTCATAGTTTGAAAATCATTATACCCATATTGATGCAATAATTGTTCAACCGCACCTTCCGCAAAGACTTCATGAGAAGAAGTACCTTTTTCTATGTAAGAAAATGAGTGTACTCCCCCGCCCCGCCACATATCTTGCATACCAGAAAAATATAAAAATACCGTACCTGTTGCCGTAACTACAAACGTCGTTGCCATTGACATTAGAAAGAAAAAACGACCATTTTCCTTCATTCGATGTGACAATTGATTCACTATAAATAAATACGGGTATGTATACATAATCTTTTTATTTCGTTTTATCATTTCTAATATTTGAGCAGTGCCGTGTGTAAAAGAAAAATACGTTCCGAAAAAGACAAGTATAGACACAGGGAAAAAATAGAATGCTATCGTTGTCACCGTCGCTTGTAACGCTAACGCATATCCTATCCCTAAACAAATAAAGCCGAATATACAAAGCCACATTGATGTTTTCTTCTCTTTTTTATCTGCTCGAAATTCTTTCAATAACCGAATGATTTTTATATTCCATATTCGTAAAGCACTTATAAAAGATAAAACAACAAATACGAACATATACGTAATAAACGTTCCCCCAATTGCTCTCACATCAAATATGACAGGGAGTTCTTTCGGAAGCCCCAGTAACATACTAAACACCATGAAAAAGAGCTTTAAAAAGATTATACCAAGCCCAATACCGAAAATATTAGCAAATACCCCGATCAATATTTGCTCGGTCATAATCACTCCTATTACGTTAGATTTCGTTGCTCCCATTAACATATATAATCCTAATTCTTTCTTACGTGCCTCTATGAAAATAGAAGTAGCGTACAAAATAAATATGACGAAAAAAGAAATAATTATAACATTACATATGATAAGTCCCCAGCGTACGTTTTGATACCACATCGTCTCTTGCATATACGGATGTACAATGACAGACATGTATGCAAAAGACGCAAATATCGCAAAACAACTACTTAAGAAAAACACTTTATAATTACGCCAATTTCCTTTTATATTTTGCAGCGCTAGTTGCCGAATGTTCATCTATCGTCCCCCTATAACTTACTACATAGGCAAAAAGCTAGAGGTTTCTCTAGCTTTGCACGTGTTTCAAATATCCCCTTTGCGCGATCATAAAGTAAATCGCAGAAGCTACAATGTATGCTCCAATTACAATCGCACCTGATTTCCATAAATCAATATAAAGCATTTTCCCTAACGTATGAAGAGCAAATCCACTATGAATTGCACCGATCAAAATTGGGATAAAGAAGATAACGCCCATTTGTCGAATCGCAATTTTACGAATTTCTTTATCTGTCATACCGATTCTCTTTAACGATTTAAATTGAATACGATCTTGTTCTTTATCGTTAAACCATTTAAAGTATGTCATACTACAAGCGAAGAAGAAGAACAGTACAGCTACGAAGAAACCGATAAACATCGTAATTGCTCCTGATTCCCTTATATTTTTATAGGCGAGCACCGAGTTATTTAATTCCCCTTGCTTATCTGGTGCAATTTCCTTTTTCAAATCTAACACAAGGTCTTCCGTACTTTTCCAGTCTTCTATATAATAACCGTAATATTTCGTCTTTTCTTCATCTGGTACGAGCTTTGCGTATTTCTCAAAATCTTGATCATTCACAATGAGATATTCACTATCATTAAAAACAGAAAATGGAGTTGGCTCATTTAATTGAACAGACTGCGTTTGTCCGTTAATTTTAATTTCATACGGTTTCGTACGATCTATCTTCATCATATCGTTCGCCATATCCATTACGACCATCGTTGCACTACCTGGTGCATTATGAACTTCTCTAACTTGTTCTCTCTTTTGTTTACGTACTTCAGCATTATATTCTTTTTCTGAAACAATCGCCATCGGTACTTCATGTTCACTGTTAAACATCGTGATTTTTTGAGTTCCAGGAAGTTTTACGTACATTACTTCTCGCGCTTCTTCAAATCCGTGTTTTTTTATTAATTCTTTTGCCTTTCCTTCTTTGATGACATTATGCGTATTTATTCCCTTTTCCTCATACGAAATAGCATGCGGGGTACTAGTTACTGCCTTATAACTCATATCCTCAAAAAATACGTACAGTGTACCAACTGCTGAAGATACAACGGCCGTAATGATAGAAATTACAAATAGAAAACGAGCATTATCTTTCATTTTATAAATAAGATTGCTAAGTACGAACATATTTGGATATGTATAAAAAGATCTTTTTCTTTTTTGCAATGCTTTTAATACGACTGTACTACCTTGTGTAAACAGTAAATAAGTTCCGCCTATCGTCAGCCCTACAATCGGTAAAAACAGTATGATAAAATTCATAAATGTCACTTGGAAGCTAAGTACATATGCAACAATAATACATCCTATACCAACTACACATAACGATGTAAATGCAAAAGGTTCTACTTTTTGTTTTCTTGCTTCTCTTAATAAATCAATAATTTGCAAGCGCCCTACTGTCCAAACACTAAACAATGATAGGATTAAAAATAGAATAAAGTATATACCTGCTGTAATAAGAATTGCTTTACTATTCCATACGAGTGGAAGTGTTTTATCTATTTTCAATATTACGCTTAATGCTTGGAAAAATAATTTTGAACAAAGCATGCCAAGCCCAATACCTACTACAATTGCAATGCTACCTAACATAAGCTGTTCTAATATAATCATTCGGCCAAGTTGAGATTTTGTTCCGCCTATTAATGTTAATAGACCAAACTCTTTTTTTCTTGCTCGTAAAAATGTTGAATTTGCATATAAAATAAAGAGTGCTGAGAAGATGACTACAATATAATTCATCGATTCTAGCCCTTTTAAGATCATCTCTCTCATACTAATATTACCACTTACGACA
This sequence comes from Bacillus cereus group sp. N14, assembly GCF_016483555.1. NCBI lineage: Bacteria > Bacillati > Bacillota > Bacilli > Caryophanales > Bacillaceae > Bacillus > Bacillus cereus group sp. N14. The sequence continues at coordinate 94,663 of NZ_JAEHBQ010000007.1, forward strand.
TCTGGATGATAAATAAAGGAAGCATACATGAAAAATACGACAATCGATAAACAGCTACTAATAAGGAAAGCTTTATAATTACGCCAATTTCCTTTTACGTTATTAAGCGCGAGCTGGCGAAAGTTCATGATATTCCCCTCCTAGCATCGCAAGTACGTCCAGAATTTCTTGGAAAAAGGCTTGTTTCGTTCTTCCTTTATGTATTTCTGAAAAAATTTCTCCGTCGCGAATGAAAAGAATACGTTCGCAATAACTCGCCGCTACTGGATCATGCGTTACCATTGCAATTGTCACTTTCTTTTGTTCATGTAAATCTTGCAACGCGCTCATTAATGATTTTGCTGACTTTGAATCTAAGTTTCCAGTTGGCTCATCCGCTAAAATTAACGTCGGTTCATGAATGATTGCTCTCGCAGCTGCTGCACGTTGTTGCTGTCCGCCTGATACTTCATATACTTTTTTATTTAATATTTCTTCGATATTTAAGAACTTTGCAATCTCAAGCACTTTTGCATCGATTTCATTTACAGATTTCTTCGCCATTACAAGTGGTAAAATGATATTCTCTTTAATCGATAACGTATCAAGTAAGTTAAAATCTTGGAAAATGAACCCTAAATGTGTACGGCGAAACTCTGCTAATTTTGCAGCACGCATTTGATTAATTTCTTCGCCATTTACAAGCACATGACCTGAAGTTTGCTTATCAATTGTTGCTAATAAATTTAAAAGCGTTGTTTTCCCGCTTCCTGAAGGACCCATAATCCCTACAAATTCGCCTTCTTCTATTTTAAAATTTATATCATTTAAAGCAGTCGTCGCTACTGAACCTTTTGATTGGTACACCTTTGTTAATCCTTTTACTTCAAGAACACTCATTTCTAATCCCCCTATGTGTTTTCTTCTTACATTTACTATAAGAAAAATAAGAAAAAGAAACGAGTGATTTCCCTTACAAAACGTTTTGTTATCTTACAGTTTTGTCATTTTTCTCATTAATGTATGATATTCTTCATCTTTTGCAAATTGGAACGTGAATGTTGTCCCTTCCCCTTCAGCCGATTGCACATACATTCCATGATGTAAATTATCGCAAATTTCCTTCGTAATATATAAACCCATTCCAGTCGCTTCTCTCGTTTTACGGCCATTTATTCCCGTAAAGAATGGATCAAATATACGCTTTACATCTTGCTTTGGAATACCAATTCCATTGTCCTTAATATGTAGTAACACCTTTTGATCTTTCTCTTCAATTTGAAATTGAATTTCCTTTTTCTCTGCTTCTGAAATTTTCGTATACTTAATTGCATTTACAACAATTTGCCCTATAGCAATACTGAGCCATTTTCTATCAGATGCAACCATACAAGTATCTTCATCAAACATTACTTTCGGAAATACCGACGATTGAATGAAAGATTTTCGATTTTCATTAATAATACCCCTGATGATATCTATCACATTTACTACTTCTACTTTATAATCTTTCGCAAATTGCTCTAACCTTGCCATATGTAACGCTAAATCTAAACCATTCAGTATACGATTATTTTCTTCGCGAATACTTTCAACTGTTGCTCTTGCTTCACGATGCTCTTTACCAAACTTTTGTAATAGCAATTCTATAACCGATACTGGTGTTTTCATTTGATGAATCCATTGGTTCATAAATATCATTTGCTGTTGTTCTTTCGCATGTTGTTTATGAACTTCATTCATATATTGCTGTCTTAATAGCGTAAACGATTCAACAACCATCTCTTGCTCTGACGTATAAGAAGTATCAATAAGTAAAGAGTCGTGTAATGTATTTCCGCTAGCAACATATTTTTCGATTCTTTTTAAAAATATACTTCGTTTTCGATAATCGTAAATGAGGTATACAATAAATACAACTGTCCCTAATAAAAGCCCATATAACCACGTACTCCAATCAATGGATCTTTTTTCTAAAAAACTTTGCAACTGCAAAACGAGCCCAAATAAACAAAGGCTACTAATATAAGAAAGAAGTAAAGAAAAACGGTCCATGAAGTAATTTTTAACCTTCATACCCTTCGCCCCACTCTGTAAGAAGCGCATAACCATATCCGCGTTTCGTTACAATTGCATTTTGAATGCCTAGCTCCTCTAGTTTCTTCCTTACGCGTTTTACATTTACGGTTAATGTATTATCATCAACAAAAGCTACCTCATCCCACAGGGCTTCTAACAGTTCTTCACGCGTTACATATTGATTTGCTTGTTTCATTAAACATTCTAATAAGTAAAATTCATTTTTTGTCAGCTCCGTTTGTTGCCCCTGCCACTCAACAATGTGCTGGGACGGAAATAACAACAGTCCATTTACACCTAAACAATCACTCTCAGCAACAGAGGCATACTCACCATAGCCACGACGAAGTGCACTTTTCACCTTAGCCATTACAATATCTAAATGGAATGGCTTCGTAATGTAATCATCTCCACCATTCTCGATCGCCATTACTTGATCCATTTCCCCTGTTCTTGCGGAAACAAAAATAATCGGCGCATTCGATACAGTACGAATTTGACGACACCAATAAAAACCATCAAAATATGGTAAATTAATATCCAGTAATACGAGATGAGGATTTATTTTTACGAACTCATCTTTTATATGACGTAAATCACTTGCTCTAAACGATTGATAGCCATACCTTTCTAAATGCTCCTCTAATATTCCCGCTATTTTTTCATCATCTTCTACAATTAATATTTTATACATGTTCGTTTTCTCCCCATAAAAAATTCTTCCAAAGCCACTCCTTGTTCTATTATAAATTGAAAATTAAATTAGTGGGTATTTTTTCCTATACGAATCAGACATTTACAATAAAAAAAGACTGCCATATTTCGGCAGTCTTAATCGATAAATTCAAATTGATATTCAAGAATTTTTACAATATCTCCGTCTACTGCACCACGTGCACGAAGGGCTTCATCAATACCCATTCCACGCATTTGACGAGCAAATCGGCGTACAGATTCATCACGTGAGAAGTCTGTCATTTTGAATGTTTTCTCAATATCATAACCAGAAATAACAAATGTGCCATCACTTTCGCGTGTAATTTCAAAATTAGATTCAGATTCAAATTTGTACATTACACTTGCTTCAGATTCTTCTACATCATCGTACATTGGGAATTCTGGTGTTGTTTCTAATAAGTTCGCTACTTCAAATAGTAAGTCACGAACACCTTGTTTCGTTATAGCTGAGATTGGGAAAATTTTCACTTCGTCTCCCAATTTTTCTTTAAATGCTTGTAAGTTTTCTTCTGCACCTGGCATATCCATTTTGTTTGCAACAACAACTTGTGGACGCTCAGTTAAACGCATATTGTATTCTTTTAGTTCACTATTGATTGTTACATAATCTTCATATGGCTCACGGCCTTCTAAACCAGACATATCGATAACGTGCACGATTACACGTGTACGCTCAATATGACGTAAGAATTGGTGTCCAAGTCCGACGCCGGCATGTGCGCCTTCAATTAGTCCAGGAAGGTCAGCCATAACGAAGCTGCGGTTATCACCAGTTTCAACAACACCAAGATTTGGAACGATTGTTGTAAAGTGATACTCTGCAATTTTCGGACGCGCTGATGATACAACAGATAATAATGTAGATTTACCTACACTTGGGAATCCAACAAGTCCAACATCTGCTAGCACTTTAAGTTCTAACGTGACATCACGTTCTTGACCTGGTTCACCGTTCTCAGCGATTTCTGGCGCTGGGTTCGTCGGTGTTGCGAAACGTGAGTTACCACGACCACCGCGGCCACCCTTTGCGATTACAGCTGTTTGTTCATGCGTTACTAAATCGGCAAGAATTTCACCTGTTTTTTCATCTTTTACTATTGTTCCCGGTGGAACCTTTACGATTAAATCTTCAGATTTACGACCGTGCTGACCTTTACTCATTCCATGCTGACCACGATCAGCTTTGAAATGACGTTGGTAGCGGAAGTCCATTAATGTACGTAACCCTTCCTCAACAACAAAAACAACATCTGCACCTTTACCACCGTCGCCACCTGCTGGGCCACCTTTAGGTACATACTTCTCACGACGATACGCAACCATTCCGTTACCACCGTCGCCGCCTTTTACATATATCTTGACCTGATCTACAAACATTATTTCACCACACTTTTTTCGATTGGTTGTAATATAACTGAGACTTCTTCGTCTCGTACTGTATAAGAAATGGAATACCATTTATTGTTTTGGTTCGCAAGCCAATTCTGTAGTTCTTCTACACTCGTTAGCTTACCACGAAAATCAAAAAAGAAACGAGCATTCTCCGCGTCACATTCAATTGTGATACAAACATAATTTTCAACATATACGTCTAAACTATGCTGAAGTATTGAGAAAAATTGATTCGTCCATATACATACAGTCTCATCTAAGTGAGATAAGTTATGTAATTTCCCTAATACTTCGTACTCCAATAAGCACGGCTGCTGTTTCCAATTATATGTTAAAATCCACTCTGAAAATAAAGGCATTGATAGCCCTATCAGATTGGATTCTTGTCTCGCTTCTTGGACAAAACGATCGATGAGACTATGAATCTCTTCCACTTTTCCAAGGGAAAGGTTTCCTTTCACCATCTGCATACGATTGAGCCAATCATGTCTTGAATGACGCAATGCATCTATAATTGTCCATTTTTCATTCATTTAGATACCCCTTAATATAGAAAAACTCTAACCTGCACTCAGGTTAGAGTTTTCCGTGAGTTCTTATGCTTCTTGAGCAACAGGATATACGCTCACTTGTTTGCGGTCACGGCCAAGACGCTCAAAGCGTACTACGCCGTCAACTTTCGCGTATAAAGTGTCATCGCCACCACGACCAACGTTAACACCTGGATAAATTTTTGTACCGCGTTGACGGTAAAGAATTGAACCACCTGAAACCGTTTGACCATCTGCGCGTTTAGCACCAAGACGTTTTGACTGAGAGTCACGACCGTTCTTTGTACTACCTACACCTTTCTTAGATGCGAAAAACTGAAGATCTAATCTTAACATACGTTACACCTCCTGCACTTTTTCTATTAAACGGATATACTTTCCGTAATCAAGTTCGATCGTCTTAAGCGAAACAACCAATCCTTCTAAAAGCGTTTGTGCTTTTTCTGCTGCATGAACGTCTAAATCATTAGGCAATTCATACGTTAAGAATCCGCCATCACTTCCGAGTTCAATAGTTGCCTGCACATTACAAAGTTCTTCCACTGCATTTATAGAACCAAACACAACCGCTGTAGTTGCTGCACAGACAAGGTCTTGTCCATGTGGCGCATAATTGGCATGTCCAGTCATTTTAAATGATTGGATACTTCCTAATTTCGTGCGACTTATCGTAATTTTAATCATGTTAACCTGGATTAAGCGTTGATAGCTTCAACAACTAGCTTAGTGTAAGGTTGACGATGACCTTGTTTCTTACGATTGTTCTTTTTCGCTTTGTATTTGAAAACGATGATTTTCTTAGCGCGACCTTGTTTTTCAACTTTCGCAGTAACTGTTGCACCTTCTACAACTGGGCTACCAACTTTAACGTTTTCGCCACCAACGAAAAGAACTTTGTCAAAAGTAACAGTTTCACCAGCTTCAACATCTAATTTTTCAATGTAGATTGCTTGACCAGCTTCAACTTTAATTTGTTTTCCACCTGTTTCGATAATTGCGTACATACTTGCACCTCCTCTTAATTACTAAGACTCGCCAAAAACGAGGTAGACATAAATGTCTTTAGGGAACCTGTCTTGTGCGGTTGTAGCATATAGCCGTTTAGGTGCTATAAACTATAACATAAAGATGTTATCATGAATCATAGACGGTTGTCAATAAATGTTCTGCTAACTATTTTTTCCGTTCTACAATTTCTGTTTTACTTCCAAAACGAATAATAGCATACTTTTCGATCATATCATCTTTGAAATAAATTTCAAATGGAATATTTTTGTGTAATTCTTTTTGCAAGAATTGTTTTTGTAATTCTTTAGGTGCCGCGATTAATACTGCCTCATCCTCTATATTGCCATATGTAATTAGCTCTCTCTCTAACTCATACGCAATTGTTTCATATGACATCACATACCCCGTCGCTTTGCACGGTACACACTCTTCTAGTAATACGTCGCGTAAAGAATGTTTCTTACGTTTACGTGTCATCTCCAAAATCCCTAACTCTGTAAAACCGAGCACCCTTGTATATGTGCGATCATTTTGCATAGCAGCCATCAGACATTCTCTTACCTTTTCTTTATCTTCTCTTCTTTTCATATTAATAAAATCAATTAATATCATACCACCGATATCACGCAGTCTTAATTGACGTGCAATCTCTTCAGCTGCCACTTCATTTGTACGAAGGACTGTATCTTGTAAATTCTGTTTTCCAGTAAACTTACCCGTATTCACATCAATTACAGTCATCGTCTCCATTTGTTCCACAATTAAATAAGCACCATTCGGGAGCCACACAATTTTTTGAAGTGCTTTCTCGATCTCACGCTCTATTCCAAAATGGTTAAACATTGAAGATTTTTCATTATAAAAAGTTACTTTTTCTTTTCCGATCTTTTCTTCTAATTCTTTTACTATACTTCTTGTATCTACAACTACTTTTTCAATCGTTTCAATCGGATTCTCTTGGAATACACGATCTAAAAAGGTCGCTGGTCGATGAAGTAGTAACGGTGCCTTTCCTTGGCCCTCTTTTCTTTTTAGCTCTTCATATAACTGCTGTAATCTTTGCATTTCAGCTTGTATTTCTTCAATTTCTCCTTTTTCAGAAGCAGAGCGGAAAATATAACCTCCTGTCCCTTCTACCTCAATTTGGAGTAGCTGTTGCCTTCTTTTATTGTTTTTTATTTTCCGAGAAACCGCACGCATTTCATCATATGGCATATAAACGACATATTTCCCGGTAAATTCTATGTTCGCCGTCAATTTCGGTCCTTTCGTATCAATTGCCTCTTTCACAACTTGCACAAGTACTGCTTGCCCTTCATGTATACGATAAGAAGATGGTACATCATCGTATGAAAGGTACGCATGTTTTTCTAAACCGATGTTTACAAAAGCTGCGTTCATTCCAGCAATCGTTCTTACGATACGTCCAACATAAATATGCCCAACAATCTCTTGTTCTTCATTTCGTTTCCATAAAAACTCAACAATTTTTTTCTTCTCTTCAATTGCAACGCGTTTTTCCGATCCTGCATAGTTCATATATAACGTTTTCAAAATTCTTTCCTCACTTTATAATCTTCTTTGCTTTTACAATAATAAAAGGTTAGTGCTATCGTCAACACTAACCGATCAATTCTTCAACAGATGAAGTTGTTCGTTTTTCAGTAAAATACGCATAGAGTAATTCATTTTCATCCAATGTGTAATGTTCTTTATATTTTCCATGGACGATAATAGAGTGCTTATACCCTCTACGAAATTTTGTGAATATCTTATATAAATGATCTTCGGATTGTACTTCAATAGGTGCAATCTTTTCAATTCCTCTTTTGTTCCCATAATAACGTTCTAATAAAAAACGCATAAAGGCATACTGTCTTTGTTTCCACTCTTGATATAACGACACCGCTAAAAATATGAGTAATACCCACATCATAATATTGTTACTATTCCAAAGTAACTGCCACACTAGTATTACACTAAAAAAAACACATGATAATTTCATCATCTTTTCATGTGCTTGTAAATAAGGAAAACGATATGATAATACGTTAAACAATACTTTTCCACCATCAAGCGGCCAAATAGGTAGTAAATTAAATGCTAAAATAATTATATTATTCCATATAAAGAAATAATATAAATCTGCACCCAGCCAACCAGCTTCAAACACTATATAACCTACCACCATCATCCAAATATGTTGTATAGGCCCTGCAATTACAACAACAAGTTCCTCTTTCAATGACTTATTCCCATGTTCTTCAAGCTCAGCCACACCACCAAACGGTAAAAGTTGAATCTTTTTAATACGCCAATTGTAGTGTGCCGCCGCGAAGGCATGCCCAAGTTCATGGATAAGAACGATACAAAATAACAGTAGTAACTCTTTAAAACGTGCCGTAAAAATACCAATGACAATAATAACCCAAAATAACGGATGCACTGAAATCTTCGTTAAAACTTCTCTATATTTAATCAAATGAAATCACCTGGATCGGGTCAATAAATTTTTCATTCTTTTTTATCGCGAAATAAAACTTACCATTTTTATTATTCGCATCATTATTCACCGTTCCAATTTTTTGTTTCTTTGAAACGTAATCATATAATTTCACTGTCATGTCATTTAAATTCGCATACCACGATTCTGTTCCATCTGCATGCTGAATTTGAACCGTATTACCAAGTTCTTCTTTCTTACCTGCAAAAACAACTAGCCCTTCATTCACTGACTCAACAGTTGCATTTGTAGCTGTTTGAACAAATACACCTTGGCCATTTTTTTGAAACCCTTGCATCACCTTTCCAGAAGCAGGGATAGCATAATCTTTTTGCTGAATAGTTCCTTCTTTTTTCTCAGTAGGTGAATAAAATACGAGCGGTTTTCCAAACTGCTTTTCGTACCATTTCGCTACAGTAGCAAACTGAAATTCTTCTTTCATCACTTTTTCTGTAACAGCTTTAGCACCGTCGAAAGAAGGGGGGGCATTCTTATATAAAATAGCGACAGAAAGAACTAATATTGCTGATAACAAAACTTTGAAGAAAAATACTTCTTTTCGAAATAAAGGATGAATTTCCTTTTCTCCTTCTTCAATAAATACTGTTTCACTATCAAAATTCCCTCCAGCAAAATACTGCTCTTCCTCCATCCTTTCTTGCTCTGCCTTCCTTTTCGCAATCCGTTTTTTAATTTCTTCTACACGTCTATTTTTCATACTGTCTCCTTTCTTTCGTTAAGCTAATTTAAATAGAAACAGTTGTATACAGTTTGTACATATGTATGAGCTAAGAAAGGAAGATATTCGTGTCAAGAAAAAAGAAAGCACTTCGCATATATGCGAAGTGCTTTTAACGGATTCCAAAGAAGTTTTTCATCTTTGTAAATACCGATACCTTTTCTTGTCCAAATGCTTGCAATGGTACATTCTCACCCAACAAGCGTCTTGCAATATTACGATAAGCTAACGCTGCTTTTCCGCTCGGTTGCAACGCTACAGGTTCACCTGTATTTGTAGCACGAATAACTTCATCATCATCCTCGACAACACCAAGAAGCTCGATTGACAATGTACGTACGATTTCATCAACATCTAACATATCCTGCTCATGAAGCATATGACTACGCACACGATTAATAACAAGTTTTGGTGGTTCAATATCCTCTTTTTCTAAAAGCCCGATAATACGATCCGCATCGCGCATTGAGGATACTTCTGGCGTCGTAACAACGATTGCTTTATCCGCACCAGCTACCGCATTTTTAAATCCCTGCTCAATCCCCGCAGGACAATCAATTAATATGTAATCATAATCTTGACGTAATACTTGTATTAATTCATCCATTTGTTCAGGTGTTACCGCTGATTTATCACTCGTTTGCGCTGCAGGTAATAAATAAAGATCATCAAAACGCTTATCTTTAATAAGCGCCTGAGGTAAACGGCAACGCCCTTCAACGACATCAACAAGATCAAATACAATACGATTTTCCAGCCCCATTACTACGTCTAAGTTTCGAAGACCGATATCTGTGTCAATTAAGCACACTTTCTTTCCAGATAACGCCAGGGCTGTACCAATGTTCGCAGACGTTGTAGTTTTACCTACTCCGCCTTTTCCAGATGTAATTACTATTGCCTCTCCCACAGCTATACAATTCCCCTTTCTAACTTTGTTAAATTAGGTCTAAGATGAGTGAGAAGTTGCAGTCGATCGACAACAATGTGATTGTTCTCATTAATATACGCACATTCTGCCGCCTCCGCTCCGTCTTCTTTCTCTTCCGGAGCCCGCATTGCCACATCACTAATTCGAAGTTGCATCGGGTTCATATCAGATGCAGCGATTACAGCATCCGAATCCCCATAATACCCAGCATGCGCAATTCCTCTTAATGATCCTACGACAAAAATATTCCCCCCAGCGATAACCGTTCCGCCTGGATTAACATCTCCAATTAACAATAAATTTCCTTTTACATGTAAAACTTGTCCAGAGCGAACAATTTTGGAAATAGGGACAATTTCTGTTTCTTCTTTCCAAGCTATTGCTTCTGCTTTCGTTATAACATCACTTTCAATTGAATCCACAACAAGATTCTTTTTATTACGAATTAACGTACGAATCTCTTCTTGTTGGACTTCTGTTAAATAACGATTTCCCACTTTCACATGCACTTCAATTAAAGAGCGCCCATCACCATCATAGTAATGTGTAGAAAGCTTTTCATCCAATTCCTCCAGTAATTCAGAGAATGAACAACAATCATCTAAATGAAGCGTTATTCCGTCTTTTGTCCCTTTTATTGTTACATTTTGTTGCTTTTTTTCTTCCACTAAAGTTCACCCCACCGATTCAATTCGACATAAAATTAGAAAATCCTTTTTTCTTTTTCTTCCATCGCTTTTGAAAGACGCACTAAATATCGTCTCAGTGGGAAACAAACTATCAATAAGAAAATTGCATTTAGCAATAAAGTAGACAGGAGACGATCTGTGAAAAAGACATACGCTGACATATGAGTACGTCCTAACAAAGTTAAAAATCCATACACATAATACTCTAGTGCTACAATGCTAGCTAGTACAATAGAAGCAACAATAAATAAATTCAATTGTAGTATCTTCATCACACTATAAACTAAATAAGCTAAAATCGGATACGCAAATATATATATACCGACAAGTTCTGTGTATACGGTATCAAATAAGAAACCAAATAAGAGTCCGTAATAAATCCCTTGGACCGGACTATAGTACACAGTAATAAAACATAACACAATTATAAAGAAATGAGGTGCTGCTATACTGTCTTTCCAAAAAACCTCTGTTGGAACAATAGTAGCAAACATATTTTCAAATAGAAAAACAAAAAGGAGCAAAAGAGGAAGAGCTGCTCTTTTTAAAATCTTCATCATCTCTTCTCCCCCTCCTATTCTAATGGCGCTGAAGGCGTTGCACGTTTAGCAACCATAATATGCTCTACGTCATTCAAGTCAGCGGCCGGTTTTACATAAGCTGTTTTTGTTAAGCCGTATGGATCTGGCTGAACATCAACGATTGTTCCAATTACAAGACCTTTCGGGAAAATATCACCAAGTCCAGATGTTACAACTAATTGATCTTTCGCTACCTGAGCATCAGAGCCAATCTTTGTGAAAAGAAGTAAGTGCTTTTCTTTGTCGTAACCTTCAATCAATCCGAAGATTTTCTCATCACCTTGTACGATAGCAGAAACACGATTTGTTCGGCTCATAGAGCTTAGCAATTCTACTGATGATGTAAACTGGGATACACTTTTCACTCGTCCAACTAGACCTTGTGAAGTTACTACAGCCATATCTTTTTTAATTCCTTGCTGTGCTCCTTTATCAATTCCGATTAAATCGTACCATTTATCTGGATTACGAGAAACAACAGTAGATGGAATTTCAGTATATTGGCTATTTAACTCTTTTTTACCCGTTAACTCTTGTAACTTCTTGTTATCATCTTCTAATTGTTTTACTTTCCCTGATAGACCTGCATAATTATCTAATTTTGCTTTTAATTCTTTATTCTCTTCATACGTGCGCTTTACATCCTCTACATTTTCGAAGAATCCAGCTACGTATTTCGCTGGCTTTTGGAATACACGTTCTACAACACCGACAGTGTCTTTAACAAACTGCTCTGGCCATGTTAAACTGTTCCGTTCTTTCAATGAGATTCCAATCAATGCCACGAGAAGAATAATACTAACTAACAAAACAATTAATCTTTTGTTTAAGAAAAACTGTGGCACGTTCACACCCTCTTAATTTCATTGATTTTTATTTTGCAATATTATCGAGCAGCAGTTTTGAAAAGATCGATATTGTCTAATGCTTTACCCGTTCCAATTGCTACGCAATCTAATGGGTCTTCTGCAACAAGAACTGGCATATTTGTTTCTTCACTAATCACTTTATCTAAGTTACGTAGTAATGCTCCGCCACCTGTTAATACGATACCACGGTCCATAATGTCTGCCGCTAATTCAGGTGGAGTTTTCTCTAACGTATTTTTAACAGACTCTACAATTGCATCTACTGTATCTTTTAATGCATCTGCAATTTCTTCTGGCTGAATTAGTACTGTTTTTGGTAAACCACTTACTAAATCACGACCGCGAATTTCCATAGGCTCGATACCTTCTGGCTCGCCTGCAGAACCGATTTCTAATTTTAATGCTTCAGCCGTTCTTTCACCAATCATTAAGTTATAGCTTTTCTTGATGTACTGAATGATTGAATCGTCCATATCATCACCCGCAACACGAACTGATTGACTTGTTACAATACCACCTAAAGAAATGATTGCAACTTCTGTTGTACCGCCACCGATATCAACAACCATACTACCAGTTGGTTCCCAAACAGGTAAGTTCGCACCAATTGCTGCTGCAAATGGTTCTTCGATTGGATAAGCATCACGAGCACCCGCTTGACGAGTCGCATCGATTACTGCACGTCTTTCTACAGCTGTAATACCAGACGGTACACATACCATTACGTAAGGCTTACGTGAGAAGAATCCATTTGATTTTTGAGCTTGTTGAATGTAATATTTCATCATTGTTGCTGTCGTTTCGTAATCAGCAATTACACCGTCTTTCATCGGGCGAAGTGCCACAACGTTTCCTGGTGTACGACCAATCATTTGTTTTGCATCGCTACCTACAGCAACGATTTGTTTCGTATCAGTTTGTAACGCTACTACTGAAGGTTCACGTAAAACTACACCTTTTCCTTTTACATATACAAGCGTGTTCGCAGTTCCTAAATCTATTCCAAGATCGCGAGTAAAGCCACCAAATCCAAACATATTATTTATCTTCCTTTCTTGTTTTCACGGACTCATTTTTTCTTACTTTATATTATAAAAACAGTACGTTTTTTATATCTTTATCCTTCTTGTAGATAAATTTCTACAAAAAACTCATAAATCACATTATAAAACAAAATAAGTAAAAAGCATAGTCTTAAATATGACCTTTTTCCTTTAAACTCACGAATTTATGGTCACCTATTATAATATGGTCAAGCACTTCAATTCCTATAATCTGGCCGCATTCTACTAAGCGTTTCGTTACTTCAATATCCTCTCGGCTCGGCGTGGGGTCTCCTGAAGGGTGGTTATGAAGACATATGATAGAGGCTGCTGCGCGGCGGAACGCTTCTTTAAAAACTTCTCTTGGATGTACAATTGATGTGTTTAAACTTCCAATAAAAATCGTTTGCCTATGTATAACTTGATTTTTTGTGTTCAAATATAAACATACAAAATGCTCCTGCTGCAGGAAGCGCATTTCTTCCATCATATATCTCGCACAATCTTCTGGGCTTCGAATGCTGTATCTATTTTGATATTCTAAACGTACCATTCTTCTACCAAGTTCAAAAGCAGCTATAAGCTGGGCTGCCTTTGCAATCCCAACACCATGTATACTGACAAGCTCTTCTAACGTTGCATCTTTCAACATACGTAAACCATCAAAGTGATGTAAAATTTTATCTGATAACTTTAAAACTGTTTCTTCTTTAGAACCTGTTCTAAGTAACACAGCAAGAAGCTCCCGATTCGATAAACTTCCAGCTCCTTCTAACAATAAACGCTCCCGTGGCTGTTCTTCTTTGACAACATCACGAATACCGTTCATTTCTCCACCCCTTTTATTTGTTCTCTCAAAGAAAATCCCATGCAATTTTACGCATGGGTTACATCAATAGTGAACTACTCACCACTTAACGTCCTTACGGACTGTTTGAAGTGGGAGCTTCTTGGGAAGTAGATACTTTTATTAGCTATCTATATTTACCAAGCTATAAGGGTAGTACCTACCCCTAAAGAAAATACCAATTACATGGCTAATTTTAGTAAGTTTATACTAGCGTTTACATCTCTATCATGATGGCTATTGCATTCAGGGCAAGTCCACTCTCTAAGGCTTAGATTCTTGACTTCCTTATTTTTATAACCACAGCAAGAACACAATTGACTACTTGCATAATTCTTAGGTGCGATTATCAAATCGCGACCTTTCCATATTGCTTTATAGTCAAGGTGCTCTCTGAATTTAGCTCAAGATACTTCACTGATTGCTTTTGCTAATTTGTGATTCTTTTGCATGTTCTTCACTTTCAAGTCCTCAATCACAATTACTTGGTTTTCGTTTGTGATTTCATTGCTTATCTTGTGAAGAAAATCATTGCGTTGATTCGCAATCTTCTCATGAAGTCTTGCAACTTGTAACCTAGCCTTGTTTCTATTGTTTGAACCTTTCTTTTTACGCGACAAAGAGCGCTGCAGAAGAGCTAATCTTCTTTCGGCTTTTCTCAACCATTTAGGGTTCTCATATTTCTTGCCATTAGACAATATTGCAAAGTCTTTTAGCCCAACATCAATACCAACTTTTGTATCAACTTTAGGAAACAATTGCTCATTTTCTTCTACTAAAATCGATACAAAGTATTTACCAGTAGGTGTTTGAGACACTGTAGTAGACTTAATTAATCCAAAGAATTGTCTGTGTTGTTTAATCTTTACCAAGGTCTTTAGTTTTGGCAGCTTGATATAACCACTCTCAATGTAAACCGTGCCTTTTTGGTTATTTGTTGTATAACTACGATGGTTATCTTTCTTACTTTTGAATTTCGGGAATCCAACAGATTTATCACGGAAAAAGTTAGCGTATGCTTTATTCAAATTCATTTGAGCATTCGCCAACGCAAGACTATCCACTTCCTTTAGGAATGGAAATTCAGCCTTATATTGTGCAGGCGTAGGATATTTAACAGATTTATCAAGTTTATCCTGTGATTCTTGATAAGATTTGATTCTATCTGCAAGCATCTTGTTGTATACAAATCGAACACATCCAAATGTTTTTGAGAAAAACATTTGTTGTTCTTTATTTGGATAGACACGATATTTGTATGATTTAACATTTCCTACACCTCACTTTTTCCTTGATTTTCAATATATTTCTTTACTACATCTTTCGGTGAACCACCCGTAGTAATCAAGCAAAAGCTTCTTGACCAAAACATTTCTTTCCAAAGTTTCTTTCTCACATGGGGAAAGTCTCTCTTGATTAGTCGAGAACTTGCACTTTTATAAGCATTAATGAACTTTGTCATTTCTGTATTCGGATGTGCCTTGAATAAGATATGTACATAGTCTACATCATGATTCCATTCAACTAATGTGATGTTATAGTTTTCAGATAATCGGACAAACATGTCTTTTGCATAGTCCGACATATCATCATCAAATACATTTCTTCTGTATTTCACGACCAATACAAGGTGATAATACAACAAGAACACTGAATGATTATTGCCATCTAACTTCATTGATATACCAACCTTTACCCTTTATAAGACTGATTATATCGGAGGTGAAAATAACAGGCAAATCCTTTTGGCTACGCCAAACCGAAATTCATCTCCCACCTATCGTTGGGCTACGCCCTTTACACGCTTGAGGAAGGAGAATTCTTTCGGGGGAATTCGTTAAATTGTTTTAATTCCCGAACAAGACGTGAAATTGGCAACCCGACTACACTATAGTAGTCCCCTTGAATATGTTGAACAAAAATAGATCCTTTACCTTGAATTCCATAACTTCCTGCTTTATCAAGAGGTTCTTTTGATGCAACATATACGTCAATTTCCTCTTCTGTTAATTCCCAAAACGTAACTTCTGTACGCTCGTAAAAAGTGACTGTTTTGTCTTTTGCTATAATTGCAACACCAGTATACACTTCATGTGTTTTCCCTGATAATAATTGCAACATTTCTTTCGCCTCAGCCTCATTAGAAGGCTTTCCAAGAATACGCGATTCATATGTAACAATTGTGTCTGCACCTAACACAATGTAATCACTATTCGTTTCTGCTACCGCAGATGCTTTTTGCAGGGCGAGGGACATAACGATATCAGAAGGTGATGAGTACGCACCAATCGTCTCTTCTACTTCACTTACAATGATTTCAAATGGTACATCCGCTAACTCAAGCAGTTCCTTCCTGCGAGGTGACCCTGATGCTAAAATAATTTTTCTCATATTTTCTCCTTCCTTTCTCACATGAAGCAGAATCATTTACATCAATCGTATCAAAGGAATAGTTTGTCCACAAATGAAAGAAATATTATTTTCTCTAAATAAAATAATACTTTTTACTAAAATACGATTATATTCCTGCCTTAGAGAAAGCACTTTGCTCTAAATTCAAAAGAAAAGAAAGAAGTACCTATACTTCTTTCTTCGTCATTTCATTATCCTATTATTTCACCTTTTGGGAAACAATTTTTTCATATGAAAGTATACCATCAATAATAACTCGATTTAATTTCGTCAAAGATTCCTTATCACCTTTTCCATCCTTCACTGTTTGCACAGCTACTGACGTATACATATACAATTTCTTTGCTTCTTCCTGCTTCATACTTTTTCCTTCTTTTTCAATTGCTCTCCACTCTTTTTCAATCGCACCTATATCTTTTGCATTACTTTTTCCACTAGCTTGTACGCTGGAAGCATATTTTGCTAAATGAGTATATAATGGCTGTACTTTTGTTAAAAATGCCCCAACTTCTTTATCATCTTTAAGTAACGCTTTATCTGTTATATCCCAGTTCTTTTTCAATACGGAGACATTATCATTTTTATACTGCGTCATTAATTGATTTATACCTTGTTCATCGCTAGCAATACCAACAACTAATGCATACTTATCACCGCTCGGTTTTAAAGCTGCAACGCCCCCATTACCTTTCCACTCTTCAAGAGCGGCCTGTCCCTTTTCTTCGGAAGAATAAATCCCTCCTTGCACAAAAAATAATTTCATTGGATCTAATGACGTTCCTGTCTGTGCTTTTTGTTTTTCCTCTTTTGGTGCCGGTGTTTGTTCTGCCGTTCCACCCACCTTTGATTCTTCATTTCGCATCTGCTTCGAAGCTGTTACTTCGCTTCCGCCTGTCGCACCTTGTCCTTTAAGTAACTGTAGCATTCCCATCCCAAACGCCGTACCAATAACAATCGCAGTTGCAACGATTGCAATTAACGTATTGCTCCACTTCTTTCGTTTTTTTTCCTTAGACACCAATTTCGCTTTTTGAAACGGAACAACGTTTTTCGGTCTTTCACTTTCTACTACCATCCATTCAAATTCATCTTTCTTCTTCTCCTCATACTTCGCTTCTGTTCCATTCACTTTCACTGAGATCGTTCGTGATTGCTTGTCCATACACTCACACCTCACCTCTTATCGTTGTCCGCATCATATCATATTCATTTCACAAAAAAACGAGATATTTGTCAGAGGAATTCGCCAAATAACCCTATATATTTATCTTATATGTATGCATTTGACTTCATTTGTAGAACAGAAAAACTAGATAGCAAAGACTATCTAGTTTTTCTCGCGAATATATTTTCGAACTTCCGAAATGAAATAAAGAGAACCTGTTATGATAAAAACATCATTTTCTCCAATCATTTCAACCTTCGTATCAATTGCCTCTTTCCAATTTTCAAAAACTAGTTTTGACTCTTTCTTTGCATACGATGCAAGCTTGTCAGCAGAAATAGCACGATCAAAGGCGAATGTTGTAAAAATAATTTCATCGGCAATGGTTTCTAATTGATCTACCATATTATGCAATTGTTTATCACCTAGGGCAGTAAATAAAACTATTACATTTTTATTTTTGTAATGTGATTCTACTGTTTTCACAAGACTTTCGATACCTTCTGGGTTATGGGCACCATCTATAATAATATCTGGATTGTTTTGCAGTTTTTCAAATCGCCCAATCCAATACGCTTCCTGTAATCCAGTTTTTATTTCTTCTTCCTCAATTAAAAATGATAAGTATGTTTTGACATACATGACTGCCATAAGTGCAAGTGCTGCGTTTCCTACTTGGTGAACACCTTTCATTGAGATTCGCACATCTTCAAAGGTGGCGAAAGGACAAGTGAAATCGAACTGTTCTCCATCTTCGCCAGACTGTTTAGGTAACGCTGTAAAATGCTTGCCCATCTCGTATAAGTTTGCATGATTTTCCTTTGCAACTTTTTGAATGACTTGCAATGCTTCCTCATCTCGTACACCAGTAATAACTGGAACACCAGACTTAATAATCCCCGCCTTTTCATATGCAATTTCTCCTAGTGTGTTCCCTAAAATATGCATATGATCGTGGCCAATATTTGTAATAATCGTAAGAACAGGATGAATAACATTCGTAGAATCAAAGCGCCCTCCAAGCCCTGTTTCAAATAAAACAACATCACAGAAATTAACTTTACCGAAATAACAAATTGCCATAACAGTAATAATTTCAAACTCAGTCGCTTCCCCTAAATCCGTCTCATCTAGTTTTTCAACGACTGGCTTTACCATCTTTACAAGTTCAGTAATCTCTTCATCTGCAATTGGTGTCCCGTTCACACTAATACGTTCGTTAAATGTTTCAATATAAGGAGAGGTAAATGTTCCTACCTTATATTTTGCATCTTCTAACATGTAGCGCATATATGTTAACGTTGAACCTTTTCCATTTGTACCAGCAAGATGAACACATTTTATGTGACGCTCTGGATTTCCGAGCTCTTCTAGCATCCATCTCATTCTTTCTAATCCTGGTTTAATACCAAACTTCAATCGGCTATGAATCCACCCTATCGCTTCTTCGTATGTATGTATCACGTATGCTTTCCCCTTTCAAAAGACAACCTTCATACTCCTATTATACGCAAAGAAAAGAGACTCACCAATATAGTGAGCCTCTAAAAAACATTTTACTTTTCAAGATCTGCTAGACGTTGGCGAACTGCTTCACGTTTTTCTAGGTAGTCTTGCTCTTTCGCACGCTCTCCGTCAATAACTGCTGCAGGAGCTTTCGCTACGAAACCTTGGTTTGAAAGTTTCTTCTGTACACGTTCTACTTCTTTGTCGAACTTCTCAAATTCTTTCTCAAGACGTGCTCTCTCTTCATCAAGATTGATAAGATCAGCTAACGGTAAGAATAACTCTGCACCTGATACGATTGCAGTCATTGCTTTTTCTGGTGCTTGTAAATCCGTTTGAATTATTAATTCGCTTGGGTTACAGAAACGCTCAATGTAAGAGCTGTTTTTTGTAAGTTGAGCAAGTACAGCCTCATCTTTTGCTTTAATTTGCATTTGAACTTTTTTGCTCATCGGCGTATTAACTTCTGCACGGATGTTACGAACAGAGCGAATGATATCAACTAGAAGGTGCATTTCTGCCGCAGCTTCTGTATCTTGTAAATCTTCGCGAACTGTTGGCCACGCTGCTACTGTAATAGATTCGCCTTCATGCGGTAAATGTTGCCAAATCTTCTCTGTTACGAATGGCATGAATGGGTGTAATAGACGCATTGTTTGGTCTAATACGTAAGCTAAAATAGAACGAGTTGTTTTCTTAGCTGCTTCATCTTCACCGTATAGTGGAAGTTTCGCCATTTCAATGTACCAGTCACAGAAATCGTCCCAAATGAAGTTGTATAATGAACGACCAGCTTCACCGAACTCATATTTATCCATGTTACGCGTTACGCTTTCGATTGTTTCGTTTAAGCGAGTTAAAATCCACTTATCCGCAACTGATTTTTCACCAGTTAAATCGATTTCTTCATACTTCATATCATCCATGTTCATTAATACGAAACGTGATGCGTTCCAAATTTTATTAATGAAGTTCCAAGTAGACTCTACTTTTTCCATACTGAAACGTAAATCTTGACCTGGTGCACTTCCTGTTGATAAGAAATAGCGCATTGCATCTGCACCGTACTTCTCGATAACATCCATTGGATCAATACCGTTACCAAGAGATTTACTCATTTTACGTCCTTGCTCATCACGAACTAAACCGTGAATTAATACATCTTTAAATGGACGCTCACCAGTAAACTCTAAACCTTGGAAAATCATACGAGATACCCAGAAGAAGATGATGTCATAACCCGTTACTAATGCATCTGTTGAATAATAACGTTTAAAGTCTGCTGAATCTTCATCCGGCCAGCCAAGTGTTGAGAACGGCCATAACGCTGAACTGAACCATGTATCAAGTACGTCGTTATCTTGATTCCAGTTTTCAATATCTGCTGGTGCATCTGTACCTACGTATACTTCACCAGTTTCTTTATGATACCAAGCTGGAATACGGTGTCCCCACCATAATTGACGAGAAATACACCAGTCGTGAACGTTTTCCATCCAGCGTAAGTATGTGTTTTCAAAACGTTCTGGTACGAACGTTACTTTCTCTTCTTCTTTTTGTTGAAGCTCTACTGCCTTCTCAGCAAGTGGAGCCATTTTTACGAACCATTGTGTTGATAAGTAAGGCTCAACAACTGCACCACTACGCTCACTATGACCTACTGAATGCATATGAGGCTCGATTTCTACTAATACGCCCGCTTCTTGTAAGTCCTTCACTAACGCTTTACGGCATTCGAAACGATCCATA
Source organism: Bacillus cereus group sp. N14 (assembly GCF_016483555.1). Lineage (NCBI taxonomy): Bacteria > Bacillati > Bacillota > Bacilli > Caryophanales > Bacillaceae > Bacillus > Bacillus cereus group sp. N14. The sequence continues at coordinate 115,444 of NZ_JAEHBQ010000007.1, forward strand.
CCGTTATACTTACCAGCTTTTTCGTTCATTGATCCATCTTCGTTCATTACTAAGATACGTGGTAAGTCATGACGGTTACCTACTTCAAAGTCATTCGGGTCATGAGCTGGTGTAATTTTTACAACGCCTGTTCCGAAATCTTTTTCTACGTACTCATCAGCAATAATTGGAATCTCACGGCCTACGATTGGAAGTGTAACTGTTTTCCCGATTAAATGCTTGTAACGATCGTCTTCTGGATGAACTGCTACTGCTGTATCACCAAGCATCGTTTCTGGACGAGTAGTCGCAAGACGAATATGACCAGAGCCATCTGTTAACGGATAGTTCATATGGTAGAATGCACCTTGAACTTCTTTATGAATTACTTCAATATCAGAAAGAGCTGTGCGTGTTGCTGGGTCCCAGTTGATAATATATTCACCGCGGTAAATCAAGCCTTTTTCGTATAATTGAACGAATACTTTATTAACCGCATCAGATAAACCTTCGTCTAATGTGAAACGTTCACGAGAATAGTCTAGTCCTAAACCAACTTTCCCCCATTGTTGACGAATGTGAGACGCGTATTCCTCTTTCCATTCCCAAGCTTTTTCAAGGAATTTCTCACGGCCAAGATCGTAACGTGAAATACCTTCTTCACGAAGTTTCCCTTCTACTTTCGCTTGTGTTGCGATACCTGCATGGTCCATTCCTGGAAGCCATAATACATCGTAACCTTGCATACGCTTCGTACGAGTTAAAATATCTTGAAGAGTTGTATCCCAAGCATGACCTAAGTGTAACTTACCAGTTACGTTCGGAGGTGGAATTACAATTGTGTACGGTTGTTTCTTCTCATCTCCTGTTGCTTCGAAATATTTGCCTTCAAGCCACCATTGATAAAGGCCTTCTTCAACGGACATATGATCATATTTAGTTGGTAAATTCTTTTCCGTGTTTGACATTATTTTCCCTCCTTAAAATAAAAAATGCCCCTCATCCAAAAAGGACGAGGGACATCGCGGTACCACCTTTATTTACAAACAAATTCAGAAATTTGCTTATACTCTTAATTTGATAACGGACAAATCCGTCTTTTCCTAATGAGAACTATTCCGTTCAGAAAAGATGCTCCAGGGCTACCTTCTAACATAACTATCTAGAGAATCTCCCAGCTAATGATTCTCCTCTCTGAAGACGTTTCTTGTTATACTCTTCCCCTTCAAGGCATTTATATGATTGTTAATTATTATATACAATAGTGTAAAAAACGAAACCCTATTCGTCAAGATAAATTTAATACTACGGCTTTTTGGGCAAAAAAAGAAGATAAGTAGCATCCTCTACTTATCTTCTTTATCCCGCTATTTGCGGGCAGTAAGATCCCCCACTAATTAAAGTTTCACTTTATCCGTTCCCTTGCTGGGCAGCTTGTAATTGCGAAAGGAAATATTCTATATTGCTAACGAGCCAATGCGATTGTTGTAAGCTCTTTACTCCGAGAAGTTCATTTTCCTCATTGCGACTCTCTCTTCTTTTCTTATAAGACTGGATTTGCCGAATAAATTGCGATGGATACGTCATATACGCAAACATGAGTAGTTGCTCTTCTTTCGTAAAAGGGAAATTTTTTTGGTACATTTGATACCATTCAAACCGATCACTTCGCGCAATTGGATACGTGTTTAAAGACCGAGAATAAAAACCAACTATATCTTGCACTGGTGTTGCAAACTTCGATTTTTCTAAACTAATAAAATAGCCATTCCGTTCATAATCAAATAAGAAATGATTAAGCGATACGTTACCATGCACAAAAGTAATACGTGTTTTTTCTTTTTCCTTCATCGCATCGTTCCACTCAGTTAATTGCTTCGTTGCAAACTCACGAGCCCTCATTACATGATGATAGTACGTACAATATTGCAATTCAAACGGAGACATATACCACTTCGCTTCAGATTCTATGAGAAACTCTTCTAACATCTCACCATCATTCTCCCAGCGATCGGATATATTTGTATAATGTTTTTCTAAATCTTCTTCTGTATACGTTTCTTCTTTCATCGTTTTTTGATGTAACGTCCCGAGAGTTTGAAACATTTTATGGTATTGATCATTATCCTCGCCGTTGCCTTCCGCACGTTCTAACCAAGGCATTAAATAATAATTATACTTCCCGTCACTTAAAATATAACTTCCATCCGTCGCATGGTATATAGGTACATAATTTGAAAAACCGTTCTCCTTCAAATATTGAATATGGTGCAAAAAGTTATTCCGCTCTAACTTCCCGTCTTCTATTTTCTTGAGCGCATACGGACCTTGATTCGTGTAAATTTTCGTTACACTTCCGTGCTCTTCCATATGCTGTGTATCCAATCTGTATTGCCTTACAATGGGTTCATAGCGATTTCGTAATTCAATATCCATACGAATAACCCTTTCTATTCAAAACATAGCCTTTAGGAAAATAAGCGAGTGAAAACACTCACTTATTTCGCTTTTGCCCTTGAAACAGGAATATAAATAATTTGTCCCGCAGTTAAATATATATCTTCTGTTTGATTGACACGATATAAGTTTTGTACAGACGTTTCATAACGGTCTGCAACAGATTCGATTGTATCCCCTTCTTGCACGAAATACATTCTTAATTTTGTAAATTCTTCTTCCGGTTCTTTCGTAAATATTTTCGTTAAATAAAGTGCGTTTTCATCTCGCTGTGAATACGTTTCTTCTTCTTGCTCTTCTTGTTTTTTCGCTTTTTCTTTCTTGAAATCTTTTCGTCCGAACAATTCAAATTGTGGCGTTGATTCTTTCTCCTCTTCACGCTCTACAAATTCATGTTCTTCTATTTCCTCTTCCTCTACTTCCTGCTCTTTTCTTTCCTCTAGTTGGAACGGTTCAAATGCGTAATCTTCCCACTCATCTGATTCCTTATAGACTGGTTCTTCTACGTGCGGCGCAGGTCTATTTTCATCCTCTTGTGCTGAATCAGCCTCTAACTCAGCATACGCTGTTTCTTCCTCTTCATCCTCGATTCTTTCTTCATCACATAAACCAGTGATAGATATATCCGCTAATAATTGTAAGCAACCATTTTCCTTTAATTCATAATCAAATTCCTCAATAGATACATATAGTTCTTCAATTACTTTCACACGGTTTCTCGGAATTGATATTTCAAGCGGAAAGGAATGAACAAGTTCATTAACCCCATCTTCCCTTGTTTCTACATAATCAATTGACTTCGCTGGCGATAGATCTCTTAATGAATAAGCCGAATCATCTTGCCGCGCAACATACTCTCCCGTTAAATCTAATTGCCCTCTCACGATAACTTCATGATCAAGCTCTTCTATCTCAACGTCTGGATCTAACGAAATTGACAAAAGTTCTTCGACTTCCTGTCCTTTTTGGAACCAAACAGATTCTTTTAATGAAAAACGTAATGAATGATCTGTTGCCACTTCTTTTCCCCCTCCCAAACTATATGTCATTACAGATTTATGTATGGAAAGCTGACTTTATGAATAAAAAAAATCACTCCCCTTATGGAGAGCGATTTTCTTTCAACAATTAAGCTTTTAATTTTGACATTGCAATTTCAGCCGCTGCAATCGTCGCTTCAATATCTGCATCACTATGTGCTGTCGATAAGAATAGACCTTCGAATTGAGATGGTGGCAAGAATACACCTTGTTCTACCATTTCACGATAGTAAGCCGCAAAGAATTCTAAGTTTGAAGATTTTGCTGCATCGTAATTAACAACTTGTTCATCTGTAAAGAAGATACCAATCATAGAACCCGCACGGTTAATATGATGCGGAATGCCATGTTTTTCAGCCGCTTTACGTAATCCAGCTTCTAACATTTCAGCTTTACGCTCAAATTCTACATACGATTCTGGCGTTAACTGTACTAACGTTTCATAACCTGCTGCCATTGCAAGTGGGTTACCTGATAAAGTACCTGCTTGGTAAATCGGTCCGCTCGGTGCAACTTGGCGCATAATTTCTGCTTTACCACCGTATGCTCCTACTGGTAAGCCACCACCGATTACTTTACCTAAACAAGTTAAATCAGGTGTTACACCGTAATAACCTTGTCCGCAATTATAAGCAACTCGGAATCCTGTCATGACTTCATCAAAAATAAGCAATGCACCATTTTGCTCTGTTACTTCACGAAGACCTTCTAAAAATCCTGGTTGCGGAGGAACAACACCCATATTTCCTGCTACTGGTTCTACAATTATACAAGCAATATCATCACCAAATTGTTCGAAAGCGTATTTCACACTATCTAAATCGTTATACGCTACGGTAATCGTATTTTTCGCTACACCTTCTGGTACACCAGGGCTATCTGGTAAACCTAGCGTCGCCACACCAGAACCCGCTTTAATTAATAACGAATCACCATGACCGTGGTAACAACCGATGAATTTCAAAATTTTGTTACGGCCTGTATAACCACGAGCTAAACGTAGCGCACTCATTGTCGCTTCTGTTCCAGAGTTAACCATACGTACAATCTCAATTGATGGTACGCGCTCAATAACAAGTTTCGCTAATTTATTCTCAATTTCCGTTGGGGCACCGAAGCTTGTTCCTCTTTCAGCAACAGACTTTAAAGCTTCAACAACACGATCGTTCGCATGACCATGAATTAAAGGACCCCATGATAATACGTAATCGATGTATTCATTTCCATCGATATCATATACTTTAGAACCTTTTCCGCGCTCCATAAACAACGGATTCATACCGACAGACTTAAAAGCACGAACGGGGCTATTTACGCCACCAGGCATTAAATCTTGTGCCTCTTCAAACGCCGCAATCGACTTATCAAACTTTTTCATTATTTAGCGCCTCCTTCTTGTAACCATCTTGCTGCATCTTTTGCATGATACGTAATAATTAAATCTGCTCCTGCACGTTTCATGCTAATTAATTTTTCAAGTACAACTTCTTTTTCATTAATCCAACCATTTTGCGCTGCTGCTTTAATCATCGAATATTCACCACTTACGTTATATGCAACGACTGGTAAATTAAAGTTATTTTTCACATCACGAACGATATCTAAGTAAGAAAGAGCTGGCTTTACAATTAAGAAATCTGCCCCTTCCATTACATCTGATTCTGCTTCACGGAATGCTTCCATACGGTTCGCTGGATCCATTTGATATGTTTTACGATCACCAAATTGCGGGGCACCGTGCGCCGCATCACGGAATGGTCCGTAAAATGCTGATGAATATTTCACAGCGTACGACATTACTGGTACGTGTCCAAAACCATTTTCATCTAATGCATGGCGAATTGCTGTTACGAATCCGTCCATCATGTTTGATGGCGCAATAATGTCCGCTCCTGCTTTCGCTTGGCTTACAGCTGTTTTCGCAAGAACTGCAAGAGACTCGTCATTTAAAATAATACCATCTTCAATTACACCGCAATGACCATGGCTTGTGAATTGACATAAACATGTATCTGCAACTACTACTAGCTCAGGGAATTCACCTTTAATTTGCTTAATTGCACGTTGCACAATTCCATGATCACAATATGCTGATGATCCAACTTCATCTTTTTCAGCAGGTAAACCAAATACAATAACAGAACGAATACCTAAATCAACAACCTCTTGCATTTCAGCTTGCAATAAATCTAAAGACATTTGATATACGCCTGGCATAGAAGGCACTTCATTACGAACATTTTCTCCTTCTAATACAAAAATAGGGTAAATAAAATCTTCCGTATGTAAAAACGTTTCACGCACAAGCGCACGCATATTACCGCTTTGTCTTAAGCGACGATGACGATTAAATTGTAAAGAGTTCATAGATTTCTATCCCCATTCTTTTATTTTATAGATTCACAAATGCATTGTAGTAATGCTTCTACAGTGTACTCTTTCGGCATAATAACATGTGGAAAATAAAGGATCGCCTCTTTTTCCGTAATAGGCCCTATACAAGCAATTGTACAGTTTTTTGTCCATTCTCTCCAGTTTGTACCCTCAAGTAAACGAACAAAACTAGTAACAGTTGAAGGGCTTGTAAATGTAATAATGTCTACTTTCCCTACTTCTAACGCTACTATAAGCTCTTGCCTTTTCTCTACATTCTCTTTCGTACCATATACGATTAGCTCATCTAGAGAAACACCAATTTCGCGAAGTGCAACTGGAATTACATCTCTTGCTAAATTCCCTTTCGGAAATAAAATGCACTCGTTTCCACTTAGTCTTTTTACAAACTCTTCTGCAAATACTTCTGCAACAAATGAAGTTGGAACGAAGTCCACTTGATAGCCCCGCTTTTCTAACTCTAACCTTGTTTTCACGCCTACTGCAGCAATTTTAGTCTTTGCGGGTAGCTTCTTTCTCAAGCTATCTAGAAAAAAAGCTACCCCATTTTTACTCGTAAAAATAACCCAGTCATACGAATGCAGCTGCCCTGCTATATGTTGAATTTGCCTATGAGACATACCTTCCATACGCAAAAGCGGAATTTCCAATGGAATTCCGCTCTTTTCTTTCACCGCTACACTCATTTGTTTCGCTTGATGCTGGGCACGTGTAATTAATACCGTTTTGCCAGCGAGAGCGTTCATATTTATTGTTGCCCCTTATTTGCAGCAAGAATGAGTTCTTTGGCGCCTTGTTTAATTAAACGGTCCGCAGCCTCTAATCCTACTTCCTCTGGATTAGTTCCTACTACTGTCTCTTTCAATAAAATAGAACCGTCCATAGAACCGACAAGAGCTGTTAATTCGATTGCATCATTTTCTGTAAGAGTTGCATATCCAGCGATTGGAACTTGGCAGCCACCTTCAAGTTTATGAAGAAATACTCGTTCTGCCGCCACTGTTCTTTCTGTTACTGCATCATTCATATGCGCTAACAACTGTAGTAAATCCTTATCATCCTCACGACATTCAATCGCTAATGCACCTTGTCCTACAGCAGGTACACATAACGTCTCATCTAAATGTTCTGTAATAACTTCATTATCCCAGCCCATTCTTTGTAATCCAGCTGTTGCTAAAATGATTGCATCGTAATCTTCTTCTTGTAATTTACGTAAACGTGTATCGATATTTCCTCGAATCCACTTCACTTGTAAATCTGGTCTCGCAGCTAATAATTGTGCACTGCGTCTTAAACTACTCGTACCTAAAATAGCGCCTTCTGCTAACTCTTTAAACGATGCTCCGCTTTTTGAGATAAAAGCATCACGAGGGTCAACACGCTTCGGTGTACAACCAATCATTAATCCTTCTGGAAGTACGGCCGGCATATCTTTCATACTATGTACAGCCATATCAATTTCTTTCGTCAGTAACGCATGTTCAATCTCTTTAACAAACAAGCCTTTTCCGCCTACTTTTGAAAGAGTAACATCTAAAATAACATCACCTTTTGTGACGATTTCTTTCACTTCAAATTCATATGGTAAACCTAGTGCTTTTAACTGATTAATAAACCAGTTTGTTTGCGTTAATGCTAATTTACTCTTTCGTGACCCTACAATAATTTTGCGCATAATTCTCTCTCCTCATTATAAATACCAAAAGTGGAAGTTGGATAAACTGCTTAATAGAAAAATATTGATTAGCATTACGAGAAATGCTCCGATGTTCCACTGCACGATTTTCTTCCCTTGCAACACATCTGCCACTCGTAAATATAGGCCAGCACAATATACAAATAGAACGACAAAAGACCCGATCACTTTCGTATCATACCAATGGAAATTGTCCAATTTCGTATATCCCCATATGCATCCTAATAAAATAGCTAGTAAGAAAAATGGAACAGAAAATAAATTTAATCCGTAAGACATCGATTCTAACTTCGGCAAATTCCCTAACCTTCTTAATCTCGCATTCCATTTTTTCTTTTTTAATAGGCGATATTGCAATAAATACATAATAGAAAAAATGAACGATACAGTGAAAGTTGCATAAGAAATAATAGCCATACCGACATGTACATATACAAGTTCTGAAACTAATTGCTCTGCCAGTACCGGCGACATCTTTCCGAGCGGTGTAAAAATAGAAAAAGCGCTTACGCCAAATGCGACAACATTTGTAAAAAAGACTAAAAAGTCAATTCTCATAAACCGATTAATGACTAACGACATCGTAATCAATAGCCAAACATAAAAATAAATCCCTGATAATAAAGTTAATATAGGGTTCGTTTCTGAATCTGTAGCCCTGAGTAACATAAAGATAGACTGCAGAACCCATACAATTGAAAGTAACCAAAAAGCAAATCGGTTCGCCTTTCGGTTACTTTGGAAATAATCTATAAAATATAAACTAATGCTACAAGCATATAAAATAATTGCAATATGATAAATAATACTGTTATTTAAAAAACTCATCCGATCATCCTTCCAAATTATAAAGATGGAACGGATGGTGTCCACGCTCTTTTATGTTCTACTTCTTCCGCACAACTCTCTACATCTTCCATTTCTAAGTCAAAAATCTTTGCAAATAACGCTAATTTTTCGTCTGCTCCCTCTTCAGCAGCTATTTCTTTAGCTACTAAAATTGGGTCTTTCAATAATTGATTAATAATACTTTTCGTATGCTTACTAATTACTTTTCTCTCACGATCACTAAGATTCGGTATTTTTCGTTCCAAGCTTTCCATCGTTTCACTTTGGATAGCAAGTGCCTTATCACGAAGAGCTGCTATTAACGGAACAACACCAAGTGTACTTAACCACGTTTTAAATAAAACAATTTCCTCTTCAATCATAAATTGAATTTTCTCTGCTTCTTTCAAACGCTCAGCACGATTTGCTTCCACTACTCCTTGCAAATCATCAATGTCATATAAGAAAGAACCTTCTAGTTCATCAATCGCTGGATCAATATCACGTGGCACTGCAATATCCACCATAAATAACGGACGACCAGAGCGCATTTTCTCTACCTTTGTCATCATCTCTTTCGTAATGACATATTCAGATGCACCAGTTGAACTAATTAAAATATCTGCTTCTAATAATGCACATTGCAATTCACTTAAAGGCTTTGCATGTCCCATATATTTCTCAGCCATTACTTCCGCTTTCGTAAACGTCCTATTCATGACTGTTACTTTTCGAGCACCACTTCCATATAAGTTTTGCAGTGCCAGTTCACCCATCTTACCAGCACCAAGAATAAGCACATGACAATCTGTTAACTCACCAAATATTTTCTTTCCAAGCTCAACAGCAGCATAGCTAACAGACATCGCACTTTCGCCAATCGTCGTTTCTGAGTGCGCACGTTTCGCTAACGTAACCACCTGCTTAAACAACTCATTAAAAATTGTGCCTGTCGCTTTTACTTGTTGCGCTTCTAAAAAGCTATCTTTTATTTGGCCTAAAATCTGTGTTTCTCCAACTACCATAGAATCTAAACCGCACGTCACGCGGAATAAATGATCTATTGCACCGTCTTGTTCAAAAATAGTTAAATATGGTGCGACTTCTTCTATTTCAAGCTGAAACCAATCAGCTAAAAACTTCTTAATATAATACCGTCCCGTGTGTAATTGATCGACAACAGCGTAAATCTCAGTGCGATTACAAGTTGATACAATGACATTCTCTAACACGCTCTTTTGATTTTGTAATGTAGCCATTGCTTGCTCTAGCTCTGCTGCCTGAAATGTGAGTTTCTCACGAAATTCTACAGGGGCTGTTCGATAATTTACACTAACAACAAGAATATGCACGCAGCATGTCCCCCTTCACCCGTTTTATCACTTTATCTACTATCATAATACAACTTTCCTCTTATGAATCTGACAATCGTGTGAACAACCGATTATTTTTTATTTATTCTCCGTATGTAATAAAGGAGATTCAGTAAAACTAATAAAGACTTCCTACTTTATAATGATTATAAATTAATAACTCTATTTGTACGTTACCAAAAAAAGCCCTCATAATCAAGTGATGGAAACTATTCCATATGAATTATAACATCATCTTTCCTATCTTCTTTCATCATGAAGGAAAATATGTATGATTGTTCCAAATTGTAGCACAAACTTTCTCAATACAATGTATTTGACATTGTATTTCTTTTTCGTTATATTGGTTTTACAAAATTAAATTGTGCACAACTTAATTAGAAAGGAGTTATGTATGACAGAGAATTCTTTACATCTAGATAACCAACTTTGTTTTTCTATTTACGCCTGTTCTAAAGAAGTTACCCGCTTTTATCGACCATATTTAGAAGAGATGGGTATTACGTATCCCCAGTACATTACTTTACTCGTACTATGGGAGCAAGATGGACTAACAGTAAAAGAAATTGGAGAACGTCTATTTTTAGATTCCGGTACGTTAACACCTATGTTAAAACGAATGGAATCATTAACACTTGTAAAACGCGTTCGTTCCAAAGAAGATGAGCGCAAAGTTTGTATTAAATTAACAGAACAAGGTAAAGATTTAAAAGAAAAGGCTTGTTCATTGCCGACAACAATGGCAACAAATTTAGGAATTACAGAACAAGAATATCGTTCTTTATTAATTCAATTAAATAAACTAATTGAAACAATGAAAACAATTAATGATAGAAAAGGGGAATAAACATGGATAAATTATATACTGCTTCAGTAACTGCTACAGGTGGAAGAAACGGAAAAGTAATTTCAGATGATGGCATATTAAATCTTGCTGTAAAAATGCCGAAAGCACTAGGTGGTGCAGGCGGAGAGGCAACGAATCCAGAACAACTATTTGCTGCTGGTTATGCCGCTTGTTTTGATAGTGCATTACAGCTTGTCATTCGTACAAAACGTGTGAAAGTAGAAAGTACAGAAGTAACTGCTCACGTTTCTATCGGAAAAGATACAGATGGTGGTTTCGGCCTATCTGCTGTACTTGATGTACATGTTGCTGGCGTCTCTCATGACGAAGCACAAGAACTTGTAGAAGCCGCTCACGGTGTATGTCCTTATTCGAAAGCAACAAGAGGTAATATTGAGGTTATATTACACGTACGATAAAAAAATTTAGTAAATAAAAAAAACGCGCGACATTCGTCACGCGTTTTTTGTTTTTGTCATTCTATGAATTGCCTTCCACGCTTCTTCTTTTCCAAGTCCTGTTTCAGAAGAGAATAGAACGATTTCATCGCCAATTTCAACAGCAAGCGTTTCTTTTACAACTTTTAAATGCTTTTGCCATTTCCCTTTCGGAATTTTATCAGCTTTCGTCGCAATAATAATTGTTGGGATTTCATAATGCTTTAAGAAATCATACATCATCACGTCATCATTTGTTGGTTGGTGACGTAAATCAACTACTAATACAGCTGCGTCTAATTGCTCACGTGTTGTAAAGTAAGTCTCAATCATCTTGCCCCATGCTGCGCGCTCTGTTTTAGATACTTTCGCATATCCATAACCTGGAACGTCAACAAAATGCATCATCTCATTGATTAAGAAAAAGTTCAACGTTTGCGTTTTCCCTGGTTTAGAAGAAATACGTACTAACTTTTTACGATTTAAAATTTTATTAATAAAGGAAGACTTCCCGACATTTGAACGACCTGCTAATGCAATTTCTGGTAAATCACTGTCTGGATATTGTTCTGGTTTAACAGCACTAATTACAATATCTGCTTTTGTTACTTTCATTGTTTCACTCCTACTAATGCGTGCTCCAATACTTCATCTAAATGAGATGCAAGCACAAACGTAAGGTTTTCTTTTACGCTTTCTGGAATATCATCTAAATCTTTCTCGTTTTCTGCTGGCAAAATAATTTTTGTTAAGCCTGCGCGGTGAGCACTTAATGTTTTTTCTTTTAAACCACCAATTGGTAATACACGACCACGAAGTGTAATTTCACCTGTCATCCCCACTTCTTTACTTACAGGAATACCTGTTAGTGCAGAAATAAGTGCCGTTGCCATCGTAATACCTGCTGACGGTCCATCTTTTGGAACTGCTCCTTCTGGAACATGAATATGAATATCATTTTTCTCATGGAAATTCGGATCAATCTGAAGCTCTTCTGCACGAGAACGAATATAGCTAAACGCTGCTTGTGCGGATTCTTTCATAACATCCCCAAGTTTACCCGTTAAAATTAATTTCCCTTTACCTGGCGCTACAGACACTTCAATCGCAAGTGTATCACCGCCCGCTGCTGTATACGCTAACCCTGTTGCCATACCAACTTGGTCTGTTTTTTCGGCTTGCCCATAACGGAATATGTGCTTACCAAGTAAATCAACAATGTTTTTCTCTGTTACTACAATACGCTTGCGTTCTGCTGTAACGATAATTTTTGCTGCTTTACGACAAACTTTTGCGATTTGACGCTCTAGTGTACGAACACCAGCCTCACGTGTATAATAACGAATAATTTCAAGAAGTGCTTCATCACGTACTTGTAAATTACCTTTTCGTAAGCCATGCTCTTTTAATTGTTTCGGCAATAAATGTTCACGGGCAATGTGAACTTTTTCAAGTTCTGTATAGCCAGCAATCGAAATAATTTCCATACGGTCAAGCAACGGACCTGGAACACTTGAAAGTGTATTCGCAGTTGCTACAAACATAACTTTCGATAGATCATACGGTTCTTCAATGTAATGATCACTGAAGTTATGGTTTTGTTCTGGGTCTAACACTTCAAGTAATGCCGCTGATGGATCTCCACGGAAGTCGTTAGACATTTTATCAATCTCGTCTAATAAAAAGACTGGATTAACTGTTTTCGCCTTTTTCATACCTTGAATAATGCGTCCTGGCATCGCTCCAACGTACGTACGACGGTGACCACGGATTTCCGATTCATCGCGTACACCACCAAGGGATACACGGACAAAATTACGATTTAATGATGTTGCAATCGAACGCGCTAACGAAGTTTTCCCGACCCCAGGAGGTCCTACTAAGCAAAGGATAGGTCCTTTTAATGAATTCGTTAACTTCTGTACAGCTAAATATTCGAGTACGCGCTCTTTCACTTTCTCAAGACCGTAATGATCTTTGTTCAAAATCTCTTCAGAATGAGCAAGATCAATCATATCTTCTGTCGCTTCTGTCCATGGAAGTGCTAATAACCAATCCATATAATTACGAATAACACCGCTCTCCGCAGAACTTGCTGGTAACTTTTCATAACGGTCTAATTCTTTCAGTGCAGCCTTCATTGTTTCTTCAGGCATTCCTGATTGTTCAATTTTCTCACGAAGTTCTTCAACTTCCCCGCCCTTACCTTCTTTATCACCAAGTTCAGTTTGAATCGCCTTCATTTGCTCACGTAAGAAATATTCTTTTTGCGTGCGCTCCATTGAACGTTTCACTTTTTGTCCAATTTTCTTTTCTAAACTAAGTAACTCTTGTTCATCTTGAATAATTGAAATAAGTGTATGTAATCGTTCCTTCACAGATACAATCTCTAAGATTTCTTGTTTCTGCTTCGTTTTAATCGGCAAGTGAGAAGCAATTAAATCAGCTAATCTTCCTGGCTCTTCCACATCAGCTACCGTTGCAAATGTTTCATTTGAAACTTTTTTCGAAACTTTAATATATTGTTCGAAATGCTCCAGTAATGTACGCATAAGAGCTTTCTCTTCTAGATCATCTTCCACTTCTTCAGTTACCGTTTTGATAGAAACCTGCACTACATTCTCTTCTTCGATAAACTCTACTACTTCAGCTCTATGTAAACCCTCTACAAGGACACGAAGCGTACCGTTCGGCAATTTTAACATTTGCTTCACTTTCGCCACTGTACCTACACTATATATGTCATCTTCTTTCGGATCATCGATATTCATTTCTTTTTGCATCGCTAAAAAGATGATATTTTCATCCATTGCCGCCTGCTCTAGTGCTTGTATCGATTTATCACGTCCTACATCAAGATGCAGAACCATCGTTGGATATACGAGAACGCCTCTTAATGGTAGGAGGGGTACGATTCTTTCATTCGTATTCATACTAGACATAGCACCTCCATAATAAATTAAACTCCTGTTCAACTATTTTATATTACAATACATCTAGATGCAATTGCAGAGATTTTCCACAATTGTAAATCCCTCGTTTTTTCTCCCTTTTAAAAAGGAAAAAAGACTCCGCTTAAGCATACAAACTTAAACGAAGTCTGGCAAATTTTATTATCGTTCATTCTCACATTGATTGTGCATCTGTTTCGTCTACAGTAGTATGTATATCAAGGTCTCGATGCATATTTTCCTGCATAAATGTTAGCTCAAATACTTCTTTTAACTTACGAACAGGAATGATTTCAATTCCTTTTATTGTATACAAAAACGGTTGCATGTTTTCAGCAGGAATGATGACTTTCTTAGCACCTGCTTTTTTCGCGGCTTTTATTTTTGCGTACACACCACCAATAGGTTTCACTTCCCCGTGTATACTTATCTCACCGGTCATCGCTACTTCATTACTCACATACGTACGATGCACTGCTGAATATACACCTGTTGCCATAGCAATACCTGCCGAAGGCCCATCAATTGGGATACCACCTGGAAAATTAATATGTATATCGTAACCTTCTGGCAACACATCTAGAGAACGAAGTACTGTTAATACATTATCTACAGAACCTTTCGCCATACTTTTACGGCGAATGGATTTCGTTTGACTACCAATACTTTCCTCTTCCACAATCCCGGTAACATTTACCGATCCTTTATCTTTCGCCTTGATTGCTGTTACTTCAATTTCTAATAACGCGCCTGTATTTGGTCCGTATACAGCAAGTCCATTTACAAGACCGATTCTCGGAATAGGATAAATACGTTTTTCATATTTCGGTGTAAGTTGACTAGAGTGAACAACCCACTCTATATCTTCATCTTTAATGAAAGAACGTTCTTCATTTATTGCCATACCAGCAGAAATTTGTACAAGGTTAATCGCTTCTCGTCCATTTCTTGCATACATCCCGATCATTTCAACACCATTTTTACCTATTTGCATTTCCACTTTATCAGCTGCATTCTTCGCTACTTTTTGAATCTCTTCTGTATCTAACTCACGGAAAAACACTTCTAAACAGCGTGACCGAATAGCAGGAGAAATCTCCTCTGGCGAACGTGTCGTCGCCCCAACTAAGCGAAAATCGGCTGGCAAACCTTTTTGAAAAATATCATGTATATACGTTGGAATCATCGAATTTTCTTCACTATAGTACGCACTTTCCAAAAATACTTTCCGATCTTCTAACACCTTTAACATTTTGTTCATTTGAATTGGATGTAATTCACCAATCTCATCAATGAACAAAATACCACCATGCGCATCTGTTACAGCCCCTTTTTTCGGCTGTGGGATACCCGCTTGCCCCATTGCACCTGCCCCTTGATAAATCGGATCATGGACTGAACCAATTAATGGGTCTGCAATACCACGTTCATCAAATCTTGCTGTCGTCGCATCAAGTTCGATAAATGTTGCATTCGTACGAAATGGAGATTTCGGATTGCGTTTCGCTTCTTCCAATACGAGACGTGCTGCCGCTGTCTTCCCGACACCTGGCGGACCATATATAATTACATGTTGCGGATTCGGACCACAAAGAGCCGCTTTTAACGACTTAATCCCGTCCTCTTGCCCTACAATATCTAAAAAGGATGTAGGACGTACCTTCTCCGCAAGCGGCTCTGTTAAAGAAATCTCACGCATTTTACGAAGCTGTTCTAATTCTTTTTTCGATTCTCGATCAATTGAAACTTTTTGTGTTCGCTGATTTCGAAGTAAATGCCAAAAATACAATCCGACAATTACACCAAAAACAAGTTGAACAAGTAAAAATATATTTGTCCAGCTCATAATTTATTTCCTCCCGCAATGTTTTATCATTTAGTATTTCCGCGGAGGAACATAGCTAAACATAAAGAAAAACAGCAATTATAAAAATTGCTGTTTCTTCTTCGCACTATGCAGATGTTTTTGTATCAAGTACAGTACCGTCTTGTAACACCAATTTCGGCGGTTCATTATCAGCTACTGTTTCTTTCGTCAGAATACACTTCTCGATATCTTTGCGAGATGGAAGTTCGAACATTACATCAAGCATTAAGCCTTCAATAATAGAACGAAGTCCACGAGCACCTGTTTTACGTTCAATTGCTTTTTTCGCAATCTCAACTAGTGCACCTTCTTCAAACTCTAACTCAACATCGTCAAGCTCCAATAATTTTTGGAATTGCTTAACAAGTGCATTTTTCGGTTTCGTTAAAATATCTACAAGAGCATCTTCATCAAGCGGCTCTAGGTTCGCAATAACTGGAAGACGACCGATAAACTCCGGAATTAAACCGAATCTTAAAAGATCCTCTGGTAAAACGTGAGATAAAACATGCTTCTCATTTACATCAGCATTTTTCTTCTCAGCACCAAATCCAATTACTTTCTCACCAAGGCGACGTTTAATAATTGGCTCAATGCCATCAAACGCTCCACCACAAATGAATAGGATGTTCGTTGTATCAATTTGAATGAACTCTTGATGCGGATGCTTACGACCACCTTGAGGTGGAACGCTCGCTACAGTACCTTCTAAAATTTTCAGAAGTGCCTGCTGTACACCTTCACCAGATACATCACGTGTAATTGATGGATTTTCGGACTTACGTGCCACTTTATCAATCTCATCAATATAAATGATTCCTTTTTCCGCTTTCTCTACATCATAATCAGCTGCTTGGATTAATTTTAGTAAGATGTTTTCTACATCTTCCCCTACATATCCAGCTTCTGTTAAAGATGTTGCGTCCGCGATTGCAAATGGAACATTTAAAATACGCGCTAATGTTTGTGCCAATAATGTTTTACCACTACCAGTTGGCCCAATAAGTGAAATATTACTCTTCGCTAATTCTACATCATCAATTTTACTGTTAGAATTAATGCGTTTGTAATGGTTATATACCGCTACCGCTAGTGCTTTTTTCGCGTTATCTTGTCCGATGACATACTCATCTAAGATTTCACGAATTTCTACCGGTTTCGGTACATCTTTGAATTCTACTTCTTCGTCCTTCGCAAGCTCCTCTTGTACAATTTCAGTACAAAGTTCGATACACTCGTCACAAATGTAAACACCTGGACCTGCAACTAACTTTCGAACTTGCGTTTGTGTTTTACCACAGAAAGAACATTTTAATTGACCTTTTTCATCATTAAATTTAAACATATTTTCACACCCCTTACAAAGTGCTAACCTCTTGCCTTCGTATGTACACGATAAATGTATCGTATGTAAATACATATTATGTCACTACGTGGCGAGAAATACAAATAATATGACTAGTTATGTACAAATAAAAAAATTTTAAAACTTTTGAAATATGTATATTCGACTTGTAAAGGAAGTTTTCCTTCTTCATCGAAAAGTTTTATAAATATATTTCTATATTTATAAAACAAGGCACGATTAAAATCGCGCCTTGTTATTTTATTATGCAGCGTTGTCTACTAAGAAGTCTACAGCTTTACGCACTTTAAGGTCTTCAGATAAAGCGTCTACGCTTCCAAGAGCTTGCTTGATAGCGTCTACTGGCATACCGTACATTTCAGCCATTTTTTCAACTTCTGCAGTTACTTCTTCTTCAGTAACTTCGATGTTTTCAGCTTCAATGATAGCTTCAAGAACAAGATTGATTCTTACGCGTTTTTGAGCGTCTTCTTTCATTTGCTCTTTTAACTTGTCAGCGTCAGTACCTGTGAATTGGTAGTAAAGCTCAAGGTTCATACCTTGTTGGCTTAAACGTTGCTCGAATTCACGAACCATACGATCTAACTCAGTGTCGATCATAGCTTCTGGAATCTCGATTTCAGCGTTAGCAGCAGCTAATTCTACTACTTCGTCACGCACTTTGTGCTCAGCTTCGTGCTTTTTGCCTTCTTCTAAGTTTGTACGAAGTTTTGTTTTTAATTCATCAAGAGTTGCAACTTCTTCGTCAGCTTCTTTAGCGAACTCGTCGTTTAACTCAGGAAGTTCTTTTGTTTTGATTTCGTGAATTGTTACTTTGAATGTAGCTGGTTTACCAGCTAATTCAGCAGCGTGGTACTCTTCTGGGAATGATACTTCAACTTCTTTAGAATCACCAGATTTAAGACCAATTACTTGCTCTTCGAAACCAGGGATGAAAGTACCAGAACCGATTGCAAGAGAATAGTTTTCGCCTTTTCCACCTTCAAATGCTTCGCCATCAACGAAACCTTCGAAGTCGATTACAGCTGTATCACCGTTTTCAACAGTTCCTTCTTCTTTAACAACTAGTTCAGCTTGACGCTCTTGTAAAGATTTTAATTCGTTCTCTACATCTTCGTCAGTTACAGTTGTTTCAACTTTTTCTACTGCTAAACCTTTGTACTCACCTAATTTAACTTCAGGCTTCACTGTAACTTTTGCAGTGAAGATAAGGTTAGCATTTTTTTCGAACTTCTCGATGTTGATTTCAGGATGATCAACTGGGAAGATACCAGCTTCATCGATCGCTTCACCGTATGCTTTTGGTAAGATGATATCTAAAGCATCTTGGTATAAAGATTCGATACCAAAGCGTTGTTCGAATAACGGACGAGGCATTTTCCCTTTACGGAAACCTGGTACGTTAATTGTTTGTACTACTTTTTTGAACGCAGCGTCGATAGAGTTGTTTACTTCTTTAGCATCAACTTCGATTGTTAAAACGCCTACGTTACCTTCTAATTTTTCCCATTTTGCAGCCATTTATTCTTTCCCTCCAACTATAATAATGTATGCACATACCTCTATAGATTAAAATCTTCATTATCTCTTTTTTGAAATAACAAAAGTACAAATAATCCTCTAGCAAAAGCTTTCAGATATAATGTTCCAATCTACTAATTGTCTAAAAGACAACTACGGTATATTTTGTTCGAGAATAATATGAAACATATTAAGTAAGAGAATTACACTTCTCTTCTCTTACAAACAGGCAGATTTCTGCCTTTTGCAACCCTTACATTATAACATAGAATATGCTCGTTTCAAGAACCGAACGATTCTTTTTCATAATTATACGGGCAAATATCCTTCTCTTTCAACACGTAATAACCATTGATAGGCAATATGAAACTCTTCTAATTCAATATTATACGCTGTCATAAGCTCTTCTTCATCAATAGTCAATCCGAAACGCTTTCTTCCAATTCTCTCTAAAACAGCAGCCCAAATCTCCACTTTATCCATTAATAGAGCGAATGGGAAAACGCTAATTCGCAATTCTTTCCAATATGTAACCATAGCATCAAATATATCGGGATAATTTTGCTCTAATCGGCTTGATAATGTATGTATAATGTTATCGGATTGCTCCTCATTATGACCTGTAAATGCTGGAATCACCTTGATCGTATTCCCAAACTTTTCTACCTCTATCTCTTCTTCTATTTGATTTTCTATCATTTTATATAAAATAGAAGTTTTCAAATAAGGGTGCTGTTTTTCGTCTATTAAAAATTTCTTTAAAATAGGTAATGCAAGATCCAAGTCTTTTAACGAAAGTTGCTGAATCGCTCTTAGCTTTTGTCCAAAGTTTTCTCCAAACATTTCATTAGTAAACTCATCCAATTCAAAATTCGAATCGACTAGTGACGTATCTACTTCACTTAACATACCTTCTGCAAATAAAGCGAGCTGTGCTAATTTTTCCTTTTGCTCAGGCATTACATCTTTCGTTTGCAAAACCTTTTCAACGATTTCAATGACACCTTCATAATCATTTGTTTGAACTAAAATCGTCACATATGTTTCAAGAATATCACCAAATAATACAGCTCCTGTTTCAAGTAACTGTTCACATTTGTCTTTCGCTTCTTCCATATGTTTTAATTCTAACAAACAAATAACAGAAGCGAGTTCCGTTTGTTCCGTTTCTGCATTATACTGACGTAATATTTCAAAGCAGCGCAATGCATCTTCGAATTTCCGCTCTTTCAGTGCTAAAAAACCTTCATCAATATATCGCTCTGATAGTTGTGGAAACAATACGACCGTATTTTCTTTTTTATCCATACGTCCGCCTCTTTTTCTAGATTTTAATTATCTTTAAAGTAAATATATCAAATGAGTAATAAGAACACAACATCCCAAAACCATTTGTTTGAAATATAGAAATATTTAATTTTTATATTTCAATATAAACAAATCCTTACTAAAAATTAAAAATGTACAAATAAAAATCCTCAGCAATTAAAGCAGAGGATTCATCATTAATGGAAAGCTTTTATAATAGTGGGGTATATAACAAGGGTAATAATTTGGAGAACAATAATTGCCATAACAATCATGCTAAAATAGAAGATTGGTTTACTTCGCTTCATTAAAAACATAATAATAAGCATCGTACAAGCAAACAAACTTAAGAAGAACAAACTCGTTGTCGAACTAAGTATACCACTCGGGACAAAGAACAATAACACTACACTACAAGTACCTATAATTCCAAATAACCATTCCATTCATTCACTCATTCCCTTTCCCTCTCATGGCAGTTTTTTTACTAAGCGATTAAATGTTTTACAACATCAACTACATATGTTAATTTCTCATACGCTACAAATCCAAAAGCAACTGTTAAACCCGTTACGATTAATCCTTTCATCATTTCTTCCTCCTCGTTTTATCGTTGTTACCTTCATTATAGAGGATTAGCAATTTGTTACCATCGAACTTCCTTACAGTTACCTTACAGAATTGTAAGATTTCAAAATGGATAGAAAAAAACCTCATATTACTTGAGAGGTTTTCATGGAATTTCTCTATAATTACTTGCAAAATTAACTTTTTTCTCTTGATTATTTTTCGGAGAATCCACTCTTAAACTAATAGATTTACTAAATAACTTAGGGTTGAAATAATTATTCGTTACTTTTCTTAACTTACCTTCAAATGTTTTTAATTATATGAAAACACTTTATTGAAATCGTGTTAATATATTTTTATACAATTAAGAATTTAATTTACAAGGGGGATTCTATATGTTTAAGAAAATGGCTGCAGATGTATTAGGACTAAGCGATGTAGGTTCTGTCATCACACCGAAAGATTATGATAAAGTTGATGCTGATGATTACGTGATGCATGAAGATGGGGAGAAAATTTATTTTCTAATTAAATCAAAATCAGATGAATATTGTTTCACAAACAAAGGATTAATCCACCTAGATGGTACAAGTGCAACAAGTAAAAAACGTACACTACGCCGCTTTAGCTATAGTAAATATCAAATTAAAAATGTAGCACTTGAAACTGCGGGAACAATTGATTTAGATGTAGAAATTAAGTTTCAAATGGGAGATGAGCATTATTCAATTGATGTTCATAAAAAACATATTGAAGAATTAAAAGATTTATATAAGGCTTTACTTAAAATAGAAGAAATTTCATACGACAATGATATTACATTGCAGTATGCACATAAAAGTCTAGATATGGCATCTAACGCTTTCAGCCGTATTTCAAACGCACAAGTAAATTTAGCAGAACAATTTAAAGAAATGAACGAGATCGCCTTTAACTGGCTCGTTGATACGAAGAAACAATATAACGTGAAAGATTATGGTTTTGTATTTGAGAAGTTTATTAATAACTAAACAAGAAACCCTTGTTATCAAAAGATAACAAGGGTTTCTTAGCATCCCAGGAGAGATTTGAACTCCCACTCCGCCCATTTCCGTACTATTTTATATATTTTGATCGCAGTCTTAATATATCTTCTCCTTCACGAATGCCTGCCGATCCCTTCCTCACATTTTTTACGACAGTCCAATCTGGGTTAGTTTCATCACCGATGTTCTGTACTGTAAAGTTGCCATCACCATATTTCCGGTGACCTTCTGCCAATTTCTCCGTTAAATCATTCTCATTTGATCTCGCCATCTTTGCGCCATCTCCCTTTTTTATACAACCTTCTTAAACTGTCCAACCAATCACACGTCCAGTCAATTGGAGATTCTCGTTTTCCGCTTCTATTAATTGTAACACACTGTCGGGGATAAGTTCCGATAACGGTGCTCAATCTTACTAGAATGGTAAAAAGTTTTATAACATTCTAAGTGAACAATTGGGATAATACAGATGTAGATTTAAGTTCCATCATAAGCCTATTGATTCTTTAAATTAAACAAGAGAAATAGGGCGCATAAATGGCGCTCTTTTCTTAATGCACTTTAATCTGTTGTATATAATAATTATCATATGTTACTTTATATTTTTTACACTTCTTGCACATACATCAATTTTTAAACAAACAAAAAAACTTGTTATCAAAAGATAACAAGTTTTTTTTAGCGTCCCAGGAGAGATTCGAACTCCCGACCCGTCTTTAACCTAAATATATAAACACTAGTATAATCCATTTGTTGAATCGTTCATTGTTTCGGTCAACTGACCATTTGTTAAAATTCTACCTTATTATATACCTTATCGTCAAGATTATGCTTTTTCAATTAATTGACCTATTCCCTACCCCATATAATCAATTTCTAATTGAATTATAGTACAGTTTCTCGACGCAATCTTTTTCATAAGCAGTCAAAAAAATTATAAAACACATGCTTTTTCCTGTTATAATGTCTCTATTTCTAAATCTACTTCTAATTCTAGAGCTTCGTTACATGCCTTAAATAACATTTCAAACATGTCTTTACCACCACTTGTGTAAAAGTAATTAGATAAGTCTGTTATATCTGTTGAAATATTATCTCCCCATGGTGGTTGCTTAGATAAATCTTCAATATCCCATACTACTTCTGATGGTGAGAATAATTTCAATTTTTCACGAGCTTCTTTCGCTTCCTCAATCGCCTTTGGGATATTTTGAAGTGTTAACCTTCCATTATATAGTTCTTTCATTAAGTGTGGATATTTTGTTCCCCAACCTTCTTTTTCTAAATGAAAACTAATAGTTGAGAAAAATGAATGTACAAAATCCGATGTACCTAATCTATACCATAGAAAGTCTGCTTTAAATCCTGTTGCCATAAATACATCTCCTTTTCTATCTAGTCTCTTTCGATAGTCACCTTTAATTTACCGAATGTTCTCTGCGATAACTCTTCTTTAATCTCTTTCAAAGTTTGAACTGATACATTCTGACCTCTCGCATCAATAAAAGCTATCTGCTCTGCATCTTCAGGCAGGTTCTTTAATCTGTATTCAAACTGTTTCAGTAAAACATTAATTAACGAACGCTTCCCTCTTTCGGTAGTAAGGTTATAGTTCTTAACTTCCAAGCTGCTATTTAAGTCATGGTCAAAACCATCGGGTCTAGTGCTACCTTTGCTCGCATATGGTACTTCTTCTCTATCTTTAAATGATACTTGGTCTTTATAATTAGGGTATTTCTCGTATGCATGTTTCTCGGATTCACGCCAATGTGGTCTAGCAAACATGAGGTAACTGCTTAAATAATTACCCCAATTTCCCGACGAAGGTAGTGTACTAAGTATAGCTTCACCAGTTAAACCAACACCTGCAAGGGCAGGTTGTAAACGTGGTGGAGTAATCTGAGTTATTTTAGAGAATCTAGCTCCTCTAGCAAGTGTAGAAACTTTATCCAACCCTTTACCTCCAAGGAATCCTAACCCGGCTGATGTTACAAGGTAAGAACCCCAACGAAAACCACTTTCAACATCACCATGCCAAACATCATCCATAAAAGAATCTGAAAAGGCATTCCACATTGCAGGGAGAGTTTCCTCATAGTTAACAACTGCATCCCACATATTTGACCATGTTTCACCGTCACCTAACGCTTTAAATCCTTCCCAAGCATCTCCAACACCTTTTCCTGCACCATCATAAAGACCATCCCAAGCTTTCTCTAAATCAGATTTTGGTTTGCCACACATTGCACCTTCTTCAATTGAATTATCAGCCTGACGATTCCTATCTTCTGCAATCGCTTGAATAGAAGCCACCCACTCCATATTTAATTCTTTCGTACTAAATGTACCACTTGCAGGACTAAATCCTTTTCCACTTTGTACTTCTGCAAGACCTGTTGCAATACTAGCGGCTAGTTGAAGTGCTGTTGCGTAATTATTACTAGACGTTCGATTAAATTCATATAGATGTTCTAATTTTTCCTGAATTTTACGCCGCATCTCAATAAAAAGATTTACCATAGCGTCCATGCCCGAGATTGGCATAGCTTGATTGAGTGCTTCTGTACTTGCTATCATTCGGTCAATCTCTCGAATTTGTTCTAACAATCCTTGTTCAACTACATCTGTGGAAGCGACTTGTGATTGAAATTGATTTGGAAAGGCATCATTCTGACGTATTAATTCTTCACATAAATAAATGATTCCTTGTGCTAAAGGACGAAAAGTTTCTGCGAAGAATGCTTTTGCACTATCGTAAGTTTGCCCTTGTAGAACAGTATCGCTTGTAAAAGCATCAATCGACTGAATGGCTTGTTCCATACCTTGAATGGTAGCGGCACATACAGCGTTCATGCTATGAGTTTGGCTTTGTACTTCTCCCAAATACATATTTAAACTCATGCATTGCCCCTCCTTCTTTATAAAGTATTTTACAAGAAAATTATACTATGTCTGGTTATTTCACTGTGCCAAATATTTGAAATTACTAATAGGGAGAATGAATGCAATTAGTTACATAATTGAAAATAAAATTGTTACACAATTGTTGAGAAATATTGAAATTCAATTTCCATCAAATTATATTCTTGCTATTATTATTTATAAGAATATTCAAAAAGGGAGGGGATTTCATGGACGTTCTAATAAAGGGGAATGGACAAATTTCAAAACTACTTAACGAATGGTATCAAGAAATACGTTCACGTAATATAGATAATGCCCATTGTTTAAAAGAAGAAATTAATTCTATCATTCACACTAACGAAGCAGACCCAAAATTGTTACTCTACTATTACCTTTTAGATTTCGGTTATAAATATTTAGTGGATAATTTAAGCATTTCAAAAAATAGCTTTGATAAAATTGAATCTTTTAATATTCCCACAGATAACTTTTTATCTTACTACTACCATTTTTATAAGGCTATTCATTCTAACGCAATCGGTAATTATAGCCTTGCTAAAGAACATTATGATAAAGCAGCAATTTTACTTAAACACATTCCTGATGAACTTGAAAAAGCAGAATTTCATTATAACTTAGCAACATATCATTATCATATTTATCAAGCACTTTTAGCCATTAAGCATGGTACAAAAGCTAGGGACATATTTTCTAAACATGAAAGCTATGAATTAAAAACAGCCTATTGCGATAATTTATTAGGATTAGCTTGTACGCATTTAAGAGAATTTGAACTAGCTGAAGAATACTTTGTTACTGCAATGAACACATTCCAAAAGCAAAAAAATGAGAAAGCAATCTTACTAGTTCGTCATAATTTAGGCTTAATGTATGCGAGTCAAAATCTCTCTATTTCGGCAATTCGATACCTTTCAGAAGTTGTTGAAAAGAAACCTCATAATTATAAAGCTATTTTTGTTAAAGCCAAGGAACACGTCAAGCTAGGTGAAGAAGAAATTGCATCTCAACTCATTGAAAAAGGTTTAACTATCTGCAATGAATTAGGAAATCAAGAATATCAATACCGCTTTACAATTCTAAGAAAAATAAATAAAAAAGTTACTGCCGAAAAATTAGAACAAGCTGTGCTAGCAGGAATGAACTACTTTAAAAACGAAAGATTATGGGAGTATGTTCAAGAATACACGGAAGCAGTAGCAGTCCAATTTCATAACGAAGGAAACTTTGAACAAGGAAGTAAATATTTCTATTTAAGTTATGAAGCTAAAAAAGAAATTTTTAAAAAGGAGGCGTTAAAGTGAAGAAAGTATTATTAGGAATGCTATTGATTACAATTGTAACGATAGGCACACATACTTCAGTTAACACTCAAACAGCTATTAATATTATACAAGGTTTAGCTGATGGTGATACAGGTTGATTTATTAAAAACATAGGACGCTTACCTATTCTTAGGACAGCGTTCTTTTTTATCTAACTTTAACTTTGAAAGGATTGAACAACGAAAATGTTTGACGGACTAACAATAGAGACAACAGGCAAATTTACACCTGCATTGACTACAATTATAGCCACCTTACTTATACCAGCTGTATTATATAGTGTTAATCAACTTGTAATAGCGGCAACAACTAAGGAAGTTGGTAAATATGATTAACGTTTAATTCTTCTAAGTATTGCGTATCTGTTACGTGTAAATAGTAGTCATTTATCGTGCGCTCACGTAAGCCTGTCGCCTTCATTTGACGCACAACTATTTCGAGTGCTTTGTCGATTGTTAAATTAAATGTATAACGACCCTCTGCGTTCTCTTTCTTTCGTTGATCGTTTTTCAATCTGTCGCTAAAAATATTCGATAAGTCTTCGCTAATCGTTAAAGAATTGCGTCTTTTTGACATAAAAAAATAAGCCCCCTAACTCGTTAGCGACCGCACATTGTACGATTCAACTGACGAATTAGAGAGCTTATATATAGCGGATCTTGACGTCACCGCAATGGTTTTTTTAGCGTCCCAGGAGAGATTCGAACTCCCGACCGTACGCTTAGAAGGCGTATGCTCTATCCGGCTGAGCTACTGGGACATGGAGCGGGTGAAGAGAATCGAACTCTCGACCAGAGCTTGGAAGGCTCTTGTTTTACCACTAAACTACACCCGCATATGTTATTTTATTTTTCTTCGTTAGCGCCGTTGCCCTATCGACAATATTTATTATATGTATAACCATACATAAAGTCAACACCTTTTTTAAAAGAGGATAATTTTTCTTATCCTCTTTTAAAAACTGCTTGTTCAACTAGTTGTCCGTCTAATGTTTCAAAACGAACTTCCATTTGATTTTCATCCATTTCTAATAAAGCAAATGTCTTTTCTACACGCTGACGCGGTAATAAAATGCTGCCTGGATTAATAAATAAAACGCCGTCGATTAATTCTGCACCTAATACGTGAGAGTGTCCGAAGCATGCAACTTGCGCCCCTACCTCTTCTGCGTGGTACGCTAATGTTTGTAATGTCATTTTCACGTTATGACGATGTCCGTGCACAACTACGAAACGAATGCCATCTACATCAGTTACAATTTCGTCTTGAAAGTTAGCATAATCACAGTTCCCTTTTACAACATGGAAACCTTGCAGCTCTTCATGGGCAGGCGTTAGCTCTGAATCACCGCAATGAATCATGACATCTACTTTTCCTTCATATTTCTCTTTCAACTGCTGTAATTCCTTCACAGAGCTATGACTATCGCTTACGATTAAAGCTTTCATCAATCTCTCTCCCTTATTCTCCTAAAAACCATTCAGGGATTTTTTCTTCTAGCTTACGAAGAGCACGTCCACGGTGGCTAATGGCATTTTTCTCATCTGAACTTAGTTCCGCCATCGCTCTTTTATATTCTTCCACATAAAAAATCGGATCATATCCAAAGCCGTTTTCCCCGCGGCGCTGCTCTAAAATATACCCTTCGCACGTCCCGTTTACAATGACAGGCTTTTTATCCCCTTCAGGGAAAGCCACTGCTAATGCACAGTAGAAACGAGCTTTACGCTTTTCAAACGCTATTTCATTTAATTCTTGTAACACTTTATCAATATTCGCTTGATCATCTTTCGGCTCTCCAGCAAAACGAGCTGAATACACGCCTGGTTTTCCATTTAAAGCATCTACAATAAGACCTGAATCATCCGCGATTACGATCGCATTCAGCTGTCTACTCAGACTATCCGCTTTTAAGATCGCATTTTCTTCAAATGTTTCACCAGTTTCTTCGACTTCTTCAATATGAGGAAAATCGTGCAATGATTTTACTTCTAAATCAAATCGCTCAAATAACTCAGCAAATTCACGTACTTTCCCCATATTTTTTGTCGCTACAACAACTTGTTTCATACTTTCCACCTCTACTCTATATGAGATACGATGTCACCTAACGCTTCTTTTTGCATGTCAATCAGTTGGAAGATGCCTTGTTCCGCAGCATCAAGCAATTCATTTAACTGCGCTCTGCTAAACGTCGCTTCTTCTCCTGTTCCTTGCACTTCAACAAACTGGCCTTTTCCAGTCATAATCACGTTCATATCAACGTCTGCTTTAGAATCTTCTACATAGTTTAAATCTAAAACAACACCTTGCTCTTCAACAATTCCTACTGACGTTGCTGCTAAATAATCTTTTACTGGAATTTTAGATACTTTTTCTGCTTGTAATAACTTCTCGAACGCTAATACCATTGCTACATATGCACCTGTAATAGAAGCAGTTCTCGTTCCACCATCCGCTTGAATAACATCACAATCGATCCAAACTGTTCTTTCACCAAGTGCTTCTAGGTCAACTACCGCACGTAAAGCTCGTCCAATTAAGCGCTGGATTTCCATTGTACGTCCTGTTACTTTCCCTTTACTTGATTCCCTAATTGTACGTTGTTCTGTTGCACGTGGAATCATCGCATATTCAGCTGTTACCCAGCCCTTTCCTTCTCCACGCATAAATGGTGGGACACGCTCTTCAATTGTCGCTGAGCAAATTACCTTTGTATCCCCAACTTCAATTAATACTGACCCTTCTGGATTTTTTAAATAATTCGTATGAATATGTATATGGCGTAATTCTGTTTTCTCTCTACCATCTACTCGCATAAAAATAACCTCCTCATAACTACTTGTTAGTATAGCCAAATTTAAATGTATGATATGTATACAATAAAAGAAGGGGAACCAAAAAAGCAATTCCCCTTTCTTACTTAAGTATATCAAATTATTGAAGATTAAAAACTACCTGTATTCACGTTTTCTGGACGATCGACAGGTTTTATTAACTTTCCGCCCTTTTCATCTATAAGATTCGCCTTACCATTTACTTCAATAGAAACACTTTTCACGCCTTTCTTTTCTGTTAAAGATAAAACTAACGACTTCAATACGTAATTTGAAACCATATTTTTATCTGGGTTTATAAATATATTTTCATTAAAGTTTAATGTAAGATTTCCATCTTGTAACTTCGGATTCGTAATCAACTTAACTCCTGGATTAAAATCATTCAGAAGCGATTGATGAATCGGTCCTTTTACAAGTTCATCTATAATTGCTGCATAATCATTTTCTTTTCCTTCTACAACGCGGCGTGTTACTGGTACGTAGTATTGCTGCTTATTATTATTTTGTGCCATAAAATAAAGTGTAACAGGTTTTGTATTTGTTACATCCGCTACTTGTTCATCATCGAAGTTGATACCATTAGCACGGCTCACCCCTTCACCAAGTGGTGTACCACCAACAGGCATCTTCGCCAATTTCTCACCATTTATTTGGAACTGCACTTGTTTTATTTCTTTAAATTGCGTCAACGTCCAGGCTATTGACTCAACCATCTGACGCTCTTCCTCTTTTGCATAGTTTTTCATTTCTTTAGAGAAATCAATGACTGCCGTCCCATCTTTTTTCAAATCTAGTGTCATCGATGTATTCGCTGGAATGACTGCACGGAACCCATTCGGTAATAGATTCGTTACCGGTCCATCTTTCACAAGGTACTCTAACGTTTGCTGAATGACCTCATTTGCTTTCGGAGTAGGTATAGCTAACGTTTGCGGTACAACATAGCCATTTTTATCAACAAGGTATAGTTCTCTATTTACCGTTTGTCCTTGCTTATCTTTCTTAGCTACTTCTTTCTTTCCACCCTCTGTATACGTAACTTGTTTTGGCGGATCAATTTGTTCCGTTGCTTTCTCCTGATTTATAAAGCCACACCCTGTTAGTAAAACAGCGCTCACAGTAGCACCAACAACCCATTTAAAAGTGGATTTAGGCATGCCATTCCCCCCTAAAATCTAAGTTTGTACTATTATGTATACGAGCTGTTTCACTTTTTAGAACAAGCTGTGCTTCCTATAAACAAAAAAACTCCTGATTTCTCAGGAGCTCACTTATATGGATTCTACTATTATTCTTTTTCTAAATGAATATGTTTCACATTTTCAATCGGTTGACCGAACCATTTTGATGCAATTTCTTTAAATAGGCCTATTTTTCCTGTCGTTAAGAAGAGATGATCACTTTGTTCCTCTCCCTCATTCAACATTTTACTATGGTATAAAATTGTACTTACTTCGCGCGCTGTTTCATCACCTGAACTAATTAGTTGTACTTTATCTCCCATTACTTTTTTAATAACAGGACCTAAAATTGGATAATGTGTACAACCTAAAATAAGTGTATCAATATCAGTATTTTTCAGCGGTTGCAACGTTTCTCGTACAACTTCATACGCCATTTCACTTTCGAAATTTCCACTCTCTACAAGCTCAACGAAAGGCGGACACGCTAAACTTTCTACCATAACACGGTTATTAATAGACTTTAGCGCTTCTTCGTATGCACCACTTTTCACCGTTCCAATCGTTCCAATAATCCCAACATGATACGTGTTTGTCACTTTTAAAGCTGTACGTGATCCTGGGTGAATAACCCCTACCACTGGAATTGGTAATTGTTTCTGCATCTCTTCTAATACAACCGCAGTTGCTGTATTACACGCAATAACTAACATTTTGATATTTAAATCTAGTAAATGCTCCGTCATTTCCCACGTAAATTGACGCACTTCTTCTCGAGAACGTGGACCATAAGGGCAACGTGCCGTATCCCCTAAATATATAATACGCTCTTTCGGCAACTGACGAATTAATTCCTTCGCTACTGTTAAACCGCCAACTCCTGAATCGATAACACCGATTGCTCTATTCAACTTCATCACCCGTTTTCTCATTCATCATCTTTTTTTATCATTATATTTTACACACTTTAAGTTCGCTAACTTAAACTGCTTCTGTATGAAAATTTTCATTTGTACCTATATAGACTAGGACCTTTTTTATTTTGCTCCTTTTTTTCATAATTTGCAAGACAGAAAAATAACCGACCTTCTATATGAAAGTCGGTTTCTTCTATATAAAATGCGTATTTACCACGTTATTTGCCGGGTAGTAAGACCCCCACCTCAAAATTCAGCGAAAGCAAAGAAGTTAGGTGGGGATCGGGCTGCCCGTAAAAGCCCGATTGGTTTAACTAATAATTAGTGGGGGATGCCCCCACTAATTAAAGTTTCACTTTATTGCTCCATCTTTTTTTGGAAAGACGACATTCCTATTAATAAGAAGAAATGAGCAGAGATTAAAATGACGATTAAAATAAAATTCAAACGATAACTATTTGTAGATTCCATAATTTTGCTCGCTACAGCTGGTCCAAATGCCATACCGAAAAAATTAATTAAATTATATAAACCAAGACCGACTCCAACTTTAGCCGGATGTAATGTTTTCGGTATAAATGTATTTAATGATACTTGAATGGCTGAATAACTCATAAACGTTAAAATAATCGCCACTACAATAACGACTATGTTCCCATTCGGAATAAACCCCAAAATTAAAAAGCCAACGATCATAATGACAGACGCTACATAAATCATATTCACATTTCCAAACGAAGGGACAATCTTTCCAGTAATAAAACTAGATACAATACCAAAAAGTGATGCAACAAACAAAACAATTCCGATAACAAATGAAGACAATCCGTGCTCTCTGCCTAAAAGCAATGGTAATAATAATAAACTAGCACATAGCGCCACATTCATTATAAATCCGACCGCTATTAAACGAAAAAATGGTTTATTTGTAAACAACTCAATATCAATAAATGGATGCTCCGCGTTCTTCATACGAACCGTGAATAAAAATAAGAAAGCTACCGATAACATAAATAGCCAACTATTAATATTTACACCTAATAAAACAGTCGTAATGAACGCAAATAATAACACCGCTCCAATGTAATCAAAATGAAACGCTTCATCCGTATGCTGCGCTTCTTCTGGCATAAATTTTATAAGCAAGAAAATCCCAACTACTGAAATAACCATAAATAAAAATAAATATGGCCACCCCAATGTATTTGTAATAGCCCCGCCAACTAAAGGACCAATACCTATCGCTAATACAATAGAAGAACTAATCATCGCTAATGCACCTGGCTTCTTATCAGGAACAACTAATTTTGCCACTGCAATCATACTAAGCGCAATAAACGCCGCGCCCCCACTCGCCTGCACTAATCTTGCAAGAATGGTAATCGCATAAGATTGATTCATAAATCCAATAATAGAACCCGCTACAAATATGATAATTGAAATAATTAATAGTTTTTTTACACTATAACGATCAGCCAACTTCCCGTAGATCATCGAACCAATACCGACAACTAAGGAATACCCTACTACAACCCAACTTACTTTCGATTGACTAATGGATAAATCGTTCGCCATATCCTCTAACGCTACATTAAATAAAACCGCATTCATCGGTCCTAATAAAACGATAAAACATAATGTGAAAACAAACCATTTTGAATGGTTAATTATATCTCTCCCCATGTGTAACACCTCTCCTGATTGTAGTAACTGTAAATGAAAAATAAAGTGAAACTTTAATTAACAGGGGCTTCATCCACCGCTGATTATTAGCCTTCACCAATCGGGATCTTACTGCCCGGCAAATAGCGGGGTAAAGTTGTTTAGCTCCGCTATCACAACTAAACAACTTCATCAAATGTATAAATTTATCGCGCGACAAACTGAATTCGAAACGAAGCATGTATATTGTTCGATATTCATGGAACTATCATAGTTTCAGCATTACAGTTTGTCAACAAAAAGTATACAAAGTAAACTAATTAAGTATTTTTGGTTTACTTTGTTCAAAGATTGTTATACACTAATTTCGAATCCGATATAAGGAGGACTGACATGGATATTCAAATTTGCAATTTCTAACTTAATAAAATTAAGTAAATAAAGAACTTTTATATAGAAGAAACATTATAGGAGGATTATGATGAAGAAAAAAATGTTAGTTGTATTAACGAGCGTAGAAAAATATCCAAATTTAAATAGAGCGACGGGGCTTTGGCTTGGTGAAGCTGTCCATTTCGTTAAAAAAGTTGAAGAAGCTGGTTACACAGTAGATTATGTCAGCCCACAAGGTGGCTATACACCGATTGATCCTCATAGTTTAGCAATGGCGGAGAGCGTCGATTGGGAATGGTATCAAAAGAAAGAATTTATGAATCGTCTCGGTTCTACAATGAAACCGAGTGAAGTGAATCCAGCAGACTACGCTGCGATTTATTACGCAGGCGGTCACGGTGTAATTTGGGACTTCCCAGAAAATAAAGAACTTCAAATGATTAGCCGCAACATTTATGAAAATGGCGGAATCGTCTCCTCTGTTTGTCACGGAGCTGCTGGTTTATTTCATATCACATTAAATAATGGGGAACGCTTAATTAGTGGTAAAAAAGTAACAGGATTCTCAAATGAAGAAGAAAAACTAGTTGAATTGGATCAATTCGTTCCATTTTTAACAGAAGATGAACTCATTAAAAATGGAGGGCTTTACGAAAAAGCCGCGCAACCTTGGGAAGCTTACGCTGTAGAAGATAATCGTGTTATAACTGGTCAAAACCCAGCTTCAGGTGGTCCAGTAGCTGAATTAGTATTACAACACATAAAAAATAACATGTAATAAAAAAAGCAGGTTTTCCATTACTATAGGAAAACCTGCTTTTTTACGAAATCATTTGCAAAATAGCAATAACTTCTTTTTCAATTTCCGAATCATCAATTGCTTCTATATACTCTGGTTTAAAAAGTTGGTACTTCTTTAGTTGATAAAAATCAAGTATCGCTTTCTTTAACGTAATATCGTACTGAATACAAAAAGAATGATCTATAATACGTCTTAACATCACATCATCTTGCACCATAAATAATTGTGCGTTCATTTTATTAAAGTAGCCTTGTTCCATACCAGCTTCAAAAAACATTTGCAAATTATGATTACGATTTTGTTGTGCAGCAACTAACCGATCAGATAAGTGCGGATATGCCTCTTTCAAATCTTGTAAAAAGACATCAGAAATATATGTCACACATTTCAAAGAGTGAATAAACGTCTTTTGGAAACGTTCTGCAAAAGACATACTTTCATCTTGATTATCCGCATCTCCTTCAAGAAGGTAGTTCATAAAATCTTCTACCACCGCTTCAATAATCTCATCTTTTGAAGAAAAACGTTTATATAAAGTAGCTTTACTAATATCCATATATTTCGCAATTTCATCTATTTTCAATTGGCTAAAACTCGTTTTTCTAATAATGGGCTTTATTTTATTAATATAAGTATTTGCACACGCAACTTTTCTCATTAAAAGAGCCTCCCCTTTTGTCCATACAAAATAGTATAGCAAATTCACGATTAATTATAAATGAAGTCACTATACTCAATACATCTTTTTAGTTTAAGGGGGCATTTATACTATAGAAAAAGTGCCCGCTATCTTTATGAGTAGCGAGCACTTTTTCTATAATTTATTGACAGCTCTTCTTATAGCTTTCCCTATTTCCATACTAGACTGCGGATTTTGCCCTGTAATTAAACGCCCATCTACTACGACATGCGGCGTGAAATTTGGAGCAACATAAAACAAAGCTCCTTCTTCTTTCAATTTACTTTCTAATAAAAACGGCACTCGCTTTTCTAAATGTACAGCTTTTTCCTCATCATTCGTATAACCTGTTATACGCTTACCGGCAACAAAAAACGAGCCATCTTTATTTTTCACACCGACTAAAGAACTTACTCCGTGACAAACAGCCGCTACAATTCTGTTATTGTTGTACATATTCTCAATCAAATTTGCAACATATGGATTACCTGGAAAATCTACAATCGCTCCGTGCCCACCACCAAATAAAACTGCATCATAATCCGAAAAACTAACATTTGAGATTGGCTTCGTATTTTGCAATAAAGAAGCGACATACTTAAATTCACGAGGTATGCCATTTGGAATAGACACTCTATCAATAGGTACTTTACCGCCCTTTATCGACACAATATCAACATCGAACTTAGCCTTTTTAAACACATTATAAGGAGCTGCGAGCTCTTCCAACCACAAACCAGTCGGGTGTCCATTCATATTATGAGCGCTTGTTGAAACTAACAATATCCTTTTCAACATATCCCCTCCTTACTACCTATTTATGTATGAAATGTTCTTATCATTCATATAGCAAGCGGAAAAAACGATAACAACAAGCTGAACTTTTGTATAAAAGTCAACTTGTTGTTATCGTTTGAATTCTTTCGTACGAAGATTTTCACAACCTTATAACTTTTATCTCCAACGCCACGCAATCGTTTTATCCTCCATATGAATAGCAGGTATATCAATCCCTAAATACTGCTGATTATCCTCATCAAAAACAGACCAATTTCCTTCATATAAAAATTCAGGATCTATGCTTTCAAAATCAAATCCACTATCTTCGTCTACCATCTCACGAAAATATTTTTGGAACGGTTTACTATTTTCAGATAGACGAATTGTTCCATACATCCATGGCATGTCTCCAAAAACATCTTTAATTTCACCTATCTCCATATCCTTAAAATACAACTTCATATTTGCACCTTCTTATTCATAAATGACAAAGATACCTACCCTGAATGCCTCATCATGTTATAAAGTAGTTATTTTTAACGTTTCTTTCTTAAACATATCTTCCTTCTCAAAGTCTGAGATACCTTTTTAAGTTCAAAATATAAACAGAAAAATAGCCGACTCTTCATATAAAAGTCGGCTTTCTTTTTATAGTTCGAGCTCTCCCATGCGAAGAAGCTCAACAACTGCTTGTGAACGTCCTTTAACTCCTAGCTTTTGCATTGCGTTTGAGATGTGGTTGCGTACTGTTTTTTCACTGATAAAAAGTTCACCTGCAATTTCCTTCGTTGTTTTATCTTGAACCAGTAATTCAAATACTTCTCTCTCTCTCTTTGTGAGTAACGGTTTAGATTGATACGCTTTTTCCTTCAACTGGTATAAACCTCCTTGCTTAAGCCAGAGCCGTGTATGTGTAAGTTGGGTGTTTATTTAGTCAAGATATTGTATGAACGAAATGTGCGGGTGGTGAATGAAAATAGGCTTTATTTCACATGTTATTTTAGACTTTTATACAGTGCAGACACTCTTTGTATCCCACTCACTTTTCATTACGCCATATTTGTTCTAGTAATATGCTGACAACTGTACCTACGAACAAACCATTTCCGAATATATATTGCATAACAGACGGCAGTGATTGGAGTGCTCCAGACGGTAAAAACATAACACCGCTTCCAAATAATACAGAAACTCCTAAAACCGTTACATTCCTTTCGCTCATTGGCACTTGTTTTATATTATGAAACCCAATTCCAATTAACTGTACGAACGAAGCCATTAAAACCGCAGATGCGACAGCGGGTGGTAACGATGCTAAGTAACGAATAATATTTGGAAACAACGACATTACGACTAGTAACAAACATGCTAGTAAGAACGATCGTATATATTTTTGTTTCGTTAAACGTATAAATCCTGCCGTTGCTGGTAACGGCACGACACCTACAGTTGAAAATACAGAAGAAATGATATGCGAAATCCCTCCAACCCACGTACCACCCTTCAACTGTTTTTGTTCAATAGTCCCCTTTTGAATGGTAGCTTGATTAATTGCTATAATAGCTGCCACTGTATTTGAAACTAAAATACATACCATAACGAAACTGGATACAGCCATACCTGTATTCCACTTTGGAAGTCCCCAAGCAAATACATGTGGAAGTTGCACAAAATGAGTTACTTGAGATGGAATCGTCATTTTTCCTGCAATGAGAAAAAGAATCCACCCACTAATTAATCCTATTAAAACCGCATAACTTTTGACAAAACCTTTTCCGAAGTTAGATAGTATAATAACGAAAAGAAATATGCTAAACGCAATTATCGCTGTAAATCCATCGATTTGAGAAACAGTAGCAGTAATTCCTAGCATTCCTTTTAGAAATACACCGCTTAATTGTAAACATAATAAAAGTAAAAACGTCCCTGTCACAAGCGGCGTGAATAAAAATAAAATACGTCCGATAAAACCAGTGACTCCTAATCCTATTAAAATAACACCGGAAATTATCATTCCTAATTCTAAAATTTGCAACGTACTATGTAATTGATCTTGCCCGGCCGTTGCATAAGCAAGTACGGTAAATACTCCAACCCACGATCCAGCTGGTCCATCCGCAATTGGCAGTCTATGTCCAAGCCACCCTTGTAAAAAAGAAGATATACCAACTACAAAAAACGTACGCTGCATTAAATAAAATATTTCTTCCGTCGTAAGATGAAATAATCCGCCAACGACAATTGGTAGTGCAATTGAATTCGCTAATAAAAATATAAACCATTGCAAAGTTCCCATAATATGATTTTGGTTATGTTGATTGTCCAAATTTTTCATCCTTTCTAGCTTCCCTATAAGAAATATATTGCAAGCATAACAAAGAAGGGTTCTACACTCACAATTAGAACCCTCCTCAAAACATTCACACGATTCTTTTACACAAGATTATTTAATTCCACCTCATTTAAACTTCCAACAACAATATTTCCTTTATGCACAACTAAACGCTTCTCTGTTTGACGCGCTACCGCTTCAGCAGTACATGTTGCATTCGTCAAAACAAAACTCGCTTCATCTCCTACATTCGGCCATGCTCGCTTCCCTTCATTGTTTAACGTTTCTTTTCCACCCGTAATAAAGCGAAGGGCTTTTCCTAAAGACCTTTCGTCACTCCACCCAAAACGCTCTGCTAATCGATTTGCCTTTTGCAGCATATCACCTGTGCCAAACGGTGACCAATGATCAGTAATACTATCATTTCCTAATGAAACTTTCACACCTTTTTTATCTAATAACGGAATTGGGATTACTTGTTTCCCAATTGGCACCGTTGAAGTAATATCAATATTTAAAGCAGCTAGTCTTTCCGCCACTTCTTCAACTTCTTTATCCGTAACACCACCAAGTCCAAGTGCATGACTAATTGTTACGCGACCTTGCCATCCCGCTTCTTCTGTTAAACTTGCCAATCGCTTCATCGTAAACGTCCCAAGATTATTCGCATCATGCAGATGAATATCAACATCTGCATTAAATTCTACTGCGATATCCATAATGGTATGTAATGATTTTTCAATATCATTATCCACTGTAGCTGGATCCACTCCACCGACTAGATGCGCACCCATACGCATCGCATCTTTCACAAGTTGCACAGAATTGCTGCGCAATAATCCGTGTTGCGGAAAAGCAACAATTCTACCAGAAACCTGATTTTTATATGTTTCCAACGCCGCTAACGTCGCCTCCAAATTACCAAGTCCAATAATCGGATCAACATTACAATGCGTTCTAATATTCGTTGCACCATTTCGAAGCAATAACGCTAACATATTTTCCGCCCTATCTTGAGCAGTTGCTAATTGCTTCGGCAGAATTTTTTCTTCTTCATGAAAACGCGTAAAAATATTCTCTGCTGGCATACAAGCTTTCCAAGGACCACTATAATACGTCTTATCAATATGAATATGCATCTCTTCAAAAGCTGGCAAAATTAATAAACGCTTAGCATCAAGAATTAATACTCCTTCCTCTTGAACAGCCCCTGCTATCATTTTTTTAATTCGTCCATCTTCAATGAGTAAACTACATAACTCTGTTTCTGTTTGGGAAATTCTCCCCTCTTCATATGTATACCCTGATTCAAGCATTACGTTAGTCAGCCAATATACTGTCATCTCTATTTCCCCCACCCTTTATTAAAAGTTACCTCTTACTATAATTTTAATATCAACTGAAAATTAAGACAATTAATACGACTGTTTCCTAAAAAAAATGTCATACAACCTCATAGTCTTCTCATAAATTTCCATATAGAATAGAAGTATATAGCTTGGTATAAAGTGAAACTTTGATCAGTGGGGGGGTTGTTCATCCCCCCACTGATCATTAGTTAAACCAATCGGGCTTTAACGGGCAGTTAATCCCCACCTAACTTCTTTGCTTTCGCTGAATTTTTAGGTGGAGGTCTTACTGCCCGTTAAAGCGGGATAAAAAGGAGTGGATTGGAAGATGTCAAAAAGATTATGTAAATCCGAAACTGATAAAATGCTATTTGGTATATGCGGTGGTTTAGGGGAATATTTTGATATTAGCTCTACTCTCATTCGCATACTTTGGGTCATTGCTATTTTATGTTTTGGGACGGGGTTTTTAGTTTATTTTATTTGTTTATTACTTATGCCACGCTCTTACTAATAACATTCTTTCATCTATTTGAGCATAGCGTATAAAAAATCCCCTATAGATTTTTCTATAGGGGATTTTTTCATGAAGAATATTTCATCGTTAAATGTAATACTGCTACTTCATCTTCTTCATTTCTATAACTATGTTTTTTATTCGCTTCAAATTGAATAGAGTCAAACTCATTTAATTCGTATACATCGCTTTCTACTTGAATCGATACTTTCCCTTTCATTACTGTTACAAGCTCAATAGCACCTTCATGATGAGCTTCTGGTTCATATATACTATTCGATCTTAAACAAGCACGATGCATTTCCATCCCCGTTTCTTTCGTATAGCGGAACATCGTTTCTAAATGCCATGCTTGTCCTACATCTACTGCAAATCCTTCTCCGCAGCGCGCCACAGCTACAGGTTCTCCAACAACCATCAATCGCGATAAAGGAATCGATAACCCTTTCGTTATTTTCCAAATGACAGCTAACGTCGGATTCGTTTCGCCTCTTTCAATCTTTCCTAATGTTAATTTACTAACCCCAGTTTTTTGGGCTAATTCTTCTAAACTTAATTTTTGTTCATTTCGAATTTGTCTTAACAGCTGACCTACTTGCTGAATGACTTCTTTCGTTTGCATATCTTCATGTTCTTTCATCTATAAAACCACCTTAAAGTATAAAATAGTTTACTTTTATTATTTTTAAGTATATTATACTATACGTAATCATCAAATTCCGAAAGGAGTGCTATGCTTCATGCGCGCAATTTTATTAGGCCTTTTATCATCAGCCTTTTTTTCCGCAACCTTTATTATTAATCGAGCGATGAATGTATCTGGAACGAGCTGGGCCTGGACAGCTTCCTTCCGTTTTTTATTTGCTCTCCCTATTTTATTCCTTATCGTTTTATTTCGCAAAAACTTAAAGGGTTTATGGGAAGAATTAAAGAAACATCCATTAGCGTGGATCGGATGGGGGTCCGTTGCTGGTATTGGTTTCTATTCTTTATTAAGTTTCGCAGCTGTCTTTTCTCCAGCTTGGCTCGTTGCTGGAACTTGGCAAGTTACTATATTAGCAGGGCTACTTTTATCACCGTTATTCTTCGTTAAAATAGAAACGAAATTAGGCACAAAACTTGTACGCGGAAAAATTCCACTTCGTAGTTTATATGTCGCATTATTTATTTTACTTGGTGTAATTTGTATGCAAGCGACTGCAGCAGGTCATATTACAATGACTCAGTTCATTTCAGGTTTTTTACCTGTCGTAGTAGCAGCCTTCTTATATCCATTCGGCAACCGAAAAATGATGGAGCTTGTTGGCGGACGTCTTGATACGTTCCAACGTGTATTAGGAATGGCAATAGGAAGTCTACCTATAACAATTTTACTTGGTATATATGGATTTTCTACTACCGGTATTCCAACATCCAGCCAAATGTTGCAAGGATTTTTGTTAGCCTTATGTTCTGGCGTGATTGCGACGATGACATTTTTCTTTGCTACTGACTTAGCCAAAGATAACCTCTCTCTACTTGGAGCTGTTGAAGCAACGCAAGCTGGAACGATGGTCTTTACCGTGCTTGGCGAAATTGTTTTCTTGAATGGTTCATTTCCTGGTGGTCTTTCCCTACTTGGAATGATTATTATTATGTTAGGAATGGTTGCAAATAGCGTTTTAAACCGTTCTGCCCCAGTCGTTAAGCAGAAAAAAACTGCATAAAAAAGAGTATAGTTCTCTAACAAAGAACTATACTCTTTTTTTATTGTCCCCCTATTTCGCCTTATCAGAATAGTATTTCATTAGCTGTTTATACTAAAACCTATGTTATAATACGTTTCATGCGCAATATTAGGAGGTAAATTATGTTAAAAAAAGCAATCGCTGAATTTATTGGTACATTTGTACTTGTATTATTCGGAACTGGAGTAGCTGTCATTGGCGGCGGAATTGAAGGAATTGGAACATTAGGAATCGCTATGGCTTTCGGTCTATCTATTGTGGCTATGGCATATAGCATCGGAACAATTTCTGGATGTCACATTAACCCAGCAGTATCAGTAGCTATGTTCATCAACAAAAGAATGAACGCTATGGAACTTTGTTATTATGTATTAGCTCAAATTTTAGGTGGTTTATTAGGAACTGCAACGTTAGTAACGATTTTACGCTCTGCTAAAACACCTTTAGATAATTTAGGTCAAAATGGTTTTGGAACTCTTGGTTTATCTGGAGCATTTCTAGTTGAATTTATTTTAACTTTCGTATTCATTTTAGTTATCGTTGCTGTAACAGGTAAAAAAGGAAGTTCTTCTCTAGCAGGATTAGTAATTGGTTTCACATTAGTTTTAGTTCACTTATTAGGAATTCCGTTAACTGGAACTTCTGTTAACCCAGCTCGTAGTATCGCACCAGCTCTATTCGCTGGCGGAGAAGCACTTTCTCAACTATGGGTATTCATCGTAGCACCAATTCTTGGTGGTATCGTAGCAGCTATTGTTGGTAAATTCATTTTAAATACTGAAAAATAGAATTTTCAATATTTCTGAATAAAAAAAGGCGAGCCCTCATTATGAGGTTGCTCGCTTTTTTACTCTTTCATTTTAGACTTTAAGTTTGTAACTAATTGATCTACCGTTACATTTGCAAGTACGTTTTCCATCGCTTCTTGCGCTTGCATTAAAATAATTTCTAATACTGATTGAATATTAGCTCCTACTGGACATTCAATGTTGGGATTTTCATGGAAGGAAAATAGTTGTCCTTCTTCTACAACTTCCACTGCTTTATATACATCAAGTAATGTAATTTCTTCTAAATCACGAGCAAGTGTCGTACCACCTTTACCAGCTTGTACATCCACAAGTCCTGCTCTCTTCAACATTCCTGTAATGCGACGAATCACAACTGGATTTGTATTCACACTACCAGCAATCCATTCAGAGGTACAGCGAGAGTTTCGATCTATCGCAAGTAACGTTAACATATGAACACCTACTGTAAAACGACTACTAATCCCCATCTGCACACCCTCCTTTGTATTCATTCTATTAAAAGACGACTCTTATTATTATATACTATTTTTAATTTATACATAAAGAAAAAGCATGATTCCAATAGGAAATCATACTTTTCTCTCATTATTGACGCTTTATAAACTTCGCTAAATCTTTAAATTTCACTTTGTCTGAGTAATTCATTACGCCATTTACGTAAATGCGACTTGTAACAGCACTTAAAATACCGATTGTCGCTAAAAGCCCCGCCAATGTTATCATAATTTCTAACATACCAGTTTCACCAGCTACAAAGCGTGAGAATGTAACCATCGGGGTAAAGAACGGAACATAAGAGCTTATAACAACGATAGTACTATTTGGGTCACCTAACGATTTAAGACTTATAAAGAATGCTGCAATTATTAAAATTGAAATCGGTAGCATTACACCTTGCAAATCCTCCGTCTTAGAAACAACCGCACCAGCAGCTGCATACATCATCGCATACAGGAAATATCCTGTAACAAAATAAATTAGGAACATACCGATTATTTTTGCATCTAACTTTGTAACATCAATTACGCCAAATAAGGAACCATTTTCTAAATCTACCCACCCTAGTAAATAAGGAACTAAATAACCACATGCCAATATGACAAGTTGTAATAACGCCGTTGAAACAACCGCTAAAATTTTTGCATACATCATCGTAAGAGGTTTTACTTTCGGAATCATAACTTCCATAACGCGAGAAGCTTTTTCAGAAGCAATATTCATCGCAATTGTGCTTCCGAACGCAACAATAAACATATATAAAGCGAATATGAAGAAATATGCAATTCCGGCAGAGGCAGAACGATCTTTTATTGCTTCTTGTTTCACAGAAATTTCGGTTTGCAATTGTTGTGCAATTTCTGGTGAAACATTATGTTTAGCAACTGTTACCGCCATATATTTTCCCTTTAAATAACTAGCTATAATTGTAGAATTTGTTTCACTAGCGAACCCATTAAACATATACGTGACTTCTGGAACTCCATTCTTTTCAGTTACACGAAACAAACCGTCTAACTCGCCTTCTTCTACTTGTTTATGCAGTTTATTGAAATCTTCTTTTGAACCAATTGTTAATTTAGCTGATGGTAATAACTTAGTTAACTCTTCTTTTTGTATTTTATATGTAGAACTCTCTGTCACAACTGCAATTTTATCTTTATCCTTATTTTTATCATTACTTGAAGTAAAATGATTGAACGCAAAAATCCCAAAAACAATTAAAAATAAAATCGCGCTCATGATTAATGATTTTTTAGATAAAAATGCTTCCCTGAAATAAAATGAAAATACGTGAGAAAATTTACGCATCGTTATTTCGCCCTCTCTACAAAGATTTCGTTTAACGTCGGCTCTAACATTTTAAATTGTCGTAAGGTAACACCTTGTTCTTGCAATTGTTGTAAAATCTTTAGAGCTTCTGCATCATCTTGTACTTGCACATAAAGAAGGCCTTGTTGTTTTTCATAGGATACATGAATAGCTTCTAATCCCTTCGCATTTTCTTCTGTATCTTCAATCGTCAAATTACGGAAACCATACTCTTTTTTAATATCACTTAACTGGCCTTTTACGACTGCTTCGCCTTTTTTCAAAATACATACATGTTGGCAAAAAGCCTCTACTTGTTCCATACGATGACTAGATAAAATAATGGTCTTTCCGCTCTGTACTTGTTCTTCAATAATGCTAGCTAACATCCCAGCATTAACTGGATCTAGTCCGCTAAATGGTTCATCTAAAATGAGAAGTTCAGGATTATGAAGAAGGGCAGCAATTAATTGGATTTTTTGCTGGTTCCCTTTTGAAAGCTCTCCTGCCGTTTTAAATTTATATTCCGGTATCGCTAATCGCTCTAACCAGTGATCAATAGCCAGATCTACTTCTTTTTTCGACATTCCTTCTAATCTACCAAAATATCGCAACTGGTCTATTACTCTACTTTTTGTATATAAACCTCTTTCTTCTGGTAAATACCCAATCGTTACCCCACTAGTCCCAAATGATTTTCCATCCCATGTAATAGAGCCTTCATTAGGCGTTAATAATCCGAGAAGCATTTTGATTGTCGTTGTTTTCCCTGCACCATTTCGTCCAAGTAATCCTAGCACTTCACCTTTTGGTAACGAAATTTGCAAGCCATTAACTGCTTTTGATTCCCCAAATTGCTTCGTTAAGTTTTGAATTTGTAAACTCAAAGTATAAAGCCTCCCCTTTAATATCATTCATACTCTCTTTCAAAGACTATGTTTATTCAAGATAAAATATAGCACTACACTTCATCCTCTTAGTATGTAACATCTCCTTAATCCATCATTTGTTCTATTTAGTTAAAATTGTAAATAACATCATGTTATTTGTCAATTATAATTGTCATTTCGACAACTATAATTGACAAAATGATTTCCAACATTTTTCTCATCTTTCTAATATAGGACATACTACTATATATACAAAAGACAATATGCAAATGTTCATAAAAAAATTTTTATATTTTAATATATAATATAAGATGATTTTCTAACATCAAGGAGGATACATATGAA
This sequence comes from Bacillus cereus group sp. N14, assembly GCF_016483555.1. Lineage (NCBI taxonomy): Bacteria > Bacillati > Bacillota > Bacilli > Caryophanales > Bacillaceae > Bacillus > Bacillus cereus group sp. N14. The sequence goes on from NZ_JAEHBQ010000007.1 coordinate 160,388, forward strand.
GATGAAGAGGGGTATTACCACTTTATTATCTGTAGCGGTTCTATCTACATCGCTTGTAGCATGTTCAGGAACACCAGAGAAAACAGTGGCAAAAGAAGAAAAAGTAAAATTAACAGAACAGCAATTAATGGCTGATTTATGGTATCAAACAGCCGGTGAAACGAAAGCACTTTACTACCAAGGATACAATATCGGTCAATTGAAGCTTGATGCAGCTCTTGCAAAAGGGACAGAGAAAAAGCCTGCTATCGTACTTGATTTAGATGAAACGGTTTTAGACAACAGTCCTCATCAAGCAATGAGCGTAAAAACAGGAAAAGGCTATCCGTATAAATGGGATGACTGGATTAATAAGGCTGAAGCTGAAGCCCTTCCAGGCGCAATTGATTTCTTAAAATATACAGAATCTAAAGGTGTAGATATTTACTACATCTCAAATCGTAAAACGGACCAACTAGATACAACAATTAAAAATCTTGAGCGTGTAGGTGCTCCTCAAGCAACGAAAGAACATATATTACTACAAGATCCGAAAGAAAAAGGAAAAGAAAAACGACGTGAACTCGTTTCACAAACACATGATATCGTCTTATTCTTCGGTGATAACTTATCTGATTTCACTGGTTTTGATGGAAAGTCTGTAAAAGACCGCAATCAAGCAGTATCAGATTCGAAAGCACAATTTGGTGAGAAATTTATTATTTTCCCGAATCCAATGTATGGTGATTGGGAAGGCGCTTTATATGATTATGATTTCAAAAAATCAGATGCAGAAAAAGATAAAATCCGTCGCGACAACTTAAAATCATTTGATGCAAAATAAAGAGGATGGCATTCGCCATCCTCTTTATTTTCCCTTCTCTGTTAAAGGCAAGATAAACACTTCCACACGCCTATTCTTTGCCTTTCCTTCTTGTGTATCGTTTGGAGCAATTGAACGGTATTCTCCGTAACCAATCGCACTAAATTTTTCTGGTTGTAATTCTTTATTTTGGAGTAATACTTGCATAAAATTAACTGCACGCTGCGTACTTAATTCCCAGTTCGATGCAAACTGCGCATTGGCAATAGGGACATTATCCGTATGACCAGATACTGTAATCTCACGAGGTGACGCTGAAACAAGTAAGCTAGACATCTCTTTTGCAATCCCTAGTGATTCTAACTTCACATCTGCTTTCCCCGAATCAAACAGCACATTCTCTAATATTGTCACCATTAATCCCTTTTCAGTTAATTTAGTTTGAAAAGAAGAGGATAATTGTTTCTCATTAATATATTGATCAATCTTTTTTTGTAATGCTTTCAATTCATCCATTTCTTTTTTTTCTTTTTCTCTAGCTTCTTCTTGTTTTTTTGCTTGTTCTGCCTCAAGGCTACTTGCTGATAATTCCTTTTCATCATTTGGCTTCTGATCACTTAAAAACTCTTTATTTCCTGTTCCACCTGCTAATTCGCTTCGAAATGCTACTGCCATCTGTTTGAACTTCGCAGCATCTATACTACTCATCGCAAATAAAACGATGAACAATGCAAATAACAACGTTAACATATCAGAATAAGGGATTAACCAAGTTTCATCGATATGTTCTTCGTGTTTTTTCTTTTTGCCTCTTCTATTTTTTTTACTCCGCATTTTTTTCTGCTCCTTTTTCTAGCTTTTTACGCTCAGTTGCAGAAAGTGCACCTAAAATGCGGTTCTTCATAATAAACGGATATGTACCCTCTTGTAACATTAATAAACAATCAATAATTAAACGTTTTTTCTCTAATTCAGCTGCAGATTTTTGCTTTAGTTTATTTGCAAATGGATGCCATAATACATAGCCTGAAAAAATACCAAAAATCGTTGCAATAAAAGCACCCGAAATAGCGTGACCTAACTTTTCAATATCAGTTAAATTGCCAAGTGCAGCTACAAGACCAATAACAGCACCTAAAACCCCTAATGTCGGTGCATATGTACCAGCTTGAGAAAAAATTGCCGCTCCTTTTGCATGCCTTTCTTCAATCGCTTCTAATTCAGCTTCTAAAATTTGCTCTAAATCTTCTGCGGATACGCCATCAATCACAAATTTCATACCACGCAAAAGAAATTCATCTTGAATTTTGTCTAATTGTTGCTCTAAAGACAAAATACCGTATTTTCTACTTTCTGATGTCCAATGAACAAATAATTCTAGCAACTGTTCATAACTTAAATCCTTTTTATTTGAACCAAAAAGAACTTTAAATAATTTTGGAACCCTTTTTAGTTGATTCATCGGAAATGCGATACATACTGCAGCAAATGTACCGATAAAAATAATTAATGCTGCGGCAGGATTCAATAAGGAATTTACGTCAGCGCCCTTGACGACCATCCCTACTACCACTGCTACAAACCCTAAAATAAGTCCAATAATTGTTGCAAAATCCATTCCCATTCACTCCTAGTCTATACAAGAAGTTCTTTATTCTCGATAATCGCTACATCTTCTTATGTATATATATTACATAAAAAATTCATTTCATGAAAGATAAGAAATGAATTAAATAAAAAAATACTACAATTTCACACATTTTCTGACATTTTCTTTGCATTTCTATTACGTTACGACTCTTATATTTCTTTTTCAACAAACTAGACTTATAATAAAAACAATACATATTTTATTAAGAAAGGACTGTGATTACAAGGCATCATGAAAAAGATAATCATTATTTCTGCCACTACTATTGTAATCGGTATCACTTCTTTCGCTTACTTTGGTTCTAAATCACCACTACAAAATGGGGCAAAAGCTGTCGAAAGTCAACAGCATAGTAATCACCAAAAAGAAGAGATTCCTGCTTTTCCGAAAGCTGATCATAATGCAAAGAAGCTAGACAATGATTTTTCCGTTGTAACAAATCCAGAGTCTAATCTTGTCTTAGTGAATAAACATCGAAAACTACCAGACGGATACATACCTGAAGATTTAACAAGACCAAACGTACCATTTACTAGTCCAAAAGATAAAGAAAAAACGCTACTGCGCAAAGATGCTGCAGATGCGCTTGAAAATATGTTTGTAGCGGCAAAGAAAGAAGGACTTGAACTTACAGCTGTATCTGGTTATCGTTCATACAAACGCCAAAAATCATTACATGATACATACGTTAGACGTCAAGGAAAAGCTGAAGCTGATTCAGTAAGTGCCATTCCTGGTACGAGTGAACATCAAACTGGTTTAGCAATGGATATTAGTTCAAAATCTGCTAAATTCCAATTAGAGCCTATTTTTGGAGAGACAGCCGAAGGAAAATGGGTTGCAAAACACGCCCATGAATTTGGCTTTGTCATTCGTTATTTAGAAGATAAAACAGAAACAACAGAATATTCATATGAACCGTGGCATTTGCGCTACGTTGGAAACCCGTATGCTACATACATATATAAACATCATTTAACATTAGAAGAAGCGATGGAAGACAAAAAATAAGAGAGCAAATTGCTCTCTTATTTTTCTTTCATTCTATCATTGTAGTAATTTTTTCTTCCATTCTTCAGGCCACGGTTCGCCTCTTCCCGTTTTTTTCGATGCTTGAACCATCATTCCACGACCAACTAAACAAACTTCTCCTGCCGTATTCTTCACCATGTAATGCAAATCTAAAGAAGAATTCCCAACCGATCCCGCTTTTACATACACCTTCAACTGTTCATCAAAATATATTTGCTTAATAAAATTACATTGTAAATCTGCAACAACGATCATCGTTTCTGAAGATTCATGCGTCCATTCTTGCATAAACCCAAGTTCTTTAAACAATGCGATACGTGCTTCTTCAAAATAGGTAAAGGCAACGACATTATTTACATGCCCAAACATATCTACTTCACCAAAACGAACTTTTACAGGATTGTAAAATGAAAAACCACTTTCCCATCGCTCAAAGTCTTCAATATAAGAAATCCTCTTCATTGTTTCCTCTCCTTTTCGCCTTTAAAATAAACAGAATAAACAGAAAAATAAAGTTATAAATATTGCCTCTTCAACATGAAGAGGCAATATTTATTAATAGTTATTGTCGCTACCAAAGAAATCTTTAAACGATTGAATTGTTGTATCACGGTTTAATGCCGCAATTGAAGTTGTTAATGGAATACCCTTTGGACATGATTGCACACAGTTTTGAGAGTTACCACAGTTTGCAAGTCCTCCATCTCCCATAATTGCACGTAAGCGATCTGCTTTATGCATTTCACCCGTCGGATGTGAGTTGAATAAACGAGCTTGTGATAACGGTGCTGGTCCAATAAAGTCAGATTTACTATTTACATTTGGACATGATTCTAAGCAAACACCACATGTCATACATTTTGAAAGCTCATAAGCCCATTGACGTTTCTTCTCAGGCATTCTTGGTCCTGGTCCTAAGTCATACGTACCATCAATTGGAATCCAAGCTTTAACGCGTTTTAGAGCGTTAAACATGCGACTACGGTCAACTTGTAAGTCACGTACAACTGGGAATGTCTTCATTGGTTTTAAGCGAATTGGTTGTTCTAACTGATCAATAAGAGCTGTACATGATTGACGTGGTTTTCCGTTAATCACCATCGAACATGCGCCACATACTTCCTCTAAACAGTTCATATCCCATGCAATCGGAGTCGTTTGGTTTCCTTTTGAATCAACAGGATTACGACGAATTTCCATCAGTGCCGAAATAATGTTCATATTTGGACGATATGGAATTTCAAACTCTTGGTCAAACTCTTGTGCATCTGGTCCATCTTGTCTCGTAATGATGAGGCGGATTGTTTTCTCAGACATGTTGCTTATCCCCCTTCTCTTCACCCTTAGCAGCTACATCATGTTTTGAAGAATAGTCACGTTTACGTGGTTTAATTAATGAAACATCCACTTCTTCGTAATGGAATGCTGGTGCATTTCCTTCTCCTTCAAATTTCGCCATCGTAGTTTTTAAGAAGTTTGCATCATCACGATTTGGGAATTCAGGTTTGTAATGCGCCCCGCGGCTCTCATTACGGTTATATGCGCCAATTGTAATGACACGTGCTAACTCAAACATATTTGCAAGTTGGCGTGTAAATGAAGCACCTTGGTTACTCCATCTCGCTGTATCGTTAATGTTAATGCGTTTGTAACGCGCCATTAACTCTTCAATTTTCGCATCAGTTTCTAGTAGCTTTTTATTTTCACGAACTACTGTAACGTTATCTGTCATCCATTCTCCAAGCTCTTTATGAAGAACATATGCATTTTCGTTACCATCAAGCGTTAAAATATTGTTAAATTTCTCTGTTTCGATTAATTCATTTTGCTCATATACAGTAGATGAAACAGCATCAGACGATTTAGAAAGACCTTTCATATACTCAATCGCGTTCGGTCCTGCTACCATACCACCGTAAATTGCTGATAATAGTGAGTTCGCACCAAGGCGGTTTCCACCGTGCATAGAATAATCACACTCACCTGCTGCAAATAAACCTGGAATACTTGTCATCTGCTTATAATCAACCCATAGTCCGCCCATTGAATAGTGAACTGCTGGGAAGATTTTCATTGGTAGTTTACGAGGATCATCACCTGTAAACTTCTCATAGATTTCAATAATTCCACCAAGTTTAATATCTAGTTCTTTCGGATCTTTATGAGAAAGATCTAAGTACACCATGTTTTCACCGTTAATACCTAGTTTTTGCTCTACGCAAACGTCAAAGATTTCACGCGTTGCAATATCACGAGGTACAAGGTTTCCGTAAGCCGGATATTTTTCTTCTAGGAAGTACCATGGTTTACCATCTTTATATGTCCAAACACGGCCACCTTCACCACGTGCCGATTCACTCATAAGACGTAATTTATCGTCTCCAGGAATTGCCGTTGGATGAATTTGAATGAACTCGCCGTTTGCATAATATGCGCCTTGTTGATATACAGCAGAAGCTGCTGTACCTGTATTAATAATAGAGTTAGTTGATTTTCCAAAGATGATACCAGGGCCCCCTGTTGCCATAATCACGGCATCAGCTTGGAAACTTTTAATCTCCATTGTTTGTAAGTCTTGTGCAACGATTCCTCGGCACACACCTTCGTCATCAACAACAGCTCGTAAGAAATCCCAACCTTCATATTTCGTTACAAGTCCTGCTACTTCGTGACGACGTACTTGCTCATCTAATGCGTATAGTAATTGCTGTCCAGTTGTTGCACCAGCAAATGCTGTACGGTGATGTTGTGTTCCACCAAAACGACGAAAATCAAGAAGTCCTTCTTCCGTACGGTTGAACATAACACCCATACGATCCATTAAATGAATAATACCAGGTGCTGCTTCACACATTGCTTTAACTGGTGGTTGGTTCGCTAAGAAGTCCCCACCATAAATTGTATCGTCAAAGTGGATCCATGGAGAATCCCCTTCACCTTTCGTATTTACGGCACCGTTAATTCCACCTTGGGCACATACAGAATGCGAACGTTTTACTGGTACTAAAGAAAACAGTTCAACATTTACTCCTGCTTCCGCCGCTTTAATCGTTGCCATTAAGCCAGCCAAGCCACCGCCGACTACTATAAGTTTCCCTTTCATGCTCTCCCACTCCTTACTGGTTTGCTAGCTGTGGATCGATGAACGCTAATAATGCACTCACACCTACATAAGATAGACCTAAGAATATAGCTAATGTTACATAAGTAGAGATTCTTTGTGAACGTGGAGATACTGTAATTCCCCAGCTGATGCAGAATGTCCATAGTCCATTTGCAAAGTGGAAAATTGTTGAAACAACACCGACCAAGTAAAATGCAAACATAGCTGGATTGTTTAAAATATCTGCCATCATATCATAGTTTACCTCTTTACCTAGCATTGCTTGAATACGAGTTTCCCAGACGTGCCAAGAAATGAAAATCAGTGTAACGATACCTGAAATTCTTTGGAAGACGAACATCCAGTTACGGAAATAACCGTAAGAAACCGCATTGTTCTTAGCTGTAAATGCAATATATAAGCCATATATAGCATGGTACAGTATCGGTAAAAAGATGATGAAAATCTCTAGCGCGTACCGGAATGGAAGGAGCTCCATAAAGCCTGCAGCTTTGTTAAAAGCCTCTGCTCCTCGTGTTGCAAAGTTGTTTACAATTAAATGTTGCGTCAAAAAGACACCAACCGGGATGACCCCCATTAATGAGTGCCACTTACGAAACGTATACTCGCGGCCTTTCATGTCCCCATTACCCCCCTTGAATGTTTGACTGCTGTTTTCAGATTAGTTTACAACAATAATGTTTTTTCACTATTGGCATAAGAAAAACTGAAAAAATTATTCGAAATATTTCAGCATAATTTGATACCAAGTTCATTTTACTCCTATTTTTGTCGAAGCGTCAAGAAAACGTATACATAATTTGCATATAATTTGCCAATTCTTTTTTTCTTCTTATATATTCAGATTTCCCCAAAGAAAAATCTGTTTTTATAAATGAGAAATGTTATATAATAATCCCTATAGAAAGAGGGGAATATTGTGAGTAAAAATACAATCGATACAACATCTTTAGAAGATGTTTCATTGAACGCCTTCGCTTATGAATTGCTACGTGAAGAATTACTACCTGATTTAATCGGTAACGATTTAGATGGTATTTTATACTGGTCTGGTAGAAACCTTGCAAGAAAATATCCACTAGAAACAATTGAAGAAGTCATTCAGTTCTTTGAAAAAGCTGGCTGGGGCACTTTAAGTATTATTGAACATAAGCGTCGTGAAATGCAGTTCCAACTTAAAGGCACACTCATCGCTGAACGTCAAAAACAAAACAGACATTCTTCTTATCAATTAGAAGCTGGATTCATCGCTGAACAAATTCAAAAGCAACGAAACGTCGTTGCAGAGTCCTATGAAGAAAAGAAAAAACGTTCAGACTCTATTACATTTCTTGTGAAATGGGATATAAAAGATCTCATTGAAGTGTAGCATTACCTACAGTCAACTAGACATATAAGTTTAGTTGACTTTTTTGTATTTTCATTCAGTTAGGTTTATTTTAAATCTTCAGAAATTATACCAGAAAATAGAAGACGTTGTAAACTACAACGTCTTCTTATCTGTTAAATAAGTATAAATCGTCTCTGCGACATTTTTCGGCATACCCGCTTCGACAAATTCAGCTAAAGAAGCTTCTTTCATCTTCTTTAATGAACCAAAATGTTTCAACAATATCTTTTTTCGTTTATCTCCAATTCCAGGAATATCATCCAGTGCTGATTGAATGACAGATTTCCCGTGTAATTGACGATGGAATGTAATCGCAAATCGATGCACTTCATCTTGAATGCGCTGCAATAAATAAAATTCTTGGCTATTTCGCTCAAGCATCACAGGTTCAGGTGGATCTCCAATAATTAAATGGGAGGTTTTATGTTTGTCATCTTTTACAAGCCCTGCCATCGGAATATATAAACCGAGTTCGTTTTCTAGAACATCACTTACAGCTGCCAGATGCCCTTTTCCACCATCAATAATGATTAAATCTGGTAAAGGCAAACTCTCTTTCAGTGCCCTTGTATAACGGCGTCTCACAACTTCTCTCATAGACTCATAATCATCTGGTCCTTGAACCGTTTTAATTTTATATTTCCTATATTCTTTCTTAGCTGGTTTCCCATCGATAAAAGCAATCATTGCAGAAACAGGATTTGTCCCTTGAATATTTGAGTTATCAAACGCCTCAATACGATAAGGTGTTTCAATCCCGAGCTGCTTCCCTAAATGATCTACCGCCTTAATCGTTCGCTCTTCATCACGTTCAATTAAGTAGAATTTCTCTTCAAGAGCAATCTTCGCATTTTTATTTGCTAATTCTACAAGATCTTTTTTCTTACCACGTTTCGGCTGTGTCGCTTCAACTTCTAAAAAGCGCTCTACTAACTCTGAGTCTATACTTCCTGGAACGACAATTTCCTTAGGCTTAAAATGACTGCTGTTCTCATAAAATTGACCGATAAACGTTAAAAATCCCTCTTCTGGTTCATCGTAGATTGGAAACATAGAAACATCACGTTCAATTAGCTTTCCTTTTCGAACGAAGAAAACTTGAACACACATCCATCCTTTATCAACTGCATACCCAAACACATCACGATCCACTAAGTCACTCATAATCATCTTTTGTTTTTCCATAATCGCATCGATATGAGCAATTTGATCCCGCAACTCTTTTGCACGTTCAAATTCTAGTTTCTCTGAAGCTTCATACATCTTTGTTTCTAATTCTGAACGAACTTCTTTATGCCCACCATTTAGAAACTTAATAATTTCATCTACAATTTCTTTGTTTTGTTCTTCCGTCACTTCTTTCACACAAGGCGCTAAACATTGACCCATATGATAATATAAACAAACTTTATCTGGCATATTTGAGCACTTACGAAGCGGATACATACGATCTAGCAGCTTTTTCGTTTCATGAGCTGATTGTGCATTCGGATAAGGACCAAAATACTTCCCCTTATCCTTTTTTACATTTCGCGTAATAAGTAATCGCGGCTGTTTCTCAGCTGTAATTTTAATAAAAGGATATGTTTTATCATCTTTTAATTGAATATTATATTTTGGATCATGTTTTTTTATTAAGTTTAACTCTAAAATGAGAGCCTCTAGATTTGAGGAGGTTACAATATATTCAAAATCTACAATTTCTCCTACAAGCCGTAGTGTTTTTCCATCATGTGAACCAGTAAAGTACGAGCGCACACGATTTTTAAGCACTTTTGCCTTTCCGACATATATAACCGTTCCTTGCTTATCTTTCATTAAATAACAACCAGGTTGATCTGGTAAAATAGCCAATTTTTCTTTTAAATGTTCGTGCACTCGTTACCCTCCATTTCTACATGCTTAGCATCTTTATTTTCACATGAAAACATACTATGCCAAAACACCCAACATACGTTCTTTTATTGTAACGGAAAGGTGTAAAAAAGGAAAATAAAAAAGGCTACCAAATGGTAGCCCTTTATTTTAGAAGTGTTTAGAAACTAATTCTACTAACGCTTCTTTCGGTTTGTAACCTAACGTTTGATCAACTACTTTACCGTCTTTTAATACGAAAAGAGCTGGAATGCTCATTACTTCGAATTGACGAGCAGTTTCTTGGTTTTCATCCACGTCTACTTTTACTACTTTTACTTTTTCGCCTAATTCTGCATCAATTTCCTCTAATACAGGAGCGATCATTTTACAAGGTCCACACCAAGGTGCCCAGAAATCTAATAATACAACACCTTCGCTAGTTTCAGCTGCGAAGCTTTGGTCATTTGCATTTACAATTGCCATTTTATTTCCTCCTTCAAGTATATTCTACCAAGAGTATATCATTAACTTATATACGTGGCGAATAATATGTATCGTTATGTATTGTAACAAAAAAGTGTTCCTTTATACTATATAAAAATACGGATTAAATACTAAAAAGATGAGAGACAGGGGATCTCTCACCTTTTCTATATATAGGGGTACTTCACTTGGAACTCAAGGGTACTCAAATCATGAATGTACTTTTAACTTTTTAAACTCTTCTGTTAAAAGAGGTAAGACTTCAAATAGATCGCCAACAATACCATAGTCAGCTACTTTGAAGATACTTGCTTCTGGGTCTTTATTAATCGCAACGATTATTTTTGAGTTAGACATACCAGCTAAATGCTGAATCGCACCAGAAATACCGCATGCAATGTATAAGTCTGGCGTAACAACTTTACCAGTTTGACCAATTTGTAATGAGTAATCGCAATACTCAGCGTCACAAGCACCACGAGATGCTCCAACAGCGCCGCCTAATACGTCAGCTAACTCTTTTAATGGCTTGAATCCTTCTTCACTCTTCACACCGCGTCCACCAGCGATAATAACTTTCGCTTCAGAAAGGTCAACACCTTCTGCCGTCTTACGGACGACATCTTGAATAATTGTACGTAAATCTTTCACATCTACTGTAATAGAAGACACGTCACCACTGCGAGACTCATCTTTTTCAAGCGTCGCAATGTTATTTGGACGCACTGTCGCAAATAAGATACCGTCTGTTACAATCTTCTTCTCAAACGCTTTACCAGAGTAAATTGGACGAGTAAAGATAACATTTCCACCTTCAACATCTAAAGCAGTTACGTCAGAAACTAGACCAGCTTCAAGCTTCGCTGCTAATTTTGGTGATAAATCTTTACCAAGTGCTGTATGTCCAAATACAATACCTTCTGGCTTTTCTTCAGCATATACAGCTGAAAATGCTTGTGCATAACCATCAGATGTATATGATTTTAATTTATCATTTTCAACTGTCACAACGCGATCTGCACCGTAATGAATCAATTCATTTGCAAAAGAGGCAACGCTGTCTCCAACTAGAAGACCTACTACTTCACCGCCTTCTGCAATTGTTTTTGCTGCTGCTACCGCTTCAAACGAAACGTTACGTAGCGATCCATCACGAACCTCACCCATTACTAATACTTTACGAGCCATAGATTTTCCCTCCTGCATATATAATTTCGTATTTTATTAGATTACTTTCGCTTCTGTATGGAGCAACGATACAAGTTCTTTTACTTGATCTTGCAGCTCGCCTTGTAACACTTTTCCTGCATCTTTCTTAGGAGGCAAATAGATTTCAATTGTTTTTGTCTTTGCTTCCACATCATCTTCTTCTAAATCTAAATCATCTAATTCTACTTCTTCTAGTGGCTTTTTCTTCGCTTTCATAATACCTGGAAGCGATGGATAGCGAGGTTCATTTAAACCTTGTTGTGCTGTTACTAAAACTGGTAATGAAGTTTCAATCACTTCCGTATCGCCTTCAACATCACGCTCAATCTTCACGTTTGTACCGTCAATTTCAAGTTTTGTAATTGTCGTTACGTACGGAATATTTAACGCTTCTGCTACGCGTGGACCAACTTGTCCAGATGCACCATCAATTGCAACGTTCCCGCCTAAAATTAAATCTACATCTTTATCTTTTAAATATTCAGCAAGTACTTTTGCTGTCGTGAACTGGTCACCATTTTCCACATCATCTTCAATATTAATTAATACAGCTTTATCGCAGCCCATCGCTAATGCCGTACGAAGTTCTTTCTCACTATCTTCGCCACCGACTGTTACAACAGTAACTTCGCCACCTTGTGCGTCTCTTACTTGAATTGCTTCTTCAATCGCATATTCGTCGTAAGGGTTGATGATGAATTCCGCTTCGCCATCGTAAATTGCACCGTTTTTAATTACGATTTTTTCTTCTGTATCAAATGTTCGTTTCATGAGTACGTAGATGTTCATTCCATTTACCCCCTTGTTTTTCAGAAAGATTCTATCAATTTTAATTTTCTGTTAATTTATATTAAAAAAATAATTGAACTACCTGCCACTAAATGAAGGCTTACGTTTTTCTAAAAACGCCGCTACACCTTCTCTTCCATCTTCACCCGTAAATACTTCACCAAAGATTTGAGCTTCGCGTTGTACACCTTCATAATAATGAGACGATTTCATCGTTTGCAATAACTCTAGTACAGCACGAGTCGTCGCTGGGCTTTTTCCAGCAATCTGTTTTGCAACTTTAAGCGTATCATCTAAAAATGTTTCTTCAGCAAAAACTCCGTTAACAAGTCCCCATTTTAATGCTTCTGCACCAGTAATCGGTGTACTTGTTAACATCATTTCACAAGCTTTCGCTTTCCCAACATAACGTGGTAATCGCTGTGTACCTGCAAATCCAGGAATTAATCCAAGTGTTAATTCAGGTAAACCAAGTTTTGCACTTTCAGTTGCAAAGCGCATGTGGCAAGACATAGCAAACTCAAGGCCGCCGCCAAGTGCCGCTCCATGAATTGCCGCGATAACTGGTTTTGAACATTTTTCAACACGCTCAAACGTAACTTGTCCAAGCTGCGCTAATTCTGTCGCTTGCTTCGCTTCAGTAACAGATGTAAATTCTTTAATATCTGCTCCCGCCGAGAAGAAGCGCCCTTCACCGTGAATAACAACAACACGAATGTTATCATCCTTCTCCACTTGATCAATTAATTCAGTAACGTCATGCATAACTTGTGAAGACATCGCGTTTGCCGGCGCATGATTTAACGTCGCCACCGCGATATGATCTTCAACTCTTACAGATAGGAATTTCAACATGATCCCTCCCATTATTGACGATAACCACAAGCTGCAATAAGTAGCCCATGTACCGTTTTTGAAAGTGCGACCAGATCATACTTATGATCGCTCATTACCCAATTGGTCACAACTTCATCTACTGTTCCAAAGATCATTTGTCTTGCCACGCGAACATTTAAATCCGCTTGGAATTCACCTTGCTTTATACCTGTCTCTAAAATCTCATCCATAACTTGTAAGTAGCCTTTTAATACTTCATTTATTTTCAGGCGTAAGTCTTGATTGGACTGTCTTAGCTCTAATTGCGTAACGATAGCAAGAGGATCATTTTGTGATAACAGCAAGAAGTGCGTTTCTACCAACATGAATAACTTCGATACAGCGCTTTCAATTCCTGCTGTTTTTTGACGAATTGTTTCGACAAAATCTCCCATCTTCTCTTGGAATAAGGATATTAATATATCTTCTTTATTTTTAAAATATAAATAAATCGTGCCATCAGCTACCCCAGCTTGCTTTGCTATTTTAGAAACTTGCGCTTGGTGGTACCCATTCTCCGCAATCACAATGACTGCCGCATCAATAATTTGATTGTATTTCGGTCTATTTTTCTTCACTTTACTGTCCCCTTCAAGAAGATGACTGAATGAATAGTCATTCATATTCTTATAATACTGACTATTTAGAAAAGTGTCAATCCTATTTTTTCAAAAAGAAAGGGCCTTAGCCCGTTTGCTCATCCTCATTTTTTCTTTTCTCTTCATCTATTAGGACACGGCGTAAAATTTTTCCGACTGTCGTTTTCGGCAGTTCATCTCTAAACTCATATACTTTCGGCACTTTATAAGCCGCTAAATATTTACGCGCAAACTGGTTTAATTCTTCCTCAGAACACTCCGCACCTTCTTTTAACACAACAAATGCTTTAACTGTCTCTCCCCGGTACGGATCGGGAACTCCAATCGTCACTACTTCTTGCACTTTTTCATGCTCATATAATACTTCTTCTACTTCGCGAGGATACACATTAAATCCACTCGCAACAATCATATCTTTCTTACGGTCTTTCACATAGAAAAATCCATCTTCATCCATGTAACCAACATCCCCTGTATGAAGCCATCCGTCTTGTAATACAGCTGCTGTTTCTTCTGGCTTATTCCAATACCCTTTCATAATTTGAGGACCCTTTACAACAATTTCACCAATTTCACCCGGAGGTAAAGCCTCTCCAGTTTCAAGTGACATAATGTTTGCCTCTGTATCTGGCCACGGCACACCAATACTTCCTGGCACGCGTTTTTCCCACAAAAAATTCCCATGTGTAACTGGCGACGACTCCGTTAATCCATAACCTTCTACCAATTTCCCACCTGTAACTCTCTCAAACTCTTCCTGTACTTCTACAGGAAGCGGGGCAGATCCACTAATACAAGCTTGAATAGAAGAAATATCATATTCTTTTAAGAGGGGACTATTTAATAGAGCAATATAAATGGTCGGTGCCCCTGGAAATAGTGTGACTTTATGTTTTTTTATCGCTTCAAAAACCATTTTCATATCAAACTTCGGAATCAGCACCATTTTATATCCTTGCATAATACTTAAATTCATTACAGCTGTCATCCCATACACATGAAAGAACGGAAGGACACCAAGAATTACTTCTTCCCCTTCTTTACAATTATATAGCCAATGAGCTCCCATTAAAGTGTTCGAAACAAGGTTTTTATGCGTCAACATAACGCCTTTCGGAAATCCAGTTGTTCCTCCAGTGTACTGTAAAAGAGCTAGATCATTTTCAGGATCACAAGGCACTTCAACATTAACATTATTTTCTCGTTCTACTGATTTCCATAGATGAATCGTTTCGCTTTCCGACACATTCACAACAAGATTTGCCTGCTTTTTTTGTACAAATGGATAAAGTAAATTTTTAGGGAAGGGTAAAAAGTCCGCAATCCGAGTTACGATAATATGTTCAATTTTTGTAGCAGATTGAACATTCGTTACTCTTGGAAACACTAAATCGAGACAAAGAATTACTTTTGCTCCCGAGTCATGAAGCTGGTATTCTAATTCTCTTTCTGTATATAGTGGATTTGTTTGTACTACGATACCTCCCGCAAGTAATGTACCATAATAACCAATTACAGATTGCGGACAGTTCGGCAACATAATAGCAACTCGATCACCCTTTTCCACACCGAGTTTTTGAAGATAATTTGCAAACCTCTTCACCTTATCGTGGAAGTCTGAAAATGTAATATCCTTCCCTAAAAAGTGAAGCGCTTTCTTTTCTGGATAACGGGAAGCCACCTGTTCCACATATCCATGAAGCGGCTGAATATCATAAGAAATCGTACTTGGAATTTCTTCTGGATAACTTTTCAACCATGGTTTTTCCACCTTCATTCCCCCTTCAAATACATAAAAATAAATGAATGTTCATTCATGATGGTTGGTTTCATTATATTATAGTCGCCATAACGTTACAATCATAATATTCTGACTTTTGTATAACTATGCTTCACTCCATTAACTTCTTATTATATGTATAAACTCTCCTAATCTTAAAAGAATAAGAGAGTTATTATTTAGCTTAATCTTATTATCGTTAACACAGCTCCTGGTGTAGTTGTTGATAATGTTGCAACAGCTAACAAACCAAATAGTTGCAAACTAATGGCACTTCCAGCCGCAAGAGTCGTAATAATTGTTGCACTAAATGATGTAGTTGCTAACGCAGGAGAATTGATTGTTCCAGCAAGAGGTGCACCATTAATTGTAATCCGCGAACTGACTAATAATGAAGCCGTTATATTAATCGTATATGAAATATAATAATTCCCCGCATTTGCAGCCGTAAATACTGTATTCCCCCCAGAAACAGTAATACCTGGACCAATATTTTGATTATTCGGAAGCGGGACATTCGTTCCACCAAGAAGTACCGATATCGCTGTTCCCGATGTATTATTTGCAAAAGCGTATGTTGCAGTTATACTTGTGCCAGTTGCCCCCGTGTCTCCTGTTACTCCCGTTGAACCTGTTGCTCCCGTCGCTCCTGTTGCCCCTGTTGCTCCCGTTGGACCTGTTGAACCTGTTATTCCTGTTGCTCCTGTTGGACCTGTTGAACCTGTTATTCCCGTTGCTCCCGTTGGACCTGTTGAACCTGTTATTCCCGTCGCTCCCGTTGGACCTGTTGAACCTGTTATTCCCGTCGCTCCCGTTGGACCTGTTGAACCTGTTGGGCCCGTTGCTCCCGTTGGGCCTGTGTCACCTGTTGGGCCCGTCGGACCTGTTGGACCCAGCTTAGGAACTGTCCCATCACAACTAAAACAGCATGAATCAACATGTACACCATTTTGATTATTACACCCACAATATCCATTTATATTATTGCTCCATGAAGACATGTTGATCACTTCCTTTACGTTCGATCTTTTAAGTAAAATCACCAAGTTAGAAAACACCTATCTAAATAACAAAAAAACACTTTACCTAGTGGGGATAAACACAGATTTATTCCATACATTCTAGTAATTATTACATGCGATTTGCTCTCTTTTTGCTTGTACTTTCGCCTTCTTGCTCAAACGAAATTCTTTTTCTCTATTCTGCATATACATATAAACTTCAATCCAATTGGTGTATTCATCGGCGGACTACTTGCAGTTAAAATTGTCCTTTTTTCATGGAAATTAGGATTTAGCTCAACAACCCTTGCTTTAATAGAAATCGGTATTTCAGCTCTCAGCTCAACAATTATTCAACTCTTTATCGTTAGCGCAAATTTGAATGTTGCTGTACTTGGAGCACCTTATTTCTTATGGTTGGTGAGGAAGAGTTGGAAGAAAGTTAAAAAGGAGCTTCTTGGAAGTCTCCTTTTTTATTCATTCTTATAAGGTCAAAAGGAAACTATCTTTTTTTCACGAATTTAACCTATGAACATAACGAGGAGGGATAACATGTACCAAACTATTGAAGGCTTCTTGCAATCATGGACATACGAGGCTGAGTCTACTCAAAAAATGCTCAATGCATTAACAGATGAATCTTTGTCACAAGAAATTGCACCTGGACACTGGACGTTAGGCAGAGTTGCTTGGCATATCGTGACGGCAATTCCAGTTATACTATCTGGCACAGGGCTTAAGTTTGAAGGAGAAACGAAAGATTACCCTGTACCAACTTCTGCAACAACAATTGCTGATCAATACCGTAAAGTGAGTGCAGATTTTGTTGAAGCTCTTCAAGGCGAATGGACGGATAAAGACTTAGCTACTATTAATGACTTCTTTGATCGTCCTATGCCGAATTCTATATTTTTAATGACACTTATTAATCATCAAAATCACCATCGCGGACAAATGACGGTTTTAATGCGACAAGCCGGCTTAACAGTCCCTGGCGTATATGGTCCTGCAAAAGAAGAATGGGCTGCAGCTGGAATGGAAGCTCCTAAAATGTAACTACAGAAAAAGACAAGGTGTTTACACATCTTGTCTTTTTCTGTAACTTGTTTCATGTGAAACTATTTTTACCAAATGGTTGTTTTATGGAAAAATACGTTAAAATGAATACATATTATGAAGAGGAGCAACCAAATTGAATACAAAAAATAAAAAAATAGTTATGGGAACTATTTTACTAACTTCTATTATTGGAGTTATCAGCGCATCTCTTTATTTCACAAGTTATGGTACCCCTTGGGGAAAACAAACAGCAGTTACGGAATCAAAAGAATATATTACAAAATACTTTGATCTAGATGCGGAAGTCAAAAATACTTCTTACGACGCTAAAATGAATAGCTATGCAATCTCCTTTGAGACAAGTAGAGACGGAGAGTTTACTATCGAATATAAAAGTCCTAATAACTTTAATATTTCTCCAGGAGTGCAAGAGTATTTAAGCAAACACTCCAAATTCACAGAGTAGTAACAAAGCATACATATAAGAAAAAGAGTTGGTGTAACGCCAACTCTTTTTCTTATTCTTGTCATACAATTACATCTTCCTTCTCTATATTTTTAATTCCGTAATATGCAATCGCAACTCCAATTACAGCAAGTGCTAGTTGAAGTGGAAGAAAAGTTGCTGTAGAAAACATAGGAGTATTATTAATTGCAATTGATACAACAATCAGAGATGAAACGATTGTAGTTGGCACCGAACGTTTACGCATTCCGAAATATAGAGGGATTAAACTTATTCCCGCAGTTGCAATGGCTAAAGGAACAAGGTTTATCCCTTCTTGCTTCAATTGATCTATTGTGAATGAATTAGGAAGAATTGAAAAATAGCTATCTATCCCAAAGAAAACTCCTACTACTAAAATGTTAGATACAATAACTGTTATAAATGTTACTATCGCTATAATGGCCAACTTACTACTCATCATTTTCCTCCGATTAATTGGATAAGAAAACATAAGTAGTATTGTTTTATTTTTATATTCACTAATTATTAACCTTGCGATTAACACACTACCAAAAATAATAAATGTTGCTCTTACTAATGTACTAGCCGCTAACAAAATCATCTGCGGATCTCTTATTTCTGGATCTCCTTCTATTTGAGAAACGATACTCATAGAGATCAATAATGCCAGTATAGCGATATTTGCAATAATCACTCCCCTTACATACCATCCAAGCTTAAACTTCTTCAGTTCTAGCTTCATTAAACGTAGCATGATAGTGTCCTCCTTTCTCATAAGACTTAATCAATATAAATGACTCCTGTTTCACTTAAAATCTTCGCTTCGTTTTTTGCATCACCAATAGTTCCTTCTTTTATCTTTTCTGTATTTTTATCTTTCTTAAGTCCTTTTAAATCTATCATTACGTCAGTCGAATTACTTTTAGCCGTAAGTTTCAATGATGCCGGAACACCTTTATACTGTACGCCAATATCTCCTGATTTTGTTTCTATAAATAATGATTTTCCTTCTGTCATATCTTTTAGTAATACTTCCCCAGATATTGAAGTAATGTTCATATTTTCGTTTTTTACATTTTTTACATAATTATCGCCAGTAGTAGAAGTTATATTTACTTCTTGTAATGAACTATCTTTTAACATTAAATCTCCACTTTCGGATATGAACTCACTCTTCTCTGCCGATAATCCTGTAATCATTTCATCTCCAGACTTGCCTTTTGTCACGATATTTTTTACTACTATATCTCTTATTTTCACATCACCCGATTTATTATTTAATACAATTTTATCTATTTCTTTCTTCGGAATAGCTATAGATATACTATTTTTCTTCCTAAACGTAAAACCATTAAAAACACTGGTCACCTTTTGTTTTTGCTTAATCACAATTTTATTTTCGTCATTTTCTATTTTGACGGGATCTATCTCTTTATCTACTTGTTGACCTTGGACGGAAATTACTATTTTATTAGAGTCTGTACTTTTAAATTCAATATCCCAGTTTTCATTGTCTACTTCTATTTCTTTTATATGATTTATCTCAAAAGACTTTTCTTTCTTAAAATCTTTCCCCTGAAATACCTTAAAACCAAAAACCACACTAGCAATTGTAATGAATAATATTGCAATTACTATTATTTTTTTCACCATTCATACCCCAGTTCGTTGTTGTTTTAAGCTTGCTTCACGCCACATCGATCTTGTCGATTTTACGAAACGATAGATAACTAATGAAAATTCCTAATAAACAGAGCACGATTGGGATAGCTATAAAATCATACATACTTACTTGACCGTTTCCAGGACCAACGTTACCGTTCACCATCATCCCAATTATTACTGCAGAAGTAATCGTTGTCGGTGTTGATTTCTTTCTCATCCCAAAAAATAAAGGAATTAAACTAATACCAGATATCATAAATGCACTTATAAAAGTAGCTGGAACGATAGCTATTATTTCCCCCATCGTAACAGGCGTTTCAAGTATTCCCATTATTGGATTCATACAGAATATGAGCAAACTAATAATAAATGTTGCGATTATCGTGCTCACAAAGCAAAAACTAAAAACAATTGCTAATTTCGCTCTCATTAGCATTTTCCTTTGCAGTGGGTACATAAATAGTAGCTGTATTGTTTTGTTCTTGTATTCATCAATCACTAAACGTGATAAAATAACCGATGCAAAAATAATAAATGTAATTCTAATAAAAATATTTGCTAAAGACATGTATTCCATATAGCTAGAGAACATTAAATCATCTTCTACTTTAGACCCCCATGCCATAAGACTTACTGCAGCAAAAATTGCTATAATACAAATCGCTACTCCTTTAAAATAACTAGATAATTTATGTTTTTTCCATTCGAGTTTCATTAATTGAAACATATAAACCACGCCTCCATTCTTTATATAACTCTCTCTACGCTGTTAACATTCTAATTCCAGCAGTAATTACGCTTAACATTCCTATCACTAGTAGAATTAACAACCATTTCCACTCTGGTTTCCTATAATATAAAATCCCACTTATGAACATTACGATCAATCCACTTACTAGATTCACTAACAATCCATTAAGCATGAATGCCCTCTCCATCCATTACATTTAAGAAATATTCTTCTAAGGAACTATGTTTCTTATTAATACTTTCAATTTCTACATCGTTCATAATAAGTGCTTTTGAAATGTTTTGCTGCGACGCCTTCAATTCATACACACGAATCATGTTTCCACTCATTATTTTATAATTTTTTATACCAAGTTTATCTTCTAAAATATAAGCTGCACGCTTCACATCAGGAACAGTAATTTCAATGTACTCTGTTTGTTTTCCGTTAATACTCTTTATTGAAACTTCTTTTATTAGTTTTCCATTTTGAATTACACCAATTGTATCCGCCATTTGTTCCATCTCGCCTAAAATATGACTAGAGACTAATAACGTAATACCATATTCTTTGCAGAGCATTTTAAATAAGTCTCTTAATTCTTTAATACCAATTGGATCTAAACCGTTAATTGGTTCATCTAAAATGAGTAATTCTGGCTTTGTCATGATCGCCCTTGCAATACCAAGTCGTTGCTTCATCCCTAATGAAAAATCTTTTACTTTTTTATCATCTATACCGTGCAATTTCACTAAATGTAAAGCATGATCGATTGCATTCTTGTCGTAATACCCCATATATTCACAATGTAATTCTAGGTTTTCCTTCGCCGTTAATTTATCATAAAAGATTGGATATTCGATAATTGTCCCCATGCGCTTTAACAATTCATAAGATGTATCCGTTAACTTCTCACCAAAAATTTCAATATCACCGCTCGTCGGTTTTATTAAATTTGTGATCATTTTCATAATCGTTGTTTTACCTGCACCATTCGGTCCTAAGAAACCGTATATCTCTCCCTTTTTCACATGCATGTTAACGCTAGAAATAACTTCTTTCCCTTTAAACACTTTCGTTAACTGATTCGTTTTTAATATATATGTCATGTCACTGTCTCCTTTCGCACTACCTTATACTTCTATAATAGACAACGGAAATCTCTTTTTTCTTACCCGTTCCTTACAAATTCCTTACGCTGAAAAAAAGCTTGTAGAATCTACTTCTCTACAAGCTAAAACAGCATCTTTTTTAATACAACTGTAAAAATTGTTTTTTCATACGGCTTACTAGAAAGATGTATTTTTCCATCCATCGCTTCCACAAGCCTTTTCGTAATTGTTAACCCTAAACCGCTCCCTTGGTACAATCTATTTCTTGAATCTTCAAGTGTATACATTCGCTCAAACACTTTATCAATATGAGATTCGTCAATTCCCTTTCCTGTATCCCATACATCTATATACACACTCGTTTCATCATCTCTTAACGTCATACCGAGTGTCTTTCCATCTTCTCCATATGTAATCGCATTTGATATTAAATTATTCAACACTCTACCTAATACTTCTACATTTCCAAGTGCATATATATTTCTTTCTGGTATATCAATATGAACTTGAAACCCTTTCGTCGTCACTAAATCATAAAAAGATAAAATTTTCTCGCGACAAACTTCATTCATATTTACTTTTGTCATTTCGATTGCTTTGTCACCAGATTCTAATTTTGCTAAATCAAAAAACTTATGGATCAGTTCCATTACTTCTAGTGTTTTTACATGCACCTTTTCAAGTAATATTTGCTCTTCTTCTTTATTTATCGTTTTATCCTTATTTAACATTTCTGTATATCCAAGAATAACTGTTAGTGGCGTCTTTAAATCATGTGAAATATTTGAAAGCATTTTTCTCATCGAAATTTCTACTTTTGCATGATCTGCATTCGTTTTCTGCTTTGCATCTAATAATTGATTAATTGCCACTAATAACTTTTGCAATTCTAGATCATCTGTCATAACGAGTAACTTCTCGCCTGTTTGTTCATTCACAATGCTTTCTAACTTTTCATATGTGTATCGTAAATTTTTACTACTATTTTTTCTCATTTTATATTGTATATAAATGATACATAACAATATAAAAATAATGCATATTAACAGATTGACCATATTACATCACTTCCAACTTATAGCCGATGCCCCATAACGTTTTAATATATTCTGGATTAGATGGATCACTTTCGATTTTCTCACGCAATCTTCTCATATGAACGTTAATAACGTTATCATCACCGTAATACTCTTCGCTCCAAACTAACGTATAGATTTGTGCTTTTGTAAATACACGATTTTGATTTTTTACGAATAGCTTTAAAATCTCAAATTCTTTTAAAGTAAGTTTGAGGGGCTTTCCGTTTTTTTCAACTGTAAAATTAATTGGATCAATTGTTAAATCACCAATTTGAATCATCTTTTCTGTTGTTTCTGTAGCCGAATATTTCGTAGACCTCCGAATACCCGCTTTTACACGTGCAGCCAATTCAATCATAGAAAATGGCTTACAAATGTAATCATCTGCTCCAAGTCCTAATCCAACAGCTTTATCAACATCTGTATCTTTTGCCGACATCATTAAAATCGGAACAGCACTTTTTTCTCGAATAATTCGCACGACCTCTAAGCCATCTAGCTTTGGCATCATAATGTCGAGAATAACTAAATCAAAGGATGATTTAAAAAATGCTTGCACCCCTTCTTCTCCGTCAGACGCGATTGTAACTTGAAAACCTTCCTTTATTAAATACTTTTCCACCATCTCTTGAATTGAGATATCATCTTCAACTAATAAAATATGATGTGACATATGTCTATCCCCTTTTTCACAAACATTAACATTTCAATTGTATCGTAACGAATGAATACTGGAAAGAATTATATGAATTTTCAAACCAACTTCCCTTCCTTCCCTAACAATGATATGATAAAATTCACTACTATTGTTCATAATTAACTTTATATAAAGGAGACTTATCATGTCAGAAAACAAAAAAGTAAGCTTAGCTGATTTAATGCGTGAACAACTTGCAAAGAAAAAGCAAGGAAATGGAAATGGTTCAAATAATACAAATCAAAGCCAAGAAACGAAAAAATTACAAAACCAACAAACGAAGAAAACAAACAACCAACGTAGACGTACAGGTGTATAAATGAACGGACAAAAACGTACTAATATCGCACCCGGTCTTGAAGTTGACATTGTCTTAAAACAAGATCAACGCACCGGTAAATTAACACGTGGAATTGTAAAAGATATTTTAACTAACTCCCCTTCTCATCCGCATGGCATTAAAGTGCGATTGCAGGATGGGCAAGTCGGTAGAGTACAAAATATCGTTCAATAAGAAAAGGAGCTCAAGTAAACTCGAGCTCCTTTTTCTTTATTAACCTTTAATTTTCTCAATGAAAACTACTTTTAAATAGTCTCCTTCTTTAAATTGATCAATGGTACGAAAATCTTCTGGTAAAGAATGTTCTTCTAATATTTTGTATTTGCCATTCATTTCTTTAAATGCTGTATCGATAAAGCCTTTAAACTTTTTCATATCGAATGCACTACAATTTGTAGAAGCAACGATAATCCCATTATTTTCTGTAATCGCAATTGTTTCTTTTAGTAAGTTTTTATAATCTTTCGCTGCACTAAATGTATATTTTTTTGAGCGTGCAAAGCTTGGCGGATCAAGTACAACCATATCAAATTTCATCTTTTTCTTAGCTGCATATTTGAAGTAAAGAAATACATCTTCTACAATAATATCTTGCGCTTCATAATCAACTTCATTTACACTAAATTGCTCAATCGTTTTACTTAAACTACGATTTGCAAGGTCGACACTCGTCGTTTTACTCGCTCCGCCAAGCGCTGCAAATACAGAGAAAGCACCCGTATAAGAGAACATATTTAATACTGTTCTCCCCTTTGCATATTTATCACGAATTTGTTTTCGAACGTTACGCTGATCTAAAAATACACCAACCATCGCTCCGTCATTTAAATAAACAGCAAAGTTCACACCGTTCTCTTTTACGATAAGCGGGAACTCACCGCGTACTCCTGCTACGAAATCATCGCCTTCAATGTATTTCCCTTTCGTATCAAAACGCTTTTTCTCATAAATCCCTTTAAAGTTTGCTACTTTTTGAAGAGCTGCTATAATCTCATCTCTGAAAGTATAAATCCCTTCACTATACCAACTGACTACATAATAGCCGTCATAATAATCGATAATTAAGCCTCCAAGACCATCACCTTCACCATTTAGGGCACGGAATGCTGTCGTATCACTTGATTTGTAAAATTGCTTTCGTTTATGTAAGGCAGATTTTATTTTACTTTCAAAGAAAGATTGATTAATTTGTTCACTCTCTTTTCTCGTTAAAATCCAGCCGTATCCTTTATTTTGTTTTCCATAATAACCTTTTCCGACAAAATTGTTCTTCTCATCTACTACTTTAATGATTGTTCCTTCTTCCTGAACATCATTTAAATTTTGAATCGCATCTTTTAAAATAAGCGGATATCCACTTTTAATTTCTTTTATAAATTTCGGTTTTATTTTTACAGTTACTTCTGATCGCATATAATAACTTCCTTTCCATTTGCATGCTTTCTCTATAGGAAGCATTTAAAAAACGAGCCTGAAAAAACAGCCTCGTTTCACTATACCATATTATTGCTTTTCTAGTACAACTCGCTCATTCTCTCACTTAACCGCCACATATTTACTACATTTTGAAATGGAAATCTTACTGGCCAAAATAATAAAAGAACTTATTTATTTCACATTTACCATTGACAATGATAATGATTTTCATTATCATTTAATGTATATGAGTTCTCGAAAATAAAGGCTACATTTATAGGAGGAATAAAACATGATTATTGTTACAAATACAGCTAAAATTACAAAGGGAAATGGGCATAAATTAATTGAGCGTTTTAATAAAGTAGGTCAAGTCGAAACGATGCCAGGCTTTTTAGGATTAGAAGTTCTTTTAACGCAAAATACAGTTGATCATGATGAAGTAACAATTAGCACACGCTGGAATGCAAAAGAAGATTTCCAAGGTTGGACGAAGAGCTCAGCATTTAAAGATGCTCACTCACATCAAGGCGGGATGCCAGAATATATTCTTGATAATAAAATCACTTACTACAATGTTGAAGTTGTACGTATGCCAATGGCTGCAGCACAGTAAACATATTTCTTTTTTTAAGTATAGAATATGAGAAGCGTTACCACTTCTCATATTCTATACTTTTTTTACTGTCTCTTTACTAGTTTCGCATGCACGACTAACCTTCCTGCTTCCGGATCAAGTGCATAGTCACACGTCGAAAGTGTTACGATTTGATCATTTGCTGTCAATTTTGTATCCGTTTTGTACAGCGACTTTTCTTGAATTTTCTCCAAAAATGATGTGTATTCCGTATCATTGCTAAAATCCGTTTCAATGTAATAAAAATCAGTTGTTGTTGTATACACCGAGAATACTTCAAGATCATATCCTTCAAATAATGTATCGTAATATAATTTACGATGCGACATAAAGAACTCTTCATCTAACATTTTCTTTAAACTTCCAAACATAGAACCATCTTTCATACGGTGACCATATAAAATAGTATTTCGATTTTGAGATTTCACATCATTACGATAGTCCATAAAAATGCTGCCTGCTCTCATATCTTCACCTTTATAATTACGAAATAAATAGTAATCATTGTCTTTCGCCTGAACGATTGGATAATTAATTTGTGTATCGTCCATCGTAATCCATCCAACTATTTCTTGGTTAATTTGCTGCAGAGCTTTGAACTGTTTACGTACTTCCCCGTCTTGTGATTGCTCTTCCATCGGACTCTTTTCATAAATGTTTTGTGCTTCGGCCATTACTTTACGATTTTCATAGTAATCCATGAAAATATCACCTAATTCATATACTGAATAGAAAAAGGTACCTAAAAAAACAACTGTAAGTATTCGTTGAAAAAAAGAATTCTTCTTCCGTTCTTTTTTACTACTCAAATTATCACCTCAAAACGGATTGTTCGCATATTTAAATACCCATTGGGACCATATACAACCCTGTATCTTCATCTTGCTTTACAACGACATCTACACCGTATATCGTCTTTATCATACTTTCTGTCACAACATCATTCGGCTTACCTTTCGTAACAATTTCGCCGTCTTTCATAACGATGATATGATCACTATAGCGAATCGCCTGATTGATATCATGTAATACCATAACGATCGTCAATCCATGTACTTCATTTAACTCTTTTACTAGCTCTAATATTTCAAGTTGATAATAAATATCTAAATATGTTGTCGGTTCATCTAAAAAGAGCATTGGTGTTTTCTGAGCTAACGTCATGGCAATCCAAACACGTTGTCTTTCTCCACCAGATAAGGCGTGAATCTCTTTATCACGTTTACTTAGCAAATTCGTACATGCTAAAGCCCTTTCGATTGCTTCTCTATCTTCATCAGTTTGCGAGGAAAAAATATTTTTATGAGGCATACGACCATAACTTGTTAATTTCTCTACCGTCATGTCTGCCGGTGCTTCATTTTGTTGATGGACAACGGCTAACTTTCTAGCAAACTCTTTCGGTTTATATTGACTAATCGCCTTCCCATCGAGTATTATCTCTCCGCTACGAGGGTCGTGATTTCTTGACATCACACCAAGTAATGTCGATTTCCCGCAACCGTTTGGACCAATAATTGTTGTAATTTTACCAATTTCTATTTCACTACTAACCGACTTTAATCGATCCGTTACATTATCATACGAAAAGGTTACATTTTTAATTTCCATGAACTTTATCACTCTTTCTAAGCAAGAATATTAAGAATGGTCCACCAATCACTGCCATAATCGTCGCTGCTGGAATTTCGTTAGGTGGCACAATTAACCTTCCAATCGTATCCGCCGTCAAAATTAATAACGCTCCTGCAAGAGCAGAAAATGGAATTAATACTTTATGATCCGAACCGACTAGTTGTCTTGAAATGTGCGGAACGAGTAATCCTACGAAAGCAATTACACCTGCAATTGCTGTTGATACTGCTGCTAAAAGTACTGCAATAGCAGAAATAATAAGACGAACTCTCGTCACGTGCAAACCTAAGTTTTTCGCAGTCTTATCTTGTAGCGATAATAAGTTACACCAAGCTCCTACAAACAGAGCAAGAATAAGACCAATTGTTCCATATGTAACCATTATTTCTACATCGCCCCACGTCTTCATCGTTATGTTAGAAGTCGTCGTTTGCTTAATACTCTTAATGAAGTATCCGCAAATCGTAATGAACGATTCATTTAATCCAGTGAACATTGCATTAATAGCTATACCAACTAAAATAATGCGAAGCGGACTTAACCCTGACTTCCATGAAAATGCATAAACGAGATAACATGCAAACGCACCACCTAAAAAGGCGAATACTGGTGTCCAGAAAAAGAATTGCGGGAATAACGTAATAATAACAAGTGTCATAAAACTTGCTCCAGAAGATATCCCGATTACCCCAGCATCAGCAAGTGGATTTTTCATAACAGCTTGAAAAAGCACACCTGAAACGGCCAGAGCTGCTCCAGTAAATAGTGCAATAATAATACGTGGGAAACGTAAATCTTTAATCACTTCAACATCTTCATTCCCCCCTGTAAATATCCCTTGCACAAGCTCAACAATACCTATTTCTAAACTCCCTTTCATCGCTGACAATGATGTCATAACAATAAGCAATGCAGTAACAATGAGGAAACTCCAAGTTTTTTTATTCATTCCACTCTTCCTTTATATTAAAATGCATCACGGATACATCATTTTTTTCAATTCATCTAACGCTTCAATTGCTGCTAAATTACCTGTCGTCCCAAATAAGCGCTCTTCTAAATCGTAAACACGGTTATTTTTAACTGCAGCGAAATGTTTCCAAATATCATTTGTTTTAAATTCTTTATCAAACATTTTCACAACTTCATCAGGCATACCATGAGCTGCTCGTAAAATAATATCTGGATCAGCTTTTTTTAAATACTCTGTATTAGAAGCTAAATACTCTACTTGTTCACCTTGCACAATATTTTTACCACCTAGTTGTTTCACTAAATCTCCAATATAAGAATGCTCTGTTGCTACTAAATAACTCCCTGGTACACCTAATAAAATAAGCACTGTCGGTTCTTTCTTTCCCTTTACTGCTTTTTTAATCTCTGCAACCTTGTTATCTAACTTCGTTACAACTGCTTCAGCCTGCTTTTCACGTCCATATTGCTTACCTAAATCGCTAATGGAATTTTGCATATTTTTCAAGCTTGTTAAATCTAAAAAGTTTGCTTTCATGCCCACACCATCAAAAACTGGCTTTAATTCATATTCAAGTGTTGTCACGGATAATACTTCTGACGGCTTTAACGATTTTACCTTTTCCATATCAGGACTCATCGGATTCCCGACTTCAGGTAAACCTTTATATCTCTTTGGTAAATCTTTCGTACTTGTTGGAACACCAACTAAATCTACTTCTAATGCATCCATAATTTCAGTAACAGCAACTGTCGTTGCAACAATTCTTTCTTTACTCTCACTCTTGACCTGTTTTGCTGCTTCTTTTTTGGGTGCCGAGCATCCAGCTATACTCACTAATAGAATGATAGCCATTAGTACACTAGCAATTTTCTTCACTCTCAATCACCACTCCTTTCCAAACAATATGAAACAAGTCTTGATGCATGCGAACATGCATCAAGACTCCAAAAATTACAATCTTCCTGCTCTATATTTACGAACTAGTAAAGCAAGTGACCCAAGCAATAGCACCATGTATAAACCTAGTTGTGCTGTATCTGCCGTTTTTGAGTTTTTCTCTTTTTTTGAATCATTTTTTTGATCTTCTTTTTTCTTCTTATCATCTGCATTTCGGTTAAAATCAGGATTATCTACTTTTTTCACATTATCTACTTTCGGTGTAATCACTGGATTGTCCGGATCATTTTTCGGATCTTTTTTTGGATCCTCTTTAATCGTGCCTAACGCACCAATATTATTTGTATCAAATTGAATTTGGACATCGTAGAAATGATGGTAGTTCATTTCATTGATATCAACTTTTACTTTTGCATTTAATTTTGCAAATAAATCACTTACTTCAAATTGCACTACTCTCGTATTTGCATTTTTATCTTCGCTTACTACTTTCGCATCAGCAAAAAGACTGTTATTTTCCGTTTGGAATTTTGTAATCCATGCACTATTTTTCAACGTCATCTCAATGTACTTTTTACCATCTTTAACGATTAATTTTGCTGGGTGTACAGTATAGTCATGCATCTTTGAAAGCTCATTTGTTTTATCTTTTAACACTTTAAATGGAATATCATATTGACCATCCACTAAATTTTCCGGATCAACTATTACTTTTGGTTGATTATTTCCGCCTTGGTTATCGTTTCCACCTTGGTTGTCGTTTCCGCCTTGGTTGTCGTTTCCACCTTGGTTATCGTTTCCGCCTTGGTTGTCATTTCCACCTTGGTTGTCATTTCCACCTTGGTTGTCGTTTCCGCCTTGATTACCTAAAACTTTTATACTACCTTGATCAAATACAAATTGAACATCGTAGAAATGGTGATAATTCATCGCATCAATATCTACTTTTACTTTTGCGTTTAATTTTTTAGATAAATCATCTACTTCTAACTCTACTACTTTTGTATTTTGCTCTTTATTCTCACTTAACACTTTTGCGTTAACAAAAGAACCATTCTTTTCAAACTCAAATTTTGTAATCCATGTACTGTTCGTTAATGTAAACGATACATACTTCTTACCATCTTTCACTTTTAGTACAGCTGGACTTTTTGTATATGTGTTCATCATTGAGATTTCTTCTGTTTTATCTTTTAGAACTTTAAAGACAATGCTGTATTCACCATCTTTAAGGGCTTTTGGATCAATGGTTGTGTTATTACCTTGGTTGTTGTTTCCACCTTGGTTATTGTTCCCACCTTGGTTATTGTTCCCACCTTGGTTATTGTTCCCGCCTTGGTTATCGTTTCCGCCTTGGTTGTCGTTTCCGCCTTGGTTGTCTTTTCCGCCTTGGTTATTGTTTCCACCTTGGTTGTCGTTTCCACGTTGGTTGTGGTGTGCGGCTTCGTTGTCGTTTGCGGGTTGGGTTTCGTTTGCGGCTGCTTTTTCGTTTCCGCCTTGATTGTCTAACGGTTTAACGCTATCTTTATCAAATGCGAATTGAATGTCGTAGAAATGATGATAATTCATTGAATCGATATCTACTTTTACTTTTGCATTTAACTTTTTAGATAAATCATCTACTTCTACTTCCACTACGCGTGTATCAGCTTTTTTATCTTCACTTAATACACTCGCATCAACGAACGAACCATTTTTCTCAAATTCAAACTTTGTAATCCATGCACTATTCGTTAATGTAAATGATACATATTTTTTACCATCTTTCACCTTTAATACGCCCGGACTCTTCGTATACGTGTTCATCATTGAAATTTCTTCTGTTTGATCTTTTAAGGCTTTGAAATTGATGCTGTATTCACCGTCTTTAATTGTTTCAACATTCGGCTTCTCTACCTCTGGTTTCTCTACCTCTGGCTTTTTATCACCGTCTGGTTGCTTTTCTTCGTTCTTAATTGACTCAAGTTTATCTTGTTCAAATAAAAGTTGTACATCATGTGTTTGCTTATAGTTTCTTGATGCCATTTCGATAAATACTTTTGTATTTAATTTTTTTGATAAATCGTCCACTTCAAACTCTACTACTCTTGTATCTTTTTCTTTATCTTCACTCACTACTTTTGCATCAACAAATGCGCCATCTTTTTCCGTTTGAAAATTTTTAATTAATGAGCTACTTGTTAGTGTTACAATTGCCTTTTTCTTACCGTTTTCTACTTTTAATACTCCTGGATTTACCATGTAAGTATTCATCTTAGATTCTTCATCTGTTTGATCTTTTAACACTTTAAATGGAATACTATAATTCCCATCGTTAATTGTGTTAGAATTGGGTTGTTGATCTGGGTCAGGCTTTTGGTCGGGCTTCTGACTTGGATCCGGTTTTTCATTTGGATCTGGCTTATTTGCTGGATCCTCTTTTTCATTTGGTTTTTCTACATGAATCGGTGTAATACTATTTTGATCAAATGCAATACGCACATCATAGTCATGATGATAATTTAAAAAGTCTATGTCCACTTTTACTTTCGCATTTAATACTTTCTCTACATCGTCCACTTCAAATTCTACTACTCGTGTATCTTTTTCTTTATCTTCACTAATTACATTTGTCGCAACAAACTGGCCATTTTTTTCTGTTTCAAACTTCGTAATCCATGAACTATGTTCTAACGTAAAGGATACCTTCTTCTTCCCATCCTTCACTTTTAAAGTTCCTGGACTTACAGAGTATTGATTCATCATAGATTCTTCATCTGATGTATCCTTAAGAACTTTGAAACCGATTGAATATTCACCGTCAGCTAGTTGGCTTGCTGCTTGAACTGCAAGCGGTTGTAATGTTGATACGAATGTAAATGCCATTAAAAACATAGCAACAATAATTTTTACATACCTGTTCAATGGAACGACTCTCCCTTTTGGAAATTTTTTAATTATTTAATACTGTTCCCATCAAATACAAAACGAATATCATATGAAGCATTATAATTAATAATTGGGATATTAATTTTCACCTTGCCATTTAGTTTTTTTGACAAGTCAGCAACTTCAAATTCTACAACTCTAGTATTATCTTTTTTGTTTTCACTTAACACGATTGTTTCTACAAATTGACCATCTTTTTCTACTTGTAAACTTTTAATAGAAGCACTATCTTTCACTTTAAATGAAACATATTGTTTTCCATTTTTTACTGTTAATGTTGCTGGGCTTTCAAAATAACTATTCATTCTAGATGATTCATCTTTATCGCCTTTCCATACAGTAAAAGCAATATTATATTTTCCATCAGCTAGTTTTGTAGCAGCCTCTGCATCTTGTAAACCTAGTGTTGCGATAAACGTAAATAAAACAGCAAATACACCAATAATTATTTTTAATTGTTTAAACATATATTCATCGCCCTTCAAAAGATTTATTTACTTAACTTCACTTTACGAATTAAGAAAACACCTGAAATAAGAATTAACGCTGCAAATAATCCGATGCGTGCTTCATCGCCTGTTTTTGGATTATCTGTTTTTTCAGCTTTACCGCTTTCATTTGTTCCTTTGCTTGCCTCTATATTTGCTTCTTTACTCTCTTCTTTCTTCACTTCTTCTTTTACTTGTGTATCTGTTTTTGTTTGATCATTATTCTTTGTTACAGTAGTTGCTTTATTTTCTCCACCTACCGCTTTTACATTTGCATCAAACGCAAAGCGAATTGTGTAGTTATGGTCATAATTTACGTTCGGTACAACAACATGAATTTTTGCAGCTGCTGGCTTAGATAAATCGTCTATTTTAAACTCTACAGTTCTTTTATCTGCTGATTCATCTTTACTAACAACTTTTGCATCAACAAAATTCCCGTTTTCAGGTGCTTTAAATTCTGTAATCCAAGCACTATGATTCATCGGAATTTGTACTCTCATCTCACCATTTTTTACAACTAACTTAGCTGGTTTTTCAAAATAATCATTTGCCATTGAAGCTGAATCATTTTCCGCTTTTTGAATGACATAGTTAATATCATAAGTACCGTCAGCTAGTTGTGCTGAAACTTTCCCATATGGCATGACAAGAAAAGCTAGCATACATACGAACGTTATAATAAAAGCGGGTAATACAGAAATCTTTCTCATTTGGCTTACTTCCTCCTTGTTTATCTTTCATCCATACTTTTTTGAAAATGATAATTATTCTCAATTTATAAGAAAAAAATAATAATCCTCTATCATTATTTAATTGTAATTTATTTATGTAATGTAGATACTATTGATTATCATTCTCACTACGTGTTAAAAATAATATCCCTCCCTATTCCTTATAAAGAGCGATTTACATTTTAACATAAGTCCCTATTTCTTTTGATGATTATCATTCTCAATGAAGGTCAAAAAAAATAAAACCACCATTCTCCTACTCTATCACCTCTATCTACAAAATGATATCGTTATAGAAAACCTTATACCTTTCACTCCTCACTTTCCTTCAAATATTTCCACAACTAAGTCAATCTTAGCCTAATGCTAATTTTTTTGTCAACTATATTACGTATAAAATTTTTAATATCTAAATTTCCCTATATGCAATTTTATCTACAAAAAAAGAGACTTTCTTTCATAGAAAGCCTCTTTTCACTATTTTTCTACAGCAACTTCTTGCTTTTGAAATAAAGAAACTACATATCCAATTACAATTCCAATGATACCCGGAACTAGCCAACCAATCCCTACACTATATAGTGGAATTTTATCTAAGATAGGAGCAAGGGCCGCTACTTGAAGATTTGCATTATGCAATCCATCAAAGAAGCTAATTGCAAATGAACCTACAATACCGCCTACATACATAGCTAATGGAAGACGAATATAGTTTTCAACAAGTGATAATACAATCAGTACGATACCAATTGGGTAAATTGCAATTAAAATCGGTAATGCTAATGCGTTTAACTGAGTTAACCCAAGGTTTGCTACCATAAATGCTAATACACAGAAGATGAAAACAATCTTTTGATAAGAAAACTTTGGTAATAAGGAAGAAAAATATTCCCCACAAGCTGCAACAATACCTACAGAAGTTGTTAAACATGCCGCTGTAATTGCGATCCCTAATAATAAAGTTCCGTAACTACCAAATAAATGATTTACAACGTTTGTTAAAATAATCCCTCCGTTTGCTCCCATTCCAAGAGACACACTAGAAGCTCCCAGATAAGCAAGTGCTAAATAAACAAGTAGTAAACCGAGCGCTGCAATAAATCCTGCAAAGATTGTTACTTTTGCAATGCTGTTCTTATTTGTAACGCCTTTTGCTTTTAAGGCATTAATAACAACATTTCCGAAAACAAGTGCTGCAAGTCCATCTAAAGTTAAATATCCATCAATAAAACCTTTAAAGAGCGGAGCATTATACGCTTCTGTCGGTGCACCAAATTCTCCAATTGGTGTAATAATTGCTTTACCTACGATAATTGCTATAACAGCTAACAAAATCGGAGTTAATACTTTACCGATGCGGCCCACTAATTTCGATGGGTTTAAAGCTAAATAGAAAGTTACTGCAAAGAAAATGAATGTAAAGATAACAAGTGGATACGATTGACCAGCTATCTCACTTGGTAAAAATGGTGCAACACTCATTTCATAAGCAACTGTTCCTGTACGTGGAACACTTACGAATACGCCTAAACATAAATAAATTGCAGTGATAAAAACAAGTGCGAATACAGGGTGTACACGTCCCGCTAGCTCATTAATATCTCCCTTTAGAGCTATAACAATTACCCCTAATAAAGGTAATCCAACACCTGTTACGATAAAGCCAAATAACGCGATCCATACGTCTGTTCCAGCACCTTGCCCTAAAGCCGGCGGGAAAATCATATTACCTGCACCGAAAAATAGTGCAAACAACATTAAACTTATTGCAAACATCTCAGAAAACTTTAAAGATGATTTCATTTCTACTAACCTCCTACATATTTTTATATTGACAAAATATTCTGAATTAAAGGCCGTCACATATCCTCTTTCAAGCATACTTCCCCGTAAAAGAACGCAAAAAACACCCGTCCCTAACAAAGGGACGAGTGTTGAAATCGTGGTTCCACCCTTATTCTAATAAAATGAATTTATAACAAAATAAGCTCATTTTATAGCTCGTGTAAATTGATAACGGTTTTATCCGCCAAGAATTACAATGCATCATGCAGTTCACTCTTGAAGTTTAGAGGTGGTAAGTTTGTCTTTCCGTATTAGGAAGCTCACAGCCTAGGCTTCCCTCTCTGAGAATCGTCAAAAACAACTCATGTCCTCATCATTACTTTTATAAAATATCTTGTCGAAACTTGTTGTTTTTTATTATATGGGCTATTTTTTAAAAAATCAATAGTTTTATTTTTTCTGACAAAAAAATATAGGGAGAAAATTTTTCCTCCCTATAACTGATTTATTAAAATGTCTAATTCCTCAGATGTAACGCTCCGCCATTTTCCCACTTCAAGATCGTCTAGCTCTATATTCAGAATACGAACCCGCTTTAGCTTTGTTACAGTAAACCCGAAAGCACGGCTCATTCTACGAATTTGTCTGTTCATTCCTTGCGTTAAAACGATGCGAAATGTAGATTGATCCATTCTTGTCACTTTACAAGGCTTCGTCATTCCATCTTTAATCTTTACACCGCTGGACATCTCATCAATAAACCAATCTGTAAACGGCTTATCAACCGTAACGATGTATTCTTTCTCGTGCTCATGATCACCGTGTAAAATTTGATTTGCAATCCCACCGTCATTCGTTAATAAGATTAGTCCTTCCGACGCTTTATCTAATCGCCCAACAGGAAAGATACGCTCTGGGTAATTGATATAATCGATAATATTATCTTCAATATGCTCGGCTGCTGTACAAGTAATACCAACTGGTTTATGAAAGGCAATATACACCTTTTCCTTCTCTTCTTTTGCAATAACCTGTCCATCAATCGTTACCACATCACCATCGCTCACGAGTGCACCGTGCGTACATATTTCGCCGTTAATAGCCACGCGTCCTGCTTTAATGAGACGGTCTGTTTCGCGTCTTGAGCAAGATTTTGCTTCGCTTATATATTGGTTGATTTTCATAGCTTATTCCTTTTCCTATATATTAAAAGCGTCAATCTATGGCAATATCACTCTGCCACGATTGACGCTCGTTTACTTCGCAAAAACAACTAAATAAATAACCCCAATCACCAAAAATATTCCGCAACAAGCTAACAATACTTTTGCAAGTTTGTCCATAAACATATAATGGTTCCCCTTTGTTTCGTTGTTTGCTATTTTAATTCGACAACTGTTACGCCTAGGCCTCCCTCGCCCATGTCACCGTAGCGGTAGTTTTTCACACCGCGATGCTTCTTCAAGTAATCTTGTACACCTTGTCGAAGCGCTCCTGTTCCTTTACCGTGAATAATTGATACGCGCGGATAGCTTGCAAGCTGTGCATCATCTAAATATTTTTCAACGCGCATCATTGCATCTTCATAACGTTCACCGCGAAGATCAAGCTCTAACGAAACGTGATAATCTCTCCCCTTCACACTTGCGACCGCTTTTTTCTCAGTTTGCTTCGGTGTATTAATGTATTCCATATTGGATTCTTTCACTTTCATCTTCAGAATACCAATTTGTACGCTCCACTCTGTATCACTTACCTTTTCAAGTAATTGACCTTTTTGACCAAACGTTAACACTTTTACTTCATCACCTGCACGTAATTGTTGTTTTGGCGCTGTGTTTTTCACGTTTACTTTTTGTTTCTTCACAAGCTCTGGCGCCGTACCTTCTAGACGGCTCTTCGCTTCAATAAGCTCATGGTCTTTCACGTTTATAAGCTGTGCTTTACGCAATTGACGAAGTTCTCGAATAATGCCTTCTGCTTCTTTCTTTGCAGCTTCGACTTTTTCTTCCCCTTCTTTTTGCGCTTTAAATAATTTTTCATCGCGCTCATCATTAAATTCAATAATTTGACGCTGTAATTCGCGATGCAGTTTTTCAGATTGCTTGCGAAGTGCTTCTGCTTCGTTCCAGTCACGCTCTGCATTCTTTTGACTTTCTTCTAACTTCGCAATCATATTTTCAATTTTGTTTGTATCTGTACTAATGTGGTTACGAGCTTGATCAATCACGCGATCAGATAATCCAAGGCGCTTCGAAATTTCAAAGGCATTACTACGTCCTGGTACACCGATTAATAATTTATACGTTGGGCTTAATGTATTCACGTCGAACTCAACGCTCGCATTAATAACTTTCTCACGGTTATATCCGTATGCTTTTAATTCTGGGTAATGCGTCGTAGCAACAACGCGAGCACCACGATTACATACTTCATCTAAAATTGAAATTGCTAATGCAGCCCCTTCTTGCGGGTCTGTTCCAGCACCTAATTCATCGAATAGAACTAAGCTTTCAAAATCAGCTTTTTCTAAAATATCAACAATGTTCACCATATGTGAGGAGAACGTACTTAAACTTTGTTCAATCGATTGCTCATCACCGATATCGGCAAAGATATTTTTAAATACACAAATCTCTGACTCATCCATTACTGGAATGTGAAGGCCAGATTGCGCCATTAATACACAAATACCAACTGTTTTCAGCGTAACTGTTTTACCACCTGTATTCGGTCCTGTAATAACAATTGTCGTGAAATCTTTACCTAACATAATGTTATTTGGCACGATAATTTCTGGATCAATAAGCGGATGACGTGCTTGTCTTAAATCCATATAGCGCTCGTTATTTACAATTGGCTTCGTTGCTTTAATTCGCTTCGCATAAAAAGCTTTCGCAAAGATGAAGTCAAGATTCGCAACTATTTCTACGTTAGATAAAACGATATCCGCTTCTACTGCCACTTCTTCTGTTAACATCAATAAGATGCGTTCGATTTCTTGTTTTTCTTTCACTCGTGCTTCTTGAAGCGCGTTATTTAACTCTACAATGACTTGTGGTTCAATAAATAACGTTTGCCCAGAAGCTGATTGATCGTGGACAATACCGCCATATACACCGCGGTATTCTTGTTTTACTGGGATTACGTAACGTTCGTTACGAATCGTTACAATCGCGTCAGACAACATCTTTTGCGCGTTGGAAGAACGCGTCATGTTTTCTAACTTTTCACGAATACGACTTTCCGCAGTACGAATTTGAGTACGAATACCACGCAGTTTATCACTTGCGCTATCGACTACTTCACCGCCATCACCGATACAATTTGTAATTTTCTTTTCTAAATCATATAAAGATACAATTTGAGCGACATGAGTTTCTAAAATTGGAAGCTCCACACCATTATCAACCATATCTTCGATGAAACGTTTCATATTACGACTACCGTACATTGTATTTGCAATATCAAGTAGTTCATTTGGACTTAACATACTCCCAATCTTTGCACGCTTCACATTTGAGCGAATATCCGTAATACCACCTAATGGTGCACTACCTTTTAAACGAATGACTTTCGCTGCTTCATCCGTTGTATCTTGCATTTCTACAATTTCTTCAAAATCAGTGCTTGGCACTAAATGCTTCACTTTGTCACGGCCAAGTGAAGAGGCTGTATGTTCAAGTAATTGTTCTTTTACTTTATTGTATTCTAATACACGCAACGTTCTTTCTAACATGTTGCAGGTCCCCCTTGTGTTACTTATTACGTTTAATATAGTCTAATAAACGTTCGATATCCCACGTGTTAATCACGTTATCTTTTTGAATCCAACCTTTACGTGCTGCCGCTACACCTGTTTCCATATCTTCTAACATTTCAAGCGTATGAGCATCCGTATTAATCGCTACTTTTACACCAGCATCTTGTGCTTGTTTTAATAATTTCGCGCTTAAATCTAGACGATTTGGATTCGCATTTAATTCTAAAACTGTATTTGTCTCTTTTGCGAGTTCAATTAATAAATCTGTATCTACATCGTAACCCTCACGACGCCCAAGAAGGCGTCCTGTCGGATGGGCAATCATTGTGACATGCTTATTCTCCAGCGCAGCACGAAGACGTTTCATAATCGTTTCACGGTCTTGTGAGAAGCTAGAGTGAATCGCTCCAATGACATAATCTAATTCTGCTAATACTTCATCATCAAAATCAAGTGTTGCATCTGGTAAAATGTCCATTTCAATTCCGCGTAAAATTGTAATGTCTGGATACTTTTCGTTCATACGTTCAATTTCTTTCGCTTGTTCACAAAGGCGCTCTTTCGTTAAACCATTCGCTACTTTTAAGTATTGTGAATGGTCGGTAATTGCCATAAATTTATAACCACGAGCACGACATGCCTGTACCATTTCCTCAATCGAAAAGGCACCGTCACTCCACGTTGTATGCATATGTAAATCACCTTGTATATCAGAGAATTGAATTAAGTTCGGATACTCTTTAATTAATTCAATTTCTTTTCCATCTTCACGCACTTCTGGTGGAATGAATGGAAGACCGAAATGAGAGAAGAACTCCTCTTCTGTTTCAAATGTTCTCACTTCACCTGTTTCTAAGTTTTCTACACCGTACTCACTAATTTTCTCGCCTCTATCTTTCGCGATTTGGCGCATTTTTACGTTATGGTCTTTTGATCCTGTGAAATGATGAAGAGTTGTAATAAATTCTTCAGGTTTTACTAAACGGAAATCGATTGAAATATCATATTCATATTGAAGACGAACAGAAACTTTCGTATCTCCACTTGCGATTACTTCAATCATATTATCGAATTGCAGTAAATGCTCACGTACTGTAGCTGGTTCTGACGTTGCAATGATAAAGTCTAAATCTTTCACTGTTTCACGAACTCGGCGCAAACTACCAGCGCGAGAGAAACGAATTACTTCAGCAATATTCGACAATTTCTCCTCTATTTCCCCGGCAATAGGCAATACCATTGCGATTGGTAAACGCTCTGGACGAGATCCTACTTGATCGATTGCTTCTAATATTTTCTCTTCTGTCTTCTTACCGAAACCTGCTAAAGCTTGTACTTTATTTTCCTCACAAACCGCTTTTAGCGATTCCATATCAACAACACCAAGTTCTTTATATAACTTAGCCACCTTTTTACCACCAAGTCCTGGCAATTTTAATAACGGTAATAAGCTACTTGGCACTTCTTTCTCAAGCTCTTGTAATACTTCAGATGTTCCCGATTCTATATATTCTTGAATAACTGCCGCTGTTCCTTTTCCAATGCCCGGAATCTTCGTGAAATCTTCAATTTCAGAAAGACTGCGATCATCACTTTCTAACGCTGCCGCCGCCTTACGAAATGCAGATATTTTAAATGGATTCGCGCCCTTTAGTTCCATAAACAGACCGATTGTCTCTAATAATTTAATAACTTGTTTTTTATTTACCTTCATCATTGCCCCGCCTTTCTTTCATAGAAAAAAACTCCTCTTTCCGAAAAAAGAGAAGTTATACTCTGCTACCTGTCTGCCATAGTTCCTTCACCTTTTCAGAAAGAATCGGTGTATCGTCTACAATTATTTTGCTAATTGATGATTTTTGTAATGGTGTTTGTATTTGTTCAATTGGAAGAATGTTTCCAACGATAATTAAAACAAACAAAATAATATATACTTCTAAAAATCCGAGGATTGCCCCCGCAAACGCATTGACTTGCTTTAAAACCGGTATTTCTGCAAACATATTTAACAAATTACCAAGTAATGAAAGTGCAATTTTTGTAATAATAAACAATATGATAAACGCAAGCGCTTGATAAAATACTGTCTCAATATTATTTGCATCAATCCATTCTGGAACAGATACGTTTTTATCAAATGGATACGGAATAAATTTCGCAAGTGCTGGCGCTAAATCTTTACAGTACCAGTATGCAACAAGGTATGCGATAATAAAGCTTGTTAACTTTACAAGTTGCAGAATAAACCCTCTGCGTAAGCCGAGGAAAAATCCCATAACAAGCAGTAAAATGATAATAATATCAATCATGTTATTCCATTCCTTTTTTTGTCATACTTTCTTTCAATTTCTCATGTTCTTCTTTTAATTTTATGTAATCGTGTATGACGTTTACCGCCGTCAATACCGCTAGTCTACTCGTGTCAAGCGAAGGATTCTTGGCATTGAGTTCGCGCATTTTATCATCCACAATCGCTGCTACCATGCGGATATGACTTGTACTTTCATCGCCAACAACTGAATATTGTTGACCATAGATTTCTACATTAATTCGACTTTTCTTTCCCTTTTGTTGTGACAACTCACCGGCCTCCAATCACGTACAGAATCCTAAAGTTTATCATACCATGAACCATCATATTATGGAAACAGAAAGAACAATCCGATATGATAAAAATAACAATATAAAAAAAGGGGCGACCACTATGTCAAATTCTATCGTAATTCAAACAAATTCTACAGTAATTGAAGACATGAAACAACAATACAAACAGGCACTTAGCCCAAAAACCCCACAAGGCGGAATCTTCATGGCAAAGGTGCCGTCTTGCACGATTACAGCTTATAAATCTGGAAAAGTAATGTTCCAAGGTGGCCGTGCTGAAGCAGAAGCTTCTCGTTGGCAAACTGTCTCTCAAACACCGAAAACAGCTGTAAAAAAATCTGCCGATTCACACCGTTATGCACCCCCTACTTCCATCGGTACAATGTCTATCGTAGGGTCAGATGAAGTTGGTACTGGTGATTTCTTCGGACCGATGACAGTAGTTGCTGTATATGTGGATGCTAAGCAAATCCCACTGTTAAAAGAACTTGGTGTAAAAGACTCTAAAAACTTAAATGACGATCAAATTACTGCCATTGCAAAACAACTTCTACACGTTGTTCCTTACAGCTCTCTTGTCCTTCATAATGAAAAATATAACGAGCTATTTGATAAAGGAAACAACCAAGGTAAGTTAAAAGCTTTACTGCATAATAAAGCTATTACAAACTTATTAGCTAAAATTGCACCTACAAAACCTGAAGGCGTCTTAATCGATCAATTCACACAACCTGATACATACTACAAATATTTAGTAAAGCAAAAGCAGGTACAGCGTGAAAATGTTTACTTCGCGACGAAAGGCGAAAGCGTCCATTTAGCAGTAGCCGCTGCTTCTATTTTAGCTCGTTACTCATTCGTAAAACAGTTTAACGAACTAAGCAAAAAAGCTGGCATGCCACTTCCAAAAGGTGCTGGTAAACAAGTCGATATCGCCGCTGCTAAATTAATTCAAAAGCTTGGTAAAGAACGATTACCTGAGTTTGTAAAAATGCATTTTGCTAATAGGGAGAAGGCGTTTCGCTTATTAAAATAGTATCGACAAAAACAGGAGCTTACAAACTCCTGTTTTTTGTTACAATTAAAATATACAGATTATTCTAACACAGGAGGAGATTCCCATTGCTACTTCTACAAATGATTCTAAATATTTTACTAGGCGATCCACACGAAAGACAGTTTGAAATTAGAGAAAACATTCAGCTACTAAGTGAGCAACGAGAGTTCAACGATTTAATAGAGCGTTACGGCCGTTCTTTCTTATTAAACTTTCGGATTCGAAGATTTATCGGGAAACACGATGCCCGCTTGTTAATACACAATCCA
Organism: Bacillus cereus group sp. N14; assembly: GCF_016483555.1. Taxonomy (NCBI): domain Bacteria; kingdom Bacillati; phylum Bacillota; class Bacilli; order Caryophanales; family Bacillaceae; genus Bacillus; species Bacillus cereus group sp. N14. The sequence continues at coordinate 203,321 of NZ_JAEHBQ010000007.1, forward strand.
ACAAAACTACAACACTTCTGTGAGGAACTTGAATCTATGATTAGAAAAAGGAGGTTTTTCATATGAACGCTGTAAAAGTTAAAAAGTTATTATATGTTTTCGTACACCTCGTAGGCCCGCTTTCTTACTTCATTATTTCTACCATTTGGGGAGTTTTGTTCACTACTAAATCCACATTCGAAAACATATCTGATAACCTTGGCGTTATGGCCATCTATTACGTGTTCATGAGCTTACTGTGGTATTTCTATTTAGATCGATTAGACAAAGATGTAGATAAAATTACAAAAGAAATTAATGATAATAAGGTGTAATGCATATAAAAAAAGGAGAGCCGCCAAGACTCTCCTTTTTTATGTTAGCTTCTTTTCTGCTTCTTATTTGATGAAGATACTTTATGAGAACCTGTTTCATGTGTCGTCGTTCCTTGTCCTTCTACTTCTGGAGAACCTAGGCTTGATCTTGAATGATCTTTTTTTACTTTTTTACTCATTTATATTCACCCCTTCGCGTTACTTTTTGCTACGAGGTAATAAACTATGCAACAATTCATCTCCACCTGAATTGTTGGATTTCACCCGTAACACAAATCAGATGGAGTCTTCTTGCCGAAAAGGAAAAAAGCGAGAGGAAACCCTCTCGCTTTTTCATATCTTAAAACTCAGAAGAACCTGGAGTTCTTGGGAATGGAATTACGTCACGGATGTTAGCCATGCCAGTGATGTACATTAAGAAGCGCTCAAAACCTAGACCGAATCCAGCGTGTTTTGTACCGCCGTATTTTCTAAGTTCTAAGTACCACCAGTAGTCCTCTTCGTTCATACCTAATTCTTTAATTCTGTCTACTAAAACGTCCATTCTTTCTTCACGTTGGCTTCCGCCGATTAATTCGCCGATGCCAGGAACTAGAAGGTCAGTAGCAGCTACTGTTTTTCCATCTTCATTCATACGCATGTAGAACGCTTTAATGTCTTTTGGATAGTCAGTTACGAATACAGGGCGTTTGAAAATTTCTTCTGATAAGTATCTTTCGTGCTCTGTTTGTAAGTCAATACCCCATTCTACTGGATATTTGAAGTCAGCACCTGACTCTTGAAGCACTTTAATTGCTTCTGTATATGTGATACGACCGAAGTCAGAGTTGATTACGTTGTTCATGCGCTCAAGAACTGTTTTATCAACGAAGCTGTTGAAGAATTCCATTTCTTCTGGTGCATGCTCTAGTACGTATTTCATTGCATATTTCAGCATATCTTCTGTAAGATCCATTACGTCGCCTAATTCAGCGAATGCAATCTCCGGCTCAACCATCCAGAACTCAGCTGCGTGGCGAGTTGTGTTTGAGTTTTCTGCACGGAATGTAGGTCCGAATGTGTATACGTCACGGAATGCTAATGCATAAGCTTCAGCGTTCAGCTGTCCACTTACTGTTAAGTTTGTTTCTTTGCCGAAGAAGTCTTTTGATTCATCAACTTGTCCGTCTTCACCTTTTGGTACGTTGTTTAAATCTTGCGTTGTTACGCGGAACATTTCGCCTGCACCTTCTGTATCACTACCAGTGATGATTGGTGTGTGAACATGTACGAATCCACGCTCTTGGAAGAACTGGTGAATCGCAAATGCTGCGACAGAACGTACACGGAACGTTGCAGAGAATGCATTTGTTCTTGGACGTAAGTGAGCAATTGTACGTAAGTATTCAAACGTGTGACGTTTCTTTTGAAGTGGGTAATCAGAATCTGATAAGCCCTCGATATCAATTTTTTCTGCTTTAATTTCAAATGGTTGCTTCGCTCCAGGCGTTGCAATTACTGTACCTTCTACTTTAACTGAAGAGCTAAGTGGAAGTTTTGCAATTTCTTTGAAGTTCTCTAACTCTGTATCGAAAACGATTTGAACGCTTTTGAAAAAGCTACCGTCGTTTAATTCGATGAAACCAAATGCTTTTGAATCACGTAAGTTACGAATCCACCCTGATACTTGTACTGTTTGACCTGCGTATTTATCTGTATCTCTATACAGACTTTTTACTAATGTGTTTTCCATAGTGAAATTCTCCTTTGCACATATATTTAAATACAAAAAAACCTTTCATCCATAAAGGGACGAAAGGTTAAACTTCGCGGTACCACCCAATTTGTCATAAAGACCAACTTTAACTCGTATGTAATACATACTTCCCGGTTTGTAACAGGCCGGATTCCCGTCTAAGTCTACTCTTGAATACAAGATTCAATTTCGGTTAGCAACTCCAAGGTGTTCTTCACATATACCGCCTCATCAGGCTCTCACCGTCCCCGACTCGCTTTGGATTATAGTATATACTACTTTTCCTTATCATCGTCTTTCATTTTGTTAAACTAAAATTAATGTACTACATTCGAGAGAAAGATGCAAGATACCAAAAAATATATCAGCGATTTTCGCAATATATCGATCGTAACTCCAAATATATCAGCGATTTTTGTAATATATCGATTTTCCGACAATCGTGCCATAAAAAAAATTGCCGGACTTAATCCGGCAATCTTTTATTACTTACGTAACTCCGCACCAAATTTCTCTTCTACCGTTGTTAATACACGGTTATGTGCTTCTGTTACTTCTTCGTCTGTTAACGTACGTTCTGCATCGAAGTAGGTCATAGAGAATGCAAGTGACTTCTTGCCTTCTTCCATTTTTTCACCTTCGTATAAGTCGAATAACGTTACGTCTTTCAGAAGTTCTCCGCCAGCTTCAGCAATGACTTGCTTCATTTCGCCAGCTTTTGTTTCTTTTGTTACGACAACAGCCATATCACGTGTCATAGATGGGAAACGTGGAATTGCTGCGTAGTAAGTTTCTTCTGCGTCTGCACCAAATACTTTTACAAGAGATAATTCGAATACGAATGTATTTTTCACATCTAATTGTTTTTCTGCTTCTGGGTGCAATTGACCGATGAAACCAATTACTTCGCCATCTAATACGATGTCAGCTGTACGACCTGGGTGCATACCTTCACGTTTTGCTGGTGCATAAGTGATTTGGTTTGCAACGCCAAGTACGTCGAATAATCCTTCTAGTACACCTTTCACAACGAAGAAGTCTACTACTTTCTTCTCACCTTGCCATGCATGGTGAAGAGCAAGTCCTGTCATAACACCTGCAAGATGTTGTTCTTCTTTCGGAAGTTCTCCTGCTTCTGTTGGTAAGAAGACAGAACCTACTTCGTATAAAGCAACACTATCGTTTTTACGTGCCAAATTATATGAAACAGCTTCTAGTAATTGCGGTACTAAACTTAAACGAAGTTGGCTACGCTCTTCACTCATTGGAAGTGCAAGGTTTACAGGAGCTTTTTCATTTGGCTCAACCATATATTGCTTCGCTTTATCAGCGCTTGTTAATGAATATGTGATAGCTTCATATAAACCAGCACCCTCTAGGAATCGACGTACTTTACGACGTTTCGTTTGTGCTGATGTTAATTTACCACGAGTCATTGTTCCAGAAGGTAATGTAACTGGAATGTGGTCATAACCGTATAGACGACCCACTTCTTCTACTAAGTCTTCTGAAATTGTAATATCAGGACGACGTGCTGGTACATTCACATGGAATGTTCCTTCTACTTCTGTGAATGGGAATTTCAAGTTTGTGAACATTGTACCCATTTCACTTGCAGAAATATTTGTACCTAATACACGGTTTACTTTTTCAGCAGTAACAGATACTGTACGCTCTTGTACTTGTAAGTTGTCAGCTTCTACTACACCTTCAAGTGCTTCTCCGCCAGCGTATTTCGCCATTAAAGCAGCTGCGTGTTGAATTGCTTCAAATGTACGTGTTGGATCGATTCCTTTTTCAAAACGTGCACTTGATTCACTACGAAGACCTAAGTCTTTTGATGTACGGCGTACTGTTTGACCTGCAAAGTATGCAGACTCAATTAAAACGTTTACTGTCTCGTTTGTAACTTCAGAATCCGCTCCGCCCATTACACCAGCAACAGCTAAAGCTTTTGTTCCGTTTGTAATTACAAGATGGTGATCTTGTAACGTACGCTCTTGATCATCTAACGTTTCAATTTTTTCGCCTTCTTTTGCAAGACGAACAACGATTTCTTTTGAACCTAATTTATCGTAATCGAATGCATGTAACGGTTGACCGTATTCCATTAAAATGTAGTTTGTAATATCAACTACGTTGCTAATTGGACGAATGCCAGCTGCCATAAGGCGCGTTTGCATCCACATTGGTGATGGACCAATCTTTACGTTCTTTACCATTTTCGCAATATATAACGGATTTTCTTCTTTCGCTTCTACACTTACAGAAATGTAATCAGCAGTTTTTTCTGCTGTTTCTTGTAAGTTGATAGCTGGAAGTTTTACTTCACGGCCGTAAATAGCAGCGACTTCATATGCAACACCTAACATGTTTAAGCAATCTGCACGGTTTGGTGTTAAACCAAGCTCAAGTACTTCATCATGTAAGTTTAAAATTTCAAGTGCATCTGCACCAACTTCAGCATCACTTGGGAAGATGAAGATACCGTCTGCGTATTCTTTCGCAACTAGTTTCCCATCAATACCAAGCTCTTGAAGAGCACAAACCATACCGTGAGAAGCTTCACCACGTAGTTTTGCTTTTTTAATTTTGAAGTTGCCAGGAAGTACAGCTCCAACTTTTGCAACTGGTACTTTTAAACCTTTTGCAATGTTAGCAGCTCCACAAATAATTTGAACTGGCTCTTCTTCACCGATATCGATTAAGCATTTGCTTAATTTATCAGCTTCTGGGTGTTTTTCACATTCTAATACGTGACCAACTACAACACCTTTTACACCTTTATTTAATACTTCAACACCTTCTACTTCAATACCACTTTTCGTGATTTTGTCTGCTAGTTCTTGTGCTGTTACATCTTTAATATCTACATACTCTTGTAACCAACGATATGATACGAACATACTTATCCTCTCCTTCCCTTACGCTCGTTTGAATTGTTGTAAGAAACGTACATCATTTGTATAGAAATGACGAATGTCATCTACGCCGTATTTCAACATTGCGATACGCTCTGCGCCCATACCGAATGCGAAACCTTGATATTCTTTTGAATCATAACCAGCCATTTCAAGTACGTTCGGGTGAACCATACCTGCGCCTAAAATTTCGATCCAGCCAGTTCCTTTACAAGTGCCGCAACCTTTGCCGTGACACATCATACAAGAAATATCCATCTCTACAGATGGCTCTGTGAATGGGAAGAAACTTGGACGAAGACGGATTTCACGATCTTCACCGAACATCTTTTTCACGAATACTTGCAGTGTACCTTTTAAGTCACTCATGCGAATGTTTTTATCAATTACAAGACCTTCAATTTGCATGAACTGGTGTGAATGCGTCGCATCATCGTCATCACGGCGATATACTTTACCAGGACAAATAATTTTAATTGGGCCTTTTTCTTTATTATTTTCCATCGTACGTGCTTGCACAGAAGATGTATGTGTACGTAGTAACGTTTCTTCTGTAATGTAGAATGTATCTTGCATATCACGCGCTGGGTGATCTTTCGGTAAGTTTAATGCTTCGAAGTTGTAGTAGTCTTTTTCTACTTCTGTTCCTTCAGCTACTTCATAACCCATACCGATGAATACATCTTCAATTTGTTCAACAACAGCTGTTAACGGATGGTGACAACCTGTTTCAACAGGACGACCTGGTAGTGTAACATCAATTGTTTCAGTAGCTAATTTTGCTTCAATTACTGCTTTTTCTAAGTTACCAATTTTGTCGTCTAGACGCGTTTGAATCGCTTCACGTACTTCATTTACTAATGCTCCCATACGTGGACGCTCTTCTGCTGATAATTTTCCCATGCCGCGTAATACTTCTGTAATTGGACCTTTTTTCCCTAAATACGCTACGCGTACGTCGTTTAAGCCCTTTAGCTCTTTCGCTTCTTCAATAAGCTCTAACGCTTTTTGCTTTAGCTCTTTTAAACGTGCTTCCATTTGGAACCCTCCTAATTTTAAAAATAAAAAAACCTCGCTCCCAAAAAGGGACGAGGTAAATTCGCGGTACCACCCTAAATTGACAGACCAGGTCTGCCCACTCATTAGTTATAACGATCAATTCTGACCGGAACGCCTTTACATATATATGGTCCTGGCGTCAACTCCAGAGGTGAATTCACTTCCGTCTACCATAAGAATACTTTCAGTCTAAGGCATTCTCTCCCTTTATGGCGATTTTGTAAGTTACTCTTCTCTATCAACGTTTTTCGTTATTTAACTTTTAATATAATATACTTCAACTTATTATAAGAAGTTTTTTATTTGTTCGCAACTGGGCTTTGCAAATAATACGTTAAAATCCCTGCTGCAACCGCAACATTTAATGATTCTGCCCCGCCGTAAATCGGAATATACAAGTTTTGATCACTTTTTGCAAGAATTTCTTCGCTTACGCCACTTCCTTCATTTCCTACAATTAATGCAAAACTACCAGCTGGTGTTACTTCACCATATGGAACTCCATTTTCAAGAGCGGTTCCATATACAGGAACGTTATTTTCTTTTAACTTGTCTACCCACTCTTCTAAGTTCCCTTTTACAACTGGTAAATGGAAAATAGAACCTTGTGTAGAACGAAGCACTTTACTATTATATGCATCAACGCATCCTTCTCCAAGCACAACAGCATGAATACCAGCTGCATCAGCTGTACGAATAATTGTCCCTAAGTTACCTGGGTCTTGAAGGCCATCTAATAAAAGAAACTTCCCATCAGCAAGAGCTACTTCACTCTCGTGTTTCTCACAAACAGCAAATACGCCTTGCGTCGTTTCTGTTTCACGAAGTACTTTTACGATTGCTTCAGGTACGATATACATTTCCACATCATTAACTGTCCAATCTTTCGGAAGATCTGTCTGATCAGAAACGATAAGTTCTGTTACAACTCCTGCTTTTAAAGCTTCTTCCACTAAGTGGAATCCTTCTACAAAAAATAAACCTTTTTTATCGCGCTCTTTTTTCGTCTGCAGCTTTTTCCACTGCTTCACACGCGGATTTTGCACTGAATCAATGTTTTTCATAATATGTATTTCCCTCTCTTCTTGTCTTATCATTATAGCCTATTTTTCATACATATTTACATAAAAAAGAACAAAAACTAACGTCAGTTTCAATTCTGAAGAAGAGGTGAAAGCAATGAGTTTTAATTTACGCGGTGCTGTACTAGCGAATGTATCTGGAAATTCACAAGATCAATTACAAGAAACGATTGTCGATGCAATTCAAAGCGGTGAAGAAAAAATGCTTCCAGGTCTTGGCGTTTTATTCGAAGTCATTTGGAAAAATGCTGATGAAAATGAAAAACACGAAATGTTAGGAACACTGGAGCAAGGATTAAAAAAATAAACAATAAAAGGTCACCTTAGAAAAAAACTAAGGTGACCTTTTATGTCTATAAAATTTTTCTTCTCCTAAACATTTCTACTTTACTAACGCTACACAGATGGAGTACAATATTCAAAATACATTTAAACCGATCGATTTTCTTTATAGACACCATTAGATAAAAAGGAGTGAATGTTTTATGCACCGTATTACGCTTGAACAAATTTTCAAACACCATATTACACAAAAATACGTAAATCGTTCTGGGATGGTCCACGCGATTGCTGTCGCTTACCATGCGTTTCACTTAGCTAAAAAGCATCACGCCTCAGTCGATGCTGCAACAAAAGCTGGTTTCCTTCATGATATCGGACATCACACATGGTACAGTGAGGGAGAATGGGATTATGACTTGTATAAAAAGAATGATATACATGCAATTAAAGGAGCAGAAAGAGCTCATAAATTACTTATTAGATTAGGAGAACATCCGAAACTAGCAAAAGAAATTTCTATCGCGATTCTTCTTCATACAGATTCTTTCTTAGTACAGCAAGAAATTGAAAGGACATCTCTTCAAAACATTATTAAATGGGCAGATGAAGCAGATGAAGAACCGGGCGGAGCGCACCATTATAGAACGATTTCTTATGAAAAAGCACTTAAAGCTATTCAGCAGTTAGACCGATTGGTAGAACGTGAATTACAAATAGAGCAATCAAAATCGAATAACAAGGCAGAACATAGTTATCAATAAGAAAGAGGCATCACTATAGGGTGATACCTCTTTTATTATTTTATGGAAAATACACCTTTGTATGTAATATTTAAACATTACACCCGAAAACGAAATGTTTTATAATTAAATATACAAATATAAAGAGGTGATTTTATAAATGCAACCCGCTACACAACTTTCTAATGAACAGAAATACTCTATGTCATGGGGACAATTTATTAGCTCCGTTTTATTCGCTTTTTTCGGAACCGGACTTATTACTGTGTTCCTCGCAATGCCCTTAACAATTTATACAGCAGGTCTTACAGATAAAAAACAAATTGCCCTGTATGAATCTATCGTAAATACCGCAAGTACCGTATTACAACTAGCCGTGTTGTTATTCTTCATTTTTAAATTCGAACCCGCAAAAAAATTACTACTAAAATCATTTAACTTTAAAGCACTGAAAGAATGGCGTACATACGTATACTTACTTCTTTTCTTCGCTATAAACATTTTACTCAATTACATCTTATTAAATTATATGTTCCAAGACGCAACAAAGCAGCAATCTTCCGCACTAAACTTAGACGTTTTTAAGCAGTATCAAATATTATTACTTCTCGGTTTCGCTATACTTACACCAATTTTTGAAGAACTTATTTTCCGTGGCTTTATACTTCGCTTCTTCTCAGAGCGCTTTCCATTTTGGATTGCAGCGATCTTAACAAGCTTCTTCTTCGGTATCGCTCATACATACTCACTTGGAGTAATGGTCATTACTTTCTTCATGGGATTATTAATGGCGATTTTATGTAAAAAAACAAAATCCATTATTCCAGCTATGTTATTTCATATTATGAATAATATGTTGGCATTCTTAAGTTAGAAAGAGGTATCATCGCGATACCTCTTTTCACTCTTTTATCACAACTTCAAACTCTTCTTCCGTTAACACTTTTCGATAATTCGTTTTCTTTTCTCTCTCTTCACCAGAAGTTAGAACAGGCGTCAGAACAATTTTCGTTACACGATCTTCTAGTTTTTCAAATCGCCAATAACTATTTTTCGATAGTGTAAGGCCTGAATGTGGTATTAACTCTTTTCCATCTTGATCTTTCGCGATAAATTTCACCTCTAATTTTGTTCCATTCAACATCTTATAGTTCAACTTCGCAGATATAGGAGAAACTTTTAAATCTTCCACTTCTATTTTTTGACCATTTTCTAATTTAAAATGCTTATGGATTGGGATTGTTTTCGTTTCAGCTTTTATTTTGTCTCCAGACGCTTTGAAGGAAAAGCCCCATTCTCCTTTCCATGTTGAATTGCCCTCTTTTAAAGAAATATCCCTATATACAACTTGTACATCACATTCTCCACGAATTTCTAGAGGATTCATTTCATCATCTTTTAAATCTATATTTGAAAAAAATGTATACGTGTACTCATTTATTTTCTTGTCTCCACCACTACCACTGCCATTTAACTGTTTTCCATTTATATAAATATCAGGACTAGGATAAGAACCCTCTAAATTGATTCGACTAGACTTAAACGTACTATTAACAATAATCTGCCCTTCATCTATCATCACTTCATCTAACCGTACTTCTACACCGTTATCATAAACTGTTTGTCCTATTGTCGTTTTATATTCTTTTAAAGGTTCGCCTCTACTGTTTACGTAGTCTTCCATTTTACTTCCGATTAACGGTATATCTGCAATCATTCTTCTCATATCTACAGTCATCATTATGATAAATAATGCCGCAGCAGATGTTATAATCGCTACATTCCGTTTCGTATGAGCTTTGTTCTTGTTTATTTTTTTACGAACTCGCTTTTTTATTTTCTGTTTCTCTATATGAGTTAAGTTAATCTCTTCATATTCATTCTCATCCATTTTTATATCATTTAACATTTCATATGGGTCTTTCATTACCTTCACCTCTTCTCTTATTTATTTCATCCGGTTATGTAAAAATAATGCCCTTAACTTCTTTCGACCTCTTGATAGACGATTGTATATAAAAGAAGTTTTCACTCCCATTTTCTCCGCAATATCTTCTACACTATCTTCTTCCACGTAATGCTTCATAAAGATTTCTTTATCGTTCTTCTTTAAATGATTTAATATATGTTCCATATCATTACTAATTTCTCTTTTAGTCGTATCGGTATGTACCGCTATTTCATCTATGTGATCTATCCCATTTTCATTTACTGCCTTCGCATATTTTCTCGCATAATCGATAGATTTATATTTTGTAATAGCCGCAATCCAATTTTTTAAAGTATTTTTCTCTTCATCATACTTTTCAATATGATTCCAAATCGCCAATAACACATCATCCATACATTCCTCTTGCACATCTTCGAACGAAGCTAAATGCTTCTGAATAATACTTTTTATAAGTCCGCCGTACTGGTCGATAATAAAATATAATGCTTTTTCGTTCCTTTTCCTTAGCTGATTCACAACGTTCTCTTCTGTAATTTTCACGAGCCCCCTCCTCTCTAACTTACTCTACATCTATTAATTCGTATCGGTACTACTCATTTCTATCAATTTATACATATTCATTAATAATATCCAAAATAAACCTTATGCAGTAAAATATAACTCATTAACTACAGGGAGATTATATATGCACGTTTTGAGCTTACTTTGGATTTTCTATGTACCACTTCTTACTCTATGTGGGCTTTTTGGCGGTATTTTTTTAATTATTGCAGGAATTAAACATCGCAAATTGCTCATTTGTTTAACAGGGATACTCAGCCTATCCTTTACCTTGCTACCTTATGTTTTTTGGAGCATGGGGATTAATGGTGATACAATCCTTCCTATTCCAACTTCTCTATACTGGATCCTTTTTTCTTTAACTGGATTATTAGCGGGATTCATTGGGTTAAAAGCAAAAATTAAAAGTATACGCAATATGGGATTCATTATTTTTATTGCAGGAATATTAGGGGTTATTTTTTGGGGACTCATGTCTGCAGGGGATTCATTCTATATTTAGTTGAATTCCTTTTATAAAAAGCACAAAAAAAGCAGGGAAATTAATTCCCTGCTTTTCTATTTGATTTATTGCCTGACGGTAAGAAGAACGATAACACCCAAGCAATCCCTGCGAGTATCGTTGCAATTAAGAAGGCATCGTTAATACCGTTAATTGCAGATAGCTTTGAAATTTGTCCAAATAATAGTTGCGTGCTCATCGCATCTCCTGCTTGCGCTGATCCAGCAATAGCTGCTAAACTTTGCCCCATGCCGTGTACTTTATCAACTAAAATTGGGTTTGACGTTGTTAACATGTTGCCGTAATCTGCTACGTGAGCAGTCGTTTGTTGCGTCATAAGTGTAATTAATATCGCTGTTCCAATTGAACCAGCTACTTGTCTTGACGTATTTTGCGTTGCTGTACCGTGAGAAATTAATTTCATCGGCAGTGCGTTCATACCTGCTGTCATAATTGGCATCATAATGAATGACATACCAATCGAACGTATAATATAATCCGTCATAATAACGCTATACGGTGTATCCATCGATAACGTTGTGAATTCATATGTCGCAAACGTTGTAATGGCTAAACCGACAATTGCTAACGGACGAATACCATACTTATCAAATAGTTTACCTGCAATAGGTCCCATGATCCCCATAATTAATGATCCTGGCAGTAGTAATAAACCTGATTCTATCGGTGTGAAACCACGAATGTTTTGCAGATATACCGGAAGTAATAACATACCTCCGAATAATGCCATCGTAACAATTGCATTAATTACTAAAGTAAAAGTAAATACTGGGTATTTAAACACTTGTAAATCAAGCATTTTATTGTCCGTTGTTAGCTCTCTCCAAATAAATACCGCAATACCTACTACACCAATGATAAGTGAAATAACAACCTCTGCACTAGTCCAACTATTATTTCCTGCTTCACTAAATCCGTACAATAAGCTACCTAGTCCAATACTTGAACTAACAACACCGAATACATCTAACTTCGTTTTAGATACTGGCTGAGCTAGTGTAAAGAATTTTAAAGATAGGAATGTAATAATTAAACCGATGATAAACATCGCATAGAACATTAAGTTCCAGCTATAGTTTTCAATCACCCAGCCCGTTACAGTTGGTCCGATAGCTGGTGCTAAAATCATTGCTACACCTAGTAATCCCATCGCTGCTCCGCGCTTATGAGGCGGGAATAATGTCATGAAAATATTCATACCAACCGGCATTAAAATACCTGCACCCACCGCCTGAATAACGCGGCCCGTCATCATCATTGTAAAGTTTCCTGAAATAGCACAAATGATAGATCCTACCGTGAAGAATAACATTGCCGCTACGAATAATTTACGATACGTAAATCGTGAAACTAAAAAGGCACTAATCGGTACTAAAATACCATTTACAAGCATGAAGCCTGTAATTAACCATTGTGCTGTTGAAGTTGATACGTTAAATTCGTTCATTAACGGAGGCAATGCAACGTTAATAATTGTTTGGTTTAAAATAGAAACGAACATGCCGAGAATTAATACAGCTACAACTGCTTTTACGTTCACATTTTCTACAGGCGTAGACATTTGTTTTTTCCGCACTTCTTTTTCTTGTTTTACTTCTTCTTGCTTTCCTGTTTCTAACTCAACTACATTAGAAATTTCTGCTTCTTGCTTTCGTTCAATTTCTTTCTCTTCTGTTTCTACCTTACTTACTTCTATTTTATTTACGGCTGGGACTTGTTCTTCTCCCACGTTCGTTTTTTTCTTTCGTAAAAGACGATTTACAAGGAAGAAGACGATTATACAAAATAGTGCATATCCTGCAATTGCAATTGAGGACATCTCATCTCCCCCTTACTTATGAATACGAACTGACACATTCATTCCAGGAACAATATTTACTGATTTACTATGATCTAAAGAAATTTTAACTGGTACTACTTGTGTTACTTTCGTATAGTTCGCTGTTGCGTTGCTTGATGGTAACATAGAGAATGTATTCGCTGTTGTTAATCCAACTTGCTCTACTTTTCCTGATAACGTTGTATCTGGGTATGCATCTACATACACATCTACATCTTGACCTTTTTGTACATCGTCAACATCTGTTTCTTCAATGTTTGCTGTTACCCATAAGTTGTTCATATCAAATGCATAAGCAATTGGGCTACCTGCTCCAACGAAAGCATTTGTCGTTGCATTTGATTGTACAATTGTTGCATTTTGTGGAATTGTTACATCTACTGTTTGTTCTCCATTTGCTGCCGCTACAGTAACAGCACCTAATTTATCATTTTCATTGTAATTCTTTCCTACTTCAGCTTTCCAGTCAGTTAATTTACCTGCTACTGGTGATGCAATCGGAATTACCTTTCCATCAATTTTTGCATTTTCTGTTTTTAAATAATTTTCCGCTTGATTGTAATAGTAATAACCGCCAATACCGCCGCCAACTAGTACAATTAATGTGATAATGTTGATAATCACCATTCTTCGAAACTGATTCATTGCATTCCTCTCCTTATATCGCATATAATTTTTTTCTAAACTATTTACGTCCTTATTGTTTAGATTGTTTAATTGTTAATTATATTAACTTTTAAACAAAAAAATCACACCATCTGCGGTGTAAATTGAAATTTATCTACCTGCGAGCGGTGCTGATTTCTGAAGGACTATCGTTTATAATTATAAATAATTATTTTGAATCTACAACCAACAATTTACGCATGAAATGTCGCTTAAACAACAATATAATACCTATATGTTGTTTAAGTATAGAAAATTAAACGAAGGGAAGTAAAAATGTCTATTAAAAATACAAATGATCCACGTGTAAAGCGGACGAGACAACTCATACAGGATGCTTTTGTCGCTTTAGTAGGCGAAAAAGGATTTGATGATGTAACTGTTCAACATATTGCAGAACGTGCTCCTGTAAATCGCGCTACGTTTTATAGCCATTACCATGATAAATATGACCTATTAGACAAAAGCATTGAAGAAATGTTAGAGAAGTTAACAGAAGTTATTAAGCCGAAAAATAGAAATAAAGAAGAGTTTCAACTTACATTTGATTCACCACATCCGACATTTTTGGCTTTGTTCGAACATATCGCAGAAAATGTGAACTTCTATAACGTTATGCTTGGTGATAAAGCCGCTGGAAACTACTCTTATAAAATGATGAAAACAATACAAACACATTTAACATTAAGCTTGTCTATTTCACAGCCAGATGATAAAGATCTTATGGTTCCTCGTGATATTTTAATTAGTTATGTGACAGGAGCTCATATCGGGATGATTATGTCATGGTTAAAAAGAGGGATGATTTATACCCCGCATTTTATGGCCATGCAATTAACTCGTTTAATTATTTTAGGAGCTCATACTGCTGCAGGATTAGAACGACCTTTTTAAAACATAAAAAAGCGAAGGAAAATCTCCTTCGCTTTTTCTATTAATTAAATGTAATGTTATGTACAGCCTCTTTATCAAGACGTTTAATAACTTCTACAATTAACTTCACTGCATTTTCATAGTCATCACGGTGTAACATTGCCGCATGAGAATGAATGTAGCGCGTTGCAATCGTAATTGCCATAGACGGAATACCATTTACAGCAATATGAATGGCACCTGCATCCGTTCCTCCGCCCGCTACTGAATCATATTGATACGGAATTTCTAATTCGTCAGCAACATCAACTACAAAGTCACGTAAACCAGTATGACCAATAACAGACGCATCATATAAAATAATCTGTGGTCCATCGCCCATTTTACTTTGCGCTTCTTTTGCCGTTACACCTGGCGTATCTCCAGCGATGCCAACATCTACTGCGAACGCGATATCTGGTTTAATATAATTCGCAGATGTTTTCGCGCCACGAAGGCCAACTTCTTCTTGTACAGTCCCTACGCCGTATACAACGTTTGGATGCTTTTCATCTTTTAACTGCTTTAATACGTCAATTGCAATTGCACAACCAATTCGGTTATCCCATGCTTTTGCAAGTAACATTTTTTCATTTTTCATCACTTGGAATTCAAAGTAAGGTACAACTTGATCTCCTGGTCGTACGCCCCACTCCATTGCCTCTTCTTGGCTAGAAGCACCAATATCGATGAACATGTCTTTAATTTCAACTGGCTTTTTACGCGCTTCTGGAGGTAAGATGTGCGGTGGTTTTGAACCAATTACACCTGTTACATCTCCTTTACGCGTTACAATTGTCACGCGCTGCGCAAGCATAACTTGTGACCACCAGCCACCAACCGTTTGGAAACGAAGGAAACCTTTGTCATCAATTTGCGTGATCATAAAGCCGACTTCATCTAAATGACCTGCAACCATAATTTTCGGGCCGTTTTCTTCCCCTACTTTTTTCGCAACTAAGCTTCCTAAATTATCAGTAGAAAGTTCGTCCGCAAACGGCTCAATATATTTCTTCATTACTTCGCGTGGTTCACGCTCGTTACCCGCAATACCACGTGCATCTGTTAATTCTTTTAGCATTGTCAATGTCGCGTCTAATTTTGTCATTGCCAACACCCTCCTTTTTCTTCAGTCACTTCATTATACAAAAGGAAATTGAAATATTCAAAAATTAAATCAGTATCCTTGTGTTTGACGCTGATGATTTACTTCATTTTTATCTAAATATGCCTTTTCAATCTCTTCTTGCTCAAACTCTAGCGCTTGTCCAAGTCGAAGATAGCTTGTAAATAATTCAATATAGTTCGTAATAGATGGTTGATCTGTAAAACGAATTACTTTGGCATATGTGTCTAAGAAAATTTCTACTTGTGTTTTATTCGTTTGTGCACATTTATAGAATAGGAAGTTTTTATCAATACCTAAATCAATTCCGATTGATAAAATAAAATGCAAGCCATCTACGTATTCTTCTAATATTACTTCACGTTCTGATGCTGGTTTGTTGCTCCAATATTTAAAACAACGTGTTTCATTTGCAAGTTCTCCAATTTCTACAAGAAGAGCTAACATTTTTTCTTTTAACAACTTTTTCGGTTGTAAATCATGCTCTTTCACAATACGGTCATCTAATTCTTTTTGTAATTTAAATAGTTGTAGTAAGTCCATTCTATTGTCCTCCTCCAACATCGCATTTTACGCAACAATGTTGTTTCATCTCAAAGTTCATTATTATTTTTCGTTTCTTATTAATAAGTCAGCCATTTATCTCTTTACAAAATAGCTTGTCCTTAATTTACAAATACGTTTCAATCATCACTATTAGATTGTTCACTCCGATTGGTGATAGTTAATCATTATCCGGGGATTGTCCACTGATAAAAAATTTATTTTATCTGATGAAAGTTCCATATCATCTTTCCATTATAGCAGTGTCGTTTCAGGTAGGAAAGATACTCTTCTTTCCAAAGGGGGATAATTGAAAAAAGCCAGGAGAATTCTCCTGGCTTCATATATATATTCTTCTATATCACTATAGCTTTTATATTGATTTTGTCATATCGATAACGACATACTTCTCTTTGCATACAAATAAAAAAACCTTAGAAGAAAAATCTTCTAAGGTTTCAACTAATTAATTAGTTAATGTTGTTTTTTGCAACTGTTGCTAATTCAGCGAAAGCTTTTTCGTCATGAACAGCTAAGTCAGCAAGCATCTTGCGGTTAACTTCGATGCCAGCATTTTTAAGACCGTGCATTAAGCGGCTGTAAGAAAGACCATTCATACGAGCTGCTGCGTTGATACGTGTAATCCATAATTTACGGAAGTCACGTTTCTTTTGACGACGGTCACGGAATGCATACATTAGAGATTTCATAACCTGTTGGTTAGCAACCTTGAATAATGTACTCTTAGAACCGTAGTAACCTTTTGCTAATTTTATAACTTTTTTACGACGTTGACGAGTAACTGTACCACCTTTTACTCTTGGCATAATATTACCTCCTAATTGTTCTATATATCAGCCGAACTTATTTTAAGTTGTCAAGCATTTGACGAATGCGTTTGAAGTCACCAGCGCTTACTACACCAGCTTTACGTAGTTTACGTTTAGCTTTTGTAGATTTGTTAGCGAATAAATGGCTTGTGTAAGCGTGAGAACGTTTCAGTTTACCTGATCCAGTCTTTTTGAAACGCTTTGCAGAGCCGCGATGAGTTTTTTGTTTAGGCATAGGTATTTCCTCCTCTATCTATTACTTATCGTTTTTCGGTGCTAAAACTAAGAACATACTACGTCCTTCCATTTTAGGCTTAGATTCAATTGTACTAACTTCAGCACAAGCTTCTGAGAAGCGATCTAAAACACGTTGACCGATTTCTTTATGAGTAATGGCACGTCCTTTAAAGCGAATTGACGCTTTAACCTTGTCGCCTTTCTCTAAAAACTTGATAGCATTACGAAGTTTTGTGTTAAAGTCGTGTTCATCAATTGTTGGACTTAAACGAACTTCTTTCATGCTAATTACTTTTTGATTTTTGCGCTGTTCTTTTTCTTTCTTCTGTTGCTCAAAGCGGAATTTACCGTAGTCCATAATGCGGCATACTGGCGGTTTCGCATTTGGAGCAACTAATACTAAATCAAGATTAAGATTTGCAGCTAAGTCTAAAGCGTCATTACGAGACTTGATTCCAAGTTGATCGCCATTTGCACCAACTAAACGTACTTCACGTGCACGAATTTGCTCGTTAATCATCATATCCTTGCTAATAGTAAGCCACCTCCAAGGTTTTTTCAGAACATCTTTTGTAGTCATAGAACCCGACAAAAAAAGTGCGGGCATACGACACCCACACTTGTAAATTCTTAAGTAAGAAATACATTTACCTGTAAACTGCGAATGCGTCCATCAGGTGAGAAGCGGGTGCTTCTACTTGTTCCACAAAACAATATTCTATTATCCTTGATGAGTTTATCATAGGACATGACGTCTGTCAAGAAGACGCGATGTGTTTTACTAACAACAAGAAATATTGTAACAAACAACTAACATACTTGCAATACTTTTTTATGATAAGTATTGTTTGGTTATTTTTTCTAGTTTTTCTTTTTTCTAATACATAAGAAAGCCGCGGTATACCGCGGCTCTGTCTTATCGTTTTCCTTCTACTTTAATCATATCAACAAAAGCATCTAATGCAATTGTTTCTGATTTTTGTTCACCATATTTACGTACGTTTACGCCGTTTTCAGTTACTTCATTGTCACCTACTACAAGCATGTACGGAATTTTTTGCATTTGTGCTTCACGGATTTTGTAACCAATTTTCTCTTCACGAGTATCTAATTCAACACGGATACCAGCACGACGTAATTCATCTTGTACTTTCTTCGCATAGTCTAAATGTACTTGCGGAGAAACTGGAATTACTTGCGCTTGAACTGGAGCTAACCAAGTTGGGAATGCACCTTTGTATTCTTCAATTAAGAAGGCTACGAAACGTTCCATAGTTGATACAACACCACGGTGAATTACAACTGGACGATGTTGTTTACCGTCTTCACCAACGTAAGATAATTCAAAGCGTTCTGGAAGTAAGAAGTCTAATTGTACAGTTGAAAGTGTTTCGTCTTTTCCAAGAGCAGTACGAACTTGAACGTCAAGTTTTGGACCGTAGAATGCCGCTTCACCTTCAGCTTCATAGTAATCAAGACCCATTTCATCCATAGCTTCTTTTAACATACCTTGTGCTTTTTCCCACATCTCATCATCAGCATAGTACTTTTTAGTATCAGCTGGGTCACGATAAGATAGACGGAATGAATAGTTCTCTAAACCGAAATCTTTGTACACTTCTAGAGTTAAGTTTACAACACGTTTTAACTCTTCTTTAATTTGATCTGGGCGAACGAAAATGTGCGCATCGTTTAAAGTCATTCCGCGTACACGTTGTAATCCAGATAATGCTCCAGACATTTCATAGCGGTGCATTGTTCCAAGTTCCGCAATACGGATTGGTAATTCACGGTAGCTGTGAATATCATTTTTATAAACCATCATGTGGTGAGGGCAGTTCATCGGACGAAGAACTAACTCTTCATTATCCATTTCCATTGATGGGAACATACCATCACGGTAGTGATTCCAGTGACCAGAAGTTTCATAAAGCTCTCTGCTTCCTAGTACTGGAGTGTATACGTGATCATAGCCTAAGCTTGCTTCTTTATCAACGATGTAACGCTCGATAATGCGGCGGATAGTTGCACCTTTTGGTAACCAAAGTGGTAAACCTTGTCCTACTTTTTGGCTATTAGTAAATAGTTTTAATTCTTTACCTAATTTACGGTGATCACGCTCTTTCGCTTCTTCAAGCATACGTAAGTGCTCATCTAATTCTGCTTTCTTAACGAATGCAGTACCGTAAATACGTTGTAGCATTTTATTATTGCTATCGCCGCGCCAGTAAGCACCTGCAACGCTTAATAATTTAAATACTTTAATTTTCCCTGTAGATGGAAGGTGAACACCACGGCAAAGGTCGAAGAATTCGCCTTGCTCATAGATTGAAATAACTGCATCTTCTGGAAGATCGTTAATTAAATCTAATTTTAACTCATCGCCGATTTCTTCAAAGCGACGAAGTGCTTCTGCACGTGGCACTTCATGACGAACGATTTCTAAGTTCTCGTTCACAATTTTTTGCATTTCTTTTTCGATTTTCTTGAAGTCTTCAACTGTAATTGCTTCTTCCATATCAATATCATAGTAGAAGCCATTTTCAATTACTGGACCAATGCCAAGCTCAAGCTTAGCATCTTTATATAAACGTTTTAACGCTTGTGCTAATAGGTGGGCTGTTGAATGGCGTAAAATGTATAAGCCATCTTCAGAATCTAATGTAATAATAGAAACTGCACCATCTTCTTCGATTGGTGTAACAAGATCGATCATCTCATCGTTTAATTTTCCAGCCACAGCTTTTTTCTTTAAGCCTGGGCTAATAGAAGCTGCGATTTCTTCAGTTGTTACGCCTTTTGGAAACTCCTTCACAGCTCCATCAGGGAAAGTAATTTTAACTACATCTGCCATCACTGGTCACTCCTCTTTTTTTCAAAATAAAAAACACTCATCCCGTAAAAAGGGACGAGTGTTGAATTCGTGGTTCCACCCTTGTTCCAATTAACATTATTGTTAATTGCTCAAGTTCAACATAACGGTGTTGTCCGTTAGCAATTACTAGAAAAAACCGTTCACTGCTAAAGTTTAGAGGTGGTAAGTAATAATCCCGTATTAGGAAGCTCACACCCTAAGGCTTCCCTCTCTGAAAATCGTAGAAAACTACTCATGTCCTCATCATGACATTTCAATATATTTCATTTATGTAGGTAATTATATGCTCAAAAACTTAGAAAATCAAGGGCGTTACCTTTATTTTTTAAATTTTTCACATTGCGCTCAAACTCATGTAATCCATGTAATTGAACCCGTTCTTGAAATACATTTCGCAAAGTAATAATCATATTATGGTCTTGTTCTTTCGTATATAAATAAATTTTTTTCGGCGAAATAGAAAGAAGTGGTGCAATTACTTTCGTATCAATATATACATCCTTTTGCTTCAATAATTCCTCATCTATATATTGGACCAATTTCTCCTGTTTTAAACGTCTACCTTTATCATCATAGAAAATAAAGCTTTCATCAAAAACAAGATGCACACAGGACAAACGTGATTTTCGGCTACGCACTTGTTGCCTTAGCGTCTCAATAAACATTTGATATTCTTGTTCCAACTTATACTCATCAATCGACACTTCAGCAAGCTTAGCTACCATTTCCCTATATGTACGAAGGCGAAAACGAACATATGATGAAAACGAGAACGAAAGCGGATCACAAAGCCAGTTATTTAAAGAGGATTTAATATACGATTCAAATGTGTGACGTGTTAATTCTCGAGCAATCTCTTTTCTTCTTCCCTTTAAAATCTCTTGTGCCATATGCAATATTTGATGACACTCTTCCTCTTCTTCATAAAAAAACTTCTCTTTTAAGATTGTATAAATCCACTCATTTTGCTTTACATTCACAATGAAATATACCATTACCGGCAATAAAATCTTTTCAATATAATTCGATTCACATACTGGTATATGAATCACCACTTTTTGTTCCTGTAAATACACACTCGTTTCCTTATATAACAGTTCCGCTCTTTTCAATAGTTGTCTATATACATGCATAGCATCATTTTTTTCTTCGAAGCAAATTTCAATCACTTTTGTCCCCCCTTTTATCCCTGCTCTAAAGGATTGTATCTATACGTTACAAATCCTATAAGAGTCCGTCCCGTGGAAGTTCACTCTTAGTAGAATTACATTTCCTATCGTTAGAAAATCCACTCAATATGGCTTGCTAATTTTATATATATTAAGGGAGGGAGAAAAAAATGATACAAGCTACAATGAATTTTCTATAAGAAGTTTTTCGTTTTACAATTCACCTATTCTAAAAAGTGTTCAAAACGAAAAAAGAGCAAGCTTTTCAGCTTACTCTTTACTTATGACGTCGGTTTTTCCCGCCAATCGGAATTGGCTTCGCTAAATATTTAATTCGTTCCATAATACGTGCTGCTTTCATTTGTTCTGCTTCACCACGTTGTGTATACGTTAAATGATGTTCCAATTCCTTGAAATCAAAGTTAGACGTAAAGAACGTCGGTAAGTTTTCTAACATACGGAATTGCAAAATTGCGCCAAGTACATCGTCACGCACAAAGCTTGACATCGCTTCTGCTCCGATATCATCTAGCATTAAAACTTGTACGCGTTTCACCGCATCAATCTTTTCCCCAATCGAATTATCTTGAATCGAACTTTTAATTTCACGTAGAAATTCAGGGAAGTATACGAGCATCGAACTTATTTTCTTTTGAGCAAGCTCATTCGCCATTGCTCCTAACAAATACGTTTTCCCTACACCAAATTTACCGTACAAATATAAACCTTGTACTTTTTTACCAGGTTCATATGCACTTAAAAATTCATTGGCAGCACCAATTGCATCAATACGCGCATCTAAATCTGAAGGATCTAAGTTTTCCATCGTTGCCTGTAAAATGTCAGTTGGCATATATACACTTTGAACGAGTTTTTCATATTTCTTTCTCTCGTCATATGCTACTTTTCTAACGCAACGATCGTATTGAATATCAATCATCTTCCCTTGGATAACGAGCTTTGGCTCATATCCTTGCAGCATGTTTTTACACGAACCTAAATCCGGACAATCTACGCAACCTACACTTTGTCCAATATATTCGTATAACTTCACAAGGCTGCGCTCAATCATAGAAGTTGTTACTTCACCTTGATGTTCGTCTATAAATTCTTTCACACGCGGATGTGCCATTACTTCCGCCTTTAATACTTCATATCTATTTTTAAAATTTTTATTTTCCATTAACTTTGCAAATGAATTTTGAATATGCTCCATTTTCTCACCTCAAAGAGCGTTCATTCTCTTCTATTAATCACGCTTATATTTTTTTAACACTTCTTCTAGTCGTTTTCGTTCATCATCTAACGTACTTGCATCTTTTTTCTTACTTACATCTTTCTTCACTGTTTCTTTCTCTTGTTCTTTCGGCTCTTCTTTCAGCCAATCTGGTACCATTTCTTTTCTTATCGTTTTCTTCGACGTACGGCCTTTTTTCTTCGTCTCAGCCCATTCTTGATATTGACGATTTTCTTCTTTCGCTAACGCCATTGCTTCAGCTACTGTACCGACCTTTTTACGTGCCCAATGCCCAGCAATTTTCTCCACATACGTTTTCGCAAGCTTCATATCTGAGCGTAGCATAACGTAATAAATAAGTACATTCACAACACCTGGCGTTAATTTTTGATTGATCATTACATCTTCAACGATCTGCAAGTCAGCCTTTGTCGCCTCTGCACCACCAGAGATTTCTTTTAATAGTTGTTTTGGTGAGATTTCCTCTAACTGTTTTATTAACATCTCTTCTTGCGTAGAAGGCTCTTTCCCTTCCATCATACGTGCAGCGTGAGGTTGTACTCTTTCACTTAATACAGGTAACGCTTGACCATTTTCGAACTGATACCAATCACGTGCTCCTTTTCTAAGCCTTTCAATATCAATTGTCTGCATCTCTGTCACCGTACCAAGAACGATATTTTGCATCGATAACACATCTACATCGTACACGTAAGCAAGTGTAATGACACATTCTCGCACTTGATCTGTAATCGCCTTTTTAGGGACAAGAGCGGACAAGCCATCTACAAATAAGGAGAAATCAAAGAAATCATTCCAAACTTTTGGAGAGTCTCCCTTCTCGTTACTTGGCATAGCTGTCGTTTTTGGAATACGAAGATCTTCTTGCGCATGCTCAAGCTGTCCTGGATTAAACGAACCAAACACATCATTGAAAGAACGCGTAACATTTTCATAAGAAGCAAAATCAAATTCTTCTTCTAAGAAATATTGCTTTACTTGATTATATTTTGTCCGACTCAATCGATTGTATAAAAAGATGCTTAACACAATATCATCAAAAAACTGCTTCGGAGATAAAGGTGGTTGCAATTCGTATATAAACATTCGAATATCTTTTTCTTTCTTAATATATACCTTCAAAAGCCCAATTGCTTCTAACTTTACTCGTTCTTCATATATTTCGGGAAGCTGCATTTGCATGGTCACCATAAGGGAATGATGTGTATTCTCTTTTCCAAACACACGATCTTGCTCTAACTCTCCCCATAGTGTCATGTACAAGCTAAAAGCTCTACTACCTATTAACGGCTGATACAACATCGTTAACACTTTTCGGTCGTAATTATGCAGTAACCCTTTCGCACTTACTTTATAACGATCAATTGGCAATAGCTCCATCCATGACTGTTTTTCCATTCTTGCTTTTCCTTTCTCTCATCCAATCTATCCTCTACTTCATTCGTTCTATCTTCATTATATAATTGCTTAGCGAAAAAGAGCTATTAGCTTTCGCTTCTAGCTCTCTTATCTCATTACTTACGGTATGTAAAGAGAATAAAATACAACTTCTACTCTCTTTCTTTTTGCAGTATATCTTTTAATTCTTCAATAAATACATTTAAATCTTTAAATTGGCGATATACAGAAGCAAAACGCACGTAAGCAACATCATCAATATCACGCAGTTCTTCCATAACAATTTCACCAATCATATCACTTTTCACTTCTGATATACCTAAATTACGAAGTTCACGTTCCACACTTTGAGTTACTTCTTCTAATTGTCTTAAAGATACTGGTCTTTTTTCGCACGCTTTAATTAAGCCGCGCAAAATCTTTTCTTTATTAAACTCTTCTCGTGTGCCTTCTTTTTTTACAACGATAAGAGGTGACTCTTCTACTCTTTCAAATGTCGTAAAGCGACTTAAACAACTTTCACACTCTCTCCTTCTTCGAATAGAGCGCCCCTCGTCTACCGGACGCGAATCTAACACTCTTGTACCATTATGCGAACAGGATGGACAACGCAATATATTCACTCCTTTACACTATACTCTTTATTTTTTCTCTACTTACTTCATCTGACAATATATATACAATATTATATAACTCATTCTAACTCTCTTACCACTTTAAGTTTAAACACATTATTTTATCATCTCGTTTTCAAAAATAAGATGGTAGATGGGGTGCTAACTTATTCGTAAGAGCTCAATTTATCTCACTAACGAGTACGTTATATTTTCCCTTTTTTATAAACTAAAAAAGAGGTGCATTATACACCTCTTTACATTTTAAATCAATTATGTTCTTTTTTAAAGAGCTTTTGTTTCTCTCTGCTTAATTTCGAAGCTACCAGTGCCTCGAGGAAGCTCGATGCTCTCACGCGTTTTCGCGTTTAAACCTTCTGCAATATATTCTGCAGCAACATTTGGATCAATACGATCCCCACAAGTATAAACATCAATACTTGCGTAACCGTGCTCCGGAAAGCTATGAATTGTTAAATGTGATTCCGAGATAATTACTACTCCACTTACACCTTGTGGTGCAAATTTATGGAAAGCAACCTCACGCACTTCAGCACCAGCTCTCAGTGCTGCATCCACAAATAATTGTTCAATATACGGCATGTCATTAAGCTTGTCGAAATCGCAATCCCAAAGTTCAGCGATTACGTGACGACCCATCGTATCCATAGTATCCATTCTACAGTTCCCCCTTGTAAATTTATTCTAACTGTTCGAATTGAAAACTAATTTGCAATTTGGCTTGCTCCACTACCACGGGGGAAAGTTAGTCCAGAGAGGTCCTAACCCTTTAAGTAGTGACTACGTACCTCAGCTCTTAAGTTTACGAGTGTTAGTATACTTTGTTTATTTTCATTTTGCAACAACAGTTTTTTCGATTTTCTGTCATATTTTCCTCTTTACTTTTCCCTAAAAAAAATAAACGATTCACAAATACAGTAATCACAACGTTTCGTGGTATGTCCACTTTCAAAAATATACTTATATAATTTTTTTCCTTTTCAGAAAAAAATAAAAAAAGAGGGCAAATATTCACTTGCCCTCTCCCTTATTCACTTAAATATGTTGCACATTTTTTTGTTTCGCTAATTCGTCAACAACTAACGTTACAAGATCTACAACACGACGAGAGTAACCCCACTCGTTATCATACCAAGCAAGTACTTTCACTTTACGATCACCCATTACCATTGTAGATAAACCATCAATAATAGCTGAGTGTGTATTTGTATTAAAGTCAATAGATACTAAAGGCTCTTCGCTGAATTCTACAATGCCTTTTAACGCACCGTTTGCAACAGTTTTGAATGCTTCATTAATAGCTTCAACTGTCACATCACGCTTTACATCTACTACTAAGTCAACAAGAGACACGTTTGGTGTTGGTACACGAAGTGCCATACCATGAAGTTTTCCGTTTAAGTGCGGAAGAACTTTTGCAAGCGCTTTCGCGGCACCTGTCGTTGTCGGAATGATTGATTGTCCGCAAGCACGTGCTCTTCTTAAATCTTTATGTGGGTTATCAATATTTTTTTGGTCATTTGTATAAGCGTGAACAGTTGTCATTAAACCGTTTTCAATTCCAAACTGCTCATCTAACACCTTAACAACAGGCGCTAAACAGTTTGTTGTGCAAGATGCATTTGAAATAACAGTATGTTTTGTAATATCTAATTGGTCTTCGTTCACACCAACTACAATTGTTACATCTTCATTTTTACCAGGCGCTGTTAAAATAACTTTTTTCGCTCCAGCTTCAACATGTAGAATTGCTTTTTCTTTTGAATTAAATTTACCAGTTGCTTCAATTACAACTTCAACACCTAGATCTGTCCAAGGCAATTCCTTTGGATCGCGGTTGTTTAAAAGGCGAATCATTTTCCCATCAACTAATAAGTGATCTTCAAATGCTTCTACTGTTCCGTCAAACTTGCCGTGAACTGTATCATATTTAATTAAATGTGCTAACGTTTCAGATGGATAGCTTGCATTGATTGCTACAATTTCGAATGCGCTTTCTTTTATTGCCTGACGAAATACCATTCTCCCAATACGTCCAAATCCATTAATTGCCACACGAGTCATAATATGTTATCCCCCTTGAATGCGTTATACTATTTATCTCCAATCCCAATAATAGTATAACACAAAAAGGGGATATGTCACTAAGCATTTTCATTAATTTCACAATTTTTTAGTCAATAATGTTCCAATTCTTTAAAATTACCTGTAATTGTGTTTTCGTTCCCATAATTGTGCCATCATTATTTATCACTTCATCTGCATTCTTCACTTTTTCTTCTAACGGCATTTGAGATTGAATGCGAGCTCTTGCTTCTTCTTCTGAAAAATTATTTCGTTTCATTAAACGTTCTAATTGTATTTTCGGTGTAACTGCTACAACTAAAACACGATCAACGAGACTTGTTAATTTACTCTCAAACAAAAGAGGGATATCTAACACAACCGCTTGCGCCCCTTCTTTTATGTACATTTCCTTTTGCGTATTCATTTCCTCACGCACTGCAGGATGAACAATTTTATTTAACTGCAATCGTTTTTCTTCATTATAGAAAACGACACTTCCTAATTTCGGCCGATCCAGTTCTCCATCTTCTTGTAATACTTCCGTTCCAAACACTTCTACAATTTTGTTATATGCTGGTTTTCCTCGCTCTACAACTTCTCTTGCAATAATATCTGCATCAATAACTGGTATACTCAGTTCACGAAACATTTGAGACACTGTACTTTTTCCGCTTGCAATGCCTCCCGTTAATCCAATTACTACTGTCATCATAATCCGTTGCCATAAACTTATAAAAATCTATAAATTTTGTTTATTCCCCTGTTCTACGTGTCCGATTTCACAGAAGCTACTTTCGTTTGATGTAACACTCCGAGGGCGTAAATTCGGATACAA
>NZ_JAEHBQ010000070.1:0-402 GCF_016483555.1 Bacillus cereus group sp. N14
CCAGTATCATTCGAAATCAAAAAAGGTATGACGAAAGTTTTATCATTGAAAGTAGAGAACGAACTGTTGGATAAAGGTTCAGTAGAGATTACAAAAGTAGACAAAGAAAGTGGCGCAGTATTAGCGGGCGTAACATTCGAAGTGCAAGATGAAAAAGGCAAAGTAGTAACAAAAGTAACGACAGATAAAGAAGGAAAAGCAAAAATTGCTGATTTATCAGTAGGAAAATATAAGCTAGTAGAGGTAGAAAGCTTACCAGGATATAAAAAACTAGCGAAGCCAGTATCATTCGAAATCAAAAAAGGTATGACAGAAGTTTTATCACTAAAAGTAGAGAATGAACTAGTAGATAAAGGTTCAGTAGAAATTACAAAAGTAGATAAAGATAGTCAAAAAGTATTA
>NZ_JAEHBQ010000071.1:0-371 GCF_016483555.1 Bacillus cereus group sp. N14
ACTTCTGGTACAACAGGAACACCGAAAGGTGTAATGGTTGAAAATAGGAATGTAATGAATCTATCTAATTGGCAAATTGATGAAGGGAAGTATGGAGAAGATACGGTTGTTCTTCAAAATTTAAACTATATCTTCGATGGTTCGGTTTGGGAAATTTTCCCTGTTACTTTATCAGGAGGAAAACTGTTAATTATTTCTGAAGTACAAAACAAAGAACCTAGAGAGTTATTAACTCTTTTAGAGAAAAAGCAAGCTCTGTTAGTACCATCAATGTTCAGAATGTTGTTGGAATATGCAGAAAAAAATGGAAAAGCGGATGAATTAAAGCAGTTTGAAAGACTATATTTAGGAGCTGAACCACTTACTAGTGA
>NZ_JAEHBQ010000072.1:0-357 GCF_016483555.1 Bacillus cereus group sp. N14
GATCTTTATTATCTTTTACACTCACTAAACTTCCTGTACTTAATTTATCCCCTACATGTACGGTTACACCTTGTTTTGCTGTTATTACTGGTGCTTCCGTATCCTTCTCTTCTTTCTTTTCTACTACTTTTACTGTTACCGTTGCAGTTGAGCTGTTACCCGCCTTATCAGTTGCCGTTACTTGAACTGATATTGTACCTGGCTTACTTGTATCATATGCTCCCACTGTTACTATTGGGTTTGGATCTTTATTATCTTTTACACTCGCTAAACTTTCTGGACTTAATTTATCCCCTACATGTACGGTTACACCTTGTTTTACTGTAATTACTGGTGCTTCTGTATCTTTCTCCTCTT
>NZ_JAEHBQ010000073.1:0-347 GCF_016483555.1 Bacillus cereus group sp. N14
TTCCGCTGGCTTTTCTTCTTGTTTTCCTGCTTCTAACTTCACAAACTCTAACGACACATAGCCTTCTTTTCCTTGATAGCTTATTTTCGCCCAGCCGTTTACTTTTCCTAGTACTGTTACTTTTTCTCCATTTTTTAAGTTTCCGAGGATCGAGCTACTTGTATTCGCTGCACTTCTTACTCGGAGACTTGTCGCATTGATTGTTCCTACTTCTTGCGTTCCATTTTTAATCGTTGCATCTGATGTTTTCGGTTGTTCCGACGTTTTTACCTCTTCTGTGTTGCCATCAATTTTCACAAACTCTAACGATACATAACCTTCTTTTCCTTGATAGCTTATTTTTGCCC
>NZ_JAEHBQ010000074.1:0-344 GCF_016483555.1 Bacillus cereus group sp. N14
TTTTTCAATAATTGGACAAATTGTTCATTCATACGAGCAATTGTTTTTTCTTTAAATAAGTCCGTACAATACTCCCATTCTACATCGTATCCGTCACTTGTTTCTATAACAGTAACAGTAATATCAAACTTTGCTACCTTACTATCAACTTTCACACCATTTACCTTATAATCTCCCATGCTCAACGAGTTCATTTCTTTGTTTTCAAATGTAAACATAATGTCGAAAATAGGGTTTCGAGAAGGCTCCCTTTCCACGCCAAGCTGGTCTACTAACTCTTCAAATGGATATTCTTGATTATCAAACGCATTTAAGCATTTTTCTCGTAATTGTGCCACCAAATC
>NZ_JAEHBQ010000075.1:0-339 GCF_016483555.1 Bacillus cereus group sp. N14
TTAACTGTTACCATTGCAGTTGAGCTATTTCCTGATGCATCTGTTGCCGTTACTGTTACTTGAATTTCTCCTGCCTTACTTGTATCGTACGCTCCTACTGTTACTACTGGGTTTGGATCTTTATTATCTCTTACGTCTACCAAATCACCTGCATTTAAGCTATCTCCTACATAAACAGTTACACCTTGTTTCGCTGTTATTACTGGTACTTCTGTATCTTTTTCTTCCTCTTTTTCAACTACGTTAACAGTTACTGTTGTACTTGAGCTATTTCCTGATGCATCTGTTGCCGTTACTGTTACTTGAATTTCTCCTGCCTTACTTGTATCGTACGCTCCT
>NZ_JAEHBQ010000076.1:0-331 GCF_016483555.1 Bacillus cereus group sp. N14
GTGGAGGATGACGGGATCGAACCGCCGACCCCCTGCTTGTAAGGCAGGTGCTCTCCCAGCTGAGCTAATCCTCCGAAGTGGTGACCCGTACGGGATTCGAACCCGTGTTACCGCCGTGAAAGGGCGGTGTCTTAACCACTTGACCAACGGGCCAGTATGTATGGCAGAGAAGAAGGGATTCGAACCCTCGCACCGCGTTAGCGATCTACTCCCTTAGCAGGGGAGCCCCTTGAGCCACTTGGGTACTTCTCTGTATGGCTCCGCAGGTAGGACTCGAACCTACGACCGATCGGTTAACAGCCGATAGCTCTACCACTGAGCTACTGCGGAA
>NZ_JAEHBQ010000077.1:0-323 GCF_016483555.1 Bacillus cereus group sp. N14
TATGCGCCCGTAGCTCAATTGGATAGAGCGTTTGACTACGGATCAAGAGGTTAGGGGTTCGACTCCTCTCGGGCGCGTTTTCTTTCGGGAAGTGGCTCAGCTTGGTAGAGCACCTGGTTTGGGACCAGGGGGTCGCAGGTTCAAATCCTGTCTTCCCGATAATTGTTTGGGGCCTTAGCTCAGCTGGGAGAGCGCCTGCCTTGCACGCAGGAGGTCAGCGGTTCGATCCCGCTAGGCTCCACCAAAAAGTTCTTTGAAAACTGAACGAAACAAACAACGTGAAACGTCAATTTTTATTTTTAGATGCTAGACAAACTAACTTT
>NZ_JAEHBQ010000078.1:0-320 GCF_016483555.1 Bacillus cereus group sp. N14
AATATAGGCCGCTTCAAAAGAATTAAGGCTGCGGCCGTTTATGGTAAGTCTCCATTTGCAAGTCAAAAATTAGAGTTAAAACAAAAGACACATATCGTAGTGTGGACTCCTGGGCGTGTGTTAGATCATATTGAAAAAGGTACCCTTTCTTTAGAATTTCTGAAGTATTTAGTCATTGATGAAGCAGATGAAATGCTAAATATGGGCTTTATTGATCAAGTAGAGGCAATTATTGATGATTTTCCTACATAGCGAATGACAATGCTATTTTCGGCAACACTTCCAGAAGATGTTGAAAAGTTATCCCGTACGTATATGGA
>NZ_JAEHBQ010000079.1:0-296 GCF_016483555.1 Bacillus cereus group sp. N14
CTATTGAACAAATTGAGGAAGTTGAAGATTCGGAAGAGCATCCGAATATTAGGAAGCTAATTCAAAGAATTGAAAATGCTCATTCTACTGAAGATTATTCAGGTGTTTTACATGCTAGTGCGTCAGTATTTGAAACTTTAGCAAAAGATGTAGTTGGTTTAGCAACTGTGGAAAATCAGACTCTTGGGGGTTTCTTTGGAGGTTACCGTAACCGCTCAAATCTTCCAGAGCCTGTATTAGATTTTGTACTTGAAATATACAACAGAAGAAACGCAGAACCGTTGGCTGGTCATGGG
>NZ_JAEHBQ010000008.1:0-211513 GCF_016483555.1 Bacillus cereus group sp. N14
CCCCAACACCCATCAACCACGCACCCCGTTTCTCTTTCAAGAACAGAACCGGATACACCAGAAACAACGGACCCAGAGAAACCAGAAACGACGGATCCAGAGAAACCAGAAACAACGGATCCAGAGAAACCAGAAACAACGGATCCAGAGAAATCAGAAACGACGGATCCAGAGAAGCCTGAAAAAGAATTACCGAAGACAGGACAGAAAATGCCTGTGGAACCATATATGGGAGCACTTCTTATTATGATGAGTTTTGGATTGCTCGTATTAGGTAGAAAACAGCAGAGATAATAAAAATGAAAAGGTATCCTCAAAGTATTGGAGGATACCTTTTTTATTTGGCATAAAAAAACATTTAGCAAAAGAACTCGATGCAAATAGAAACAAAAAGGAAGAAAAAGTTCGTCCTATTTTCTTAATATAGTTATATCAAAAAATAGCTATATGTATTTAATGTGAAAATAAAAGGTTAAAGGCCTTCGTAATGTTTGGGTGAAAAAAGAGTTATCTATGTAATTAATTTGAGTACTTTAAGAAAGAGGGCTTTTTCCTAAAGTATTCAAAGGATGATAGTCCAATAGCAGGTGGGAGATGAAACTCGTTTTAGCACTGTATTAACACCTTAAAATGTAGATAGGGGAAAATAATGTAAAAAAACTATTGTATATTCAAAAACCTTATGTTACATTTGTGTTACAAGAAAGTTACAAACGGTAACTTATGTTACGGTTTGTTTTCTTTTGTTTTTCGGTATGTTACAGAATGAGGTTCGTAGCCAAACAACCGAGAATATGTAAAGCTAAAAAAATAGCAACCTAAAAATAGTTTTTCTATGTGTATAAGAGTGTGTGTAGTAAAGAGTCTGGTGAGAGCTTTACGCACATTATTAAAATTCCTTTCTGTCTTAAAAGAAGAAAAACAAATACCAACTATTTAGGTGTTTTAAGTAATGATAGTAAATGAAATGTACAGTACATATTTACTTTCAGTCTAATTACTACACAGACTTTTATACATATGCTGTTATTGTTTTAGGAACACATAGGGGGAGAAAGAATGAGGAAGTTATTAACGGTAATTGGAATTACATTTTTAATGTTAGCTGGATGTAGTAATGGGAATTTTGAAAAAGAAATGGATGCAGGGAAGACCGCGTTAACGAATAAAGAATATAAAAATGCCTTATCATCATTTGAAAAAGCGCTAGATGAGAAACAAGACGATTCAGATGTAATGGTGCTTGTAGAACAAACGAAAATAATGATTGAAGCAGTGAAGTTAAAAGAAGAAACAAAGGTAGAAGAATCAATCAAGTCATTTGAAAAAGTAGAGAACATGAAGGATGGGAATAATACACTTATAAAGCAGGCAAAGGAAGAACGAACAGCATTACTAGCTGTGTTAGAACAAAAAAAGAAGTATAGTGAGCAACTGACGAAAAGTGAAGAGTTAATAAGTAAGAAAAATTATGCAAAAGCGAAAGAGATGTTAAATAAGTTAGTTGCAGAAACAAAAGATAATAAGAACCTTGAAGAATATAATAAAAAAGCAGTAGGATTAGTTACTAAAATGAATGAAGAAGAAAAAAATGCAAAGAGTGAAGTAGCAGCGAAGGTACAAAAAACAAATGTAGTAACGAATCAAAAGGTAGCAACAGAAAAGAACGAAAAAAATGAGGCAGAAAAAAATCAGAAGGTAGTAACAGAAAAGAACCAAAAAGTAGAGACAGGAAAGAATCAAAATGCATTTACTTTTGAGAAAGCTAAAGAATATATCAAAAATGAATATAAAGAAGAATATGATTACACACTAGAAGATACACAAGTAGAAAATGGAAAGAAATATTATAAAATTAGAGTGCGTACGACATATAAAATAGAAGGCGCAGCTGGATCAGGATTTACTGGCGTATTCAAAGTATTCGAAGATGGTACAATTATTGAACTGCACTAAATCGATGAAAAAGGTATCCTCAAAGTATATGAGGGTACCTTTTTAGCATAAAAAAAGGCATCTAGCAAAAGTACTAGATGCAAATAAAAACACAAGGGAAGACAAAATTCTTCCCGTTTCCCGTATGTAATTATATCAAAAAATTTATAAAAAACTAGCTTTATTTTTTATATAATTGAAGTGTAAAGCTATGAAAGTGTAAGATTACACTGTTTTCATAGTGTTTTATTAAAAAAAGGAGCTGCGTATATGATTAATTTTAAACCAGAAAATTTGAACCAACTATTAAAAGTGATGTTAATTAGTGCGAATAAGTCTTATGATGCGATTAAAGATTATGAATTTACGGAAGAAGCAGTAGTATTCCGTGTAGATTTCGAATATATTGACGTTTCTCTAATGATTGTAGATATGTTAGGAAGATCTGCTTCTAAATTTAACATTTTGCCATATGCCCGTCCGAATACGAATGAAATAGATTACATTCAGTTTCAAGTGTATTCTATTAATGAAGGGAATTTTAAAGAAGTAATGGATACGATGTAGAAAACTATAAAGTGAAACTTTAATCAGTGGGGGATTCATCCCCACTGATTATTAGTTGAATCAATCGGACGTTTACGGGCAGTTGATCGTCCACCTAACTTCTTTGCTCCAGCTGAAATTTTTGGGGAGTTTTACTGCCCGTTAACGCGGGATAATTTTACAAATATGTATATACCAACTAATATATAATTAATAAATTTATATAATTGGAGTGATGAGATGCAGCCGTTAGAAAGAGAGATTCATTCTAATATGCTGAAAGTGTGGAGAATTCACGCTTTAATTGGGGCGGCAGTTATACTAGCAGTCGTAATTGCATATTTCTTTTTTATGATCAATTTTAATTGGTGGGGTTGGTTGTTTGGCTTGTTAGTAACAGGTGCTATTACATTTATCCCGCTTGATTATTTTGTGTTTCCAAATTTACGTCAACGTTATTATAGTTACAGATTAAATGAAGAAGAGATTGAGATTCAAAAGGGAATGTTCGTTGTAAAACGCGTACTCATTCCGATGATCCGTGTGCAGCACGTAACGATTGAACAGGGCCCGATTATGAGAAAGTATAATTTAGCAGAATTACATATTTCAACAGCGGCAACTTCTCATAGTATTCCAGGCTTAACGAAAGAAGAAGCAGAGCAGCTGAAAAGACAAATTGGAGAACTTGCGAAAGTGAGTGATGAGGATGTATAAGAGGCAACATCCGATCACAATTTTATTAGGTATTCGAATTGCGGGTTTATTGCCTTTTATTTTACTTGTTTTATTTCGATCAGATGGTCAAGTAGAACCTTGGTATTTCTTACACCTTGTTCTTTTGTTTGTATTATTCATTATGGCAATTTTCTCAGCTATAAAATGGTATTTCAAAGTGTACTGGGTTGAAAATAATATTGTACATATAAAGCATGGTGTGTTCGTTAAGAAAGAAAGCTATTTAAATAAAGAACGTGTGCAAAATATTAGTACATCTTCTAACATCATCTATCAAGTGCTTGGATTGACGAAATTAAATATTGAAGTAGCGGGCGGCGGTAGTGAGCCAGAAGTGATGTTAGCTGGTATTAGAGAAGATGAAGCGAAGGAACTAATTGCCTTATTAAATAAAAAAAGAAGCGCTGCGAGTGAAGAAGTGCCCATGGCAGAAGAAAGTAAGACGATTTATCAGTTAACGATGAAAGAGATTTTAGCAGCTTCCATTACGTCTGGTAGATTCGGATTAGTGTTTTCAGGATTACTTCTTATTTACACAGAGTTTAATCAATTTCTTCCAGAATGGCTCATCAATAAAGTAGAAGCGTATGTGATGGATAACGGTGTATATGAATTAATCGTTATGGCTGCGATTTTAATGGCGGTTTCGTGGGTCGTTTCGACAGCTGGCTATGCGTTAAAATATGCGAACTTTAAAATAGAGCGAAACGGAAATGAAGTTCGCATCGTGCAAGGGTTATTTGATAAGAAAGAGTTTGTTTTAAAATTACACCGTATTCAAGCGATCACTGTGAAAGAAGGAATTCTCCGCCAGCCTTTCGGTTATTGCTCTGTCGAAGTGGAAGTCATTCAAAGTATAGAAGCAGCTGGAAATGAAGTTATGTTACATCCTTTTATGAAAAAGAAAGATGTCCAGCAGTTACTTACATATTTGCAGTTACCGTATGAAATGGAAGAGGAAATCGTTCATTTACCGAAGGCTGCATTACGTCGTTACGTAATAATGGGCTGGATTACAAGTGCTGTGCTCGCACTGCCGATCATCGGTACGAGTATATATTTCAAACAAAATATTGCGTTGTTCACTTTAATACCACTATTTATCATATTTACGTTGCTTGCATACGCTCGGTATACAAGTGGCGGATATATGATACGAGACAATCAGTTAGTCATGGTATACCGTGGTCTTGCGAAATATACAGGAATTATGCGAAGAAGACATGTTCAAGCAGTAGGATATGGTCAGTCGCATTTTCAAAAGAAAGACGAGCTATGTACAGCAGTGGTATCGGTAGCGGGGCATCTTTACAAAGTGAAGCATATGCAAAAAGAAGATGCGCTTCGTATATATAATTGGTACAAAGAAAAAGGAAACACCGGCGTGTAACGGTGTTTCCTTTTTTATGTCGTCATTTGTCGATAAGTCGATATTCTTTGTCGAATCGTCGATATATTGAAAAAATCGTTGATATATTCAAAGATATGATAGATATATTCGGAAAATCGTTGATATAATTTCACATACCGTGGTCTTCAAACTCCGAACTCAAAAACTTAAACTAACACATCAAAAGTAGTCACAAATGACGGACGAGAGAAAATACTTTTCTGCTGTTCCGCATGTGGATGCGCCTGAGCTTGTCCTTCTGCTTGTGCAGGGCGTTTTTTATGAGCATTTTCGAATGAACGTGATTCTGTCCAGTCTTTAAAGTTTTGCTCCGTTTCCCACATCGTTAAGATGACATATGTATCGTTACTTAATGGGCGTAGAACACGGATTGCTTGGAAGCCAGGTTCGTTTTCAATAAGGCCTGCTCGGTTTTTAAATCGGTTTTCAAATACTGGGCGACCTTCGTCTGTTACAGAAATGTTGTTACAAACGATATAGCCAGGTTGTCCTTTAAATTCGCCAACAGCGTCTAGTACGTCATATTGAAGCGCTGATTCTACTGATTCTTCTGTATTTTCTTTATAAAACATATCTTTTTCATTATTTTTTGCAGTGAAATGTGCTTGTTCTAGAGGTGTTTCGTATGAAATAATAGCCTTCATTTTAATGCCCCCTTAATTATTTGTTTCTATTATATCAACTCTCTTAAAAAACTTCGAAGATTATATACATAAAGATACTTCTTTTTCAAATAATAAATGTACCATCATTTGGAAAGAAGGCCGATGTATGAAGAAAGTAAAGTGGACTTTATTAGGTGGATTCGCAACGCTAGTATTAGCGATTGTACTTTATAAACTTATTGTGTTAGCTGGTGGCTATATGATGGATGAAAAGCAGCTCGTTTTCCACTCTTCATCACGTATCGTTGACCAGAAAGGGAAAGAGATTACGAAATTATATGTAGAAAATAGAGATCTCGTACCAGTAGAGCAAATTCCAAAGCATGTCCAGCAGGCGTTTATTGCGGTGGAAGATTCTCGTTTTTATGAGCATCAAGGAATTGATTACCCGTCTATATTCCGTGCTCTTTATAAAGATACGTTAGCTGGAGAGAAGGTCGAAGGCGGTAGTACCATTACACAGCAACTAGCGAAAAACGTCTTTTTAACTCGTGAAAAAACAGTTACGCGTAAATTGAAGGAAGTCGCAATTTCCCTTCAATTAGAGCAAAAATATACGAAGCAACAAATTCTTGAAATGTATATGAATCATATTTATTTTGGCCATGGAGCTTACGGTATTCAAGCAGCAGCAAAGTTGTATTTTAATAAAAATGTAGAAGATTTAACAGTAGAAGAAGGAGCAATGCTTGCAGGTCTTCCGAAGTCACCAAATGGATATTCACCTTATTTCTCTCCAGAGAAGAGCAAGGAGCGCCGTGATCTCGTATTGTCACTGATGCATAAACAAGGCTATTTGACTGCCGAAGAGAGCGTACGTTATCAAGGAAAGACCATTGCTCTTTACAAAAACTTAGATGAGAATGAACTCGCATATATGCCGTATATTGATATGGTTATAGATGAAGCAGCTCGTTTATACGGATTGTCTCATCAAGAAGTACTTCGCGGAGGATATACGTTTGTCGTTCCGATGGATGAAAAAGTTCAAAAGGTAGCGTATAACCAGTTTCAAGATGCGAGGAATTTCCCTGGTAAAGAAGAGGGGGCGCAAGGTGCTTTTTTATTAATGGATAATCGTACGGGCGGAATTAAAGCGGCGATTGGTGGAAGAAAGTACGTCCCGAGAGGGTTTAATCGTGTTTTTGCAAAAAGACAGCCCGGTTCTGTGCTAAAACCACTGATTGTCTATGCACCAGCACTCGAAACGAAAAAATATAATCCGTATTCTTTATTAACGAATGAAAAAACTTCTTTTGAAGGTTATGAACCTCGAAATTACAATCGTCAATATACGAAAGAAATGACGATGTATGATGCGATTTTAGAGTCAGCAAATGTACCGGCAGTTTCTTTATTAAATGAGTTAGGGGTAGAAGAAGGAAAGCAATATTTAGAGAAAGGAAATGTTCCTATTGCCGATGCTGGTTTAAGTACAGCACTTGGCGGGCTGAAAAATGGTGTTTCAACATTTGATCTTGTGAAAATGTATCGTGCATTTTTAGCAAATGGCGCTATTATTGAGCCGCATGTGATTGATAAAGTGTTAAATAGACACGGCGCAGTCATTGGAGAATCGCCAAAAGTAGAAACGAAAATTTTCTCGAAACAAACGGCATGGTATATGACGAAAATGTTAGAAGGGGTTGTGAAGGAAGGGACAGCGAAAGCAGGCATATATAGCGGTGCATTAGCTGGGAAAACAGGTACAACTTCCTTACCAAATGACGATAATGGAGCTAGAGATATGTGGTTCGTTGGCTATACGCCAAATTTAGTAGGTGCTGTTTGGATTGGTTATGACCGTACGGATAAAGAGCATCAGTTGCAAGGAGAAAGTGCGTCAGCAACGAAATTGTTTAAGAAAATTTTAACGAAGGCAAATGTAGAACAGAAAGAGCAGTTTATGAAACCAGAAGGTGTGGAAACAATCGGTGCTCCGATTCGTTTGCGCAAGATTGAAGATGTGAAAGTGAAATTAGCGTTTAGCCCTTTCGGTTTATTTAAAGCAAAATTAAGCTGGACACCACTTCCAGATGAAAGAATTATGTATCGTATTTATAGAGTGGAAAACGGAGTTCATACGCATGTAGGCACTGTAAATGGTGACGGGGAATATGAGGAAAAGTTCGTTAACATCTTTTCAAAACCGAGTTTTTACGTTGTACCATATAACACACAAACGAATCGCGAAGGGGAAAAGTCAAAAGTAGCTAAACCATAGTTTTTCTCTGTGCTATAATAAGAATGTTGTGAAAATAGTAAGCGGTTTTACGAATGTTTGTGTCAATTTCATGAACAACGTACATAATGTTATGCATTTTGTTTTTACAAGCTGTATAGTAAAAAAAGATAAATATCGGAATAGAACGTATTTAGAGCAAAAGCATTGGCAAGGAAGGGAGCAAGGGTCTTGGTAAGAACTATAAATGAGACATTTTTAAAAGCATGTAGGGGGGAACGTACTGATTATGTACCAGCATGGTATATGCGTCAAGCAGGTCGTTCGCAGCCGGAATATAGAAAGATAAAAGAAAAGTATTCTTTATTTGAAATTACACATAATCCAGAGTTATGTGCTTACGTTACAAAGTTGCCGGTTGATCAATATAACGTAGACGCAGCAATTCTTTATAAAGATATTATGTCACCACTACCTGCAATTGGTGTGGATGTAGAAATTAAATCAGGTATTGGCCCAGTTATTGATAATCCAATTCGTTCTTTACAAGACGTAGAAAAACTAGGGGAAATCAATCCAGAAGATGACGTACCGTACATATTAGATACGATTCGTTTATTAACGACAGAAATGTTAGACGTACCGTTAATCGGTTTTTCAGGGGCTCCATTTACATTAGCGAGCTATATGATTGAAGGCGGTCCATCTCGTAATTATCATAATACGAAAGCGTTCATGTATGCAGAGCCGAAAGCTTGGTTCGCTTTAATGGATAAGCTAGCAGATATGGTTATTACATATTTAAAAGCGCAAATTAACGCAGGAGCAAAAGCTGTTCAAATTTTCGATTCTTGGGTTGGAACAGTAAATGTAGCAGATTACCGCGTATTTATTAAACCAGCAATGGAGCGTATTTTTGCAGAAGTTCGTCCGATGGGTGTACCGATGATTATGCACGGCGTAGGAGCTGCACACTTAGTAAATGAATGGCACGACTTACCGCTTGATGTAGTAGGCTTAGATTGGCGCTTACCGATTGAAGAGGCACGCGCACGCGGCGTTCATAAGGCGGTACAAGGAAATATGGACCCTTCATTCTTACTTGCACCATGGTCTGTTATTGAAGAACATGTAAAAGGTATTTTAGATCAAGGGATGAAACAGCCTGGTTATATCTTTAACTTAGGACACGGTGTATTCCCAGAAGTAAATCCAGATACATTAAAACGTTTAACTACATTTATTCATGAATACTCTAAAGGGCAGTTAGCGAAGTAAAGGAGAATTGCTGTATGAAAAAGAAAATTGGTTTGCTTGTAATGGCATACGGAACGCCATATAAAGAAGAAGATATTGAACGTTACTATACACATATTCGCAGAGGAAGAAAGCCAAGTCCTGAAATGCTAGAAGATTTAACAGAGCGTTACCGTGCAATTGGTGGTATTTCTCCTTTAGCTACTATTACATTAGAGCAAGCTAAAAAGTTAGAACAGCGTTTAAATGAAGTACAAGATGAAGTAGAGTACCATATGTATCTTGGCTTAAAACATATCGAACCGTTCAT
This sequence comes from Bacillus cereus group sp. N14, assembly GCF_016483555.1. Taxonomy (NCBI): domain Bacteria; kingdom Bacillati; phylum Bacillota; class Bacilli; order Caryophanales; family Bacillaceae; genus Bacillus; species Bacillus cereus group sp. N14. The sequence continues at coordinate 9,045 of NZ_JAEHBQ010000008.1, forward strand.
TGAAGATGCAGTGAAAGATATGCATAACGACGGTATACAAGATGCAATCGCACTTGTTCTTGCGCCGCACTATTCTACATTTAGCGTGAAATCGTATGTAGGACGAGCACAAGAAGAAGCTGAGAAACTTGGAAACTTAACAATTCACGGCATTGATAGCTGGTATAAAGAACCGAAATTCATCCAGTACTGGGTTGATGCAGTGAAAGGTATATATAATAGTATGGCAGAAGCAGAGCGTGAAAAAGCAGTATTAATCGTATCTGCACATAGCTTACCAGAAAAAATTATCGCACTTGGCGATCCATATCCAGACCAATTAAATGAAACAGCTGACTATATTGCAAGAGGTGCTGAAGTAGCAAACTATGCAGTAGGTTGGCAAAGTGCAGGAAACACGCCAGATCCTTGGATTGGTCCAGATGTACAAGATTTAACGAGAGAACTAAATGAAAAGTACGGTTATACTTCATTCGTATACGCACCAGTTGGATTTGTTGCGGAACATTTAGAAGTTTTATATGACAACGACTTTGAGTGTAAAGTTGTGACAGATGAAATTGGAGCGAAATATTATCGTCCAGAAATGCCAAATGCATCGGACGCATTTATTGATTGCTTAACAGATGTTGTATTAAAGAAAAAAGAATCTGTATTGTAAAAAGAAAGGGGGAGCATGCTTGAGGAAAAAAGTTGTAGTCATCGGCGGTGGCATCACAGGATTAACAACAATGTATAACTTACAAAAAGATATTCATGACAAGAACTTGCCGATCGATACATTACTGATAGAAGCATCGGGTAAACTTGGCGGGAAAATTCAAACCGTTCGAAAAGATGGATTTACAATTGAACGCGGGCCGGATTCTTTCTTAGCACGAAAAGAAAGTGCAGCTAGATTAGCGCGAGAATTAGGTCTTGGCGATGAACTTGTAAATAATAAGGCCGGTCAATCATTTATCCTCGTAAACAATCGGTTACATAAAATGCCGAGCGGATCGATGATGGGAATTCCAACGCAAATTACGCCGTTTCTATTTTCCAGGCTGTTCTCTCCAATTGGTAAACTAAGAGCTGGTTTTGATCTGTTAATGCCGAGATCAAAACCAGTATCTGACCAATCACTCGGGCAGTTTTTCAGACATCGCCTCGGAAACGAAGTGGTTGAAAATTTAATAGAACCATTACTATCGGGTATTTATGCAGGGGATATTGATGAAATGAGCTTAATGTCAACATTCCCGCAAATGTATCAAATTGAGCAGAAGCATCGCAGTATTTCACTCGGTATGCGTACACTTGCCCCGAAAAAAGAGACATCTGAACCGAAAAAAGGAATCTTCCAAACAGTGAAAACAGGCTTAGAATCTATCGTAGAATCTCTCGAATTGAAGATGCATGAAGGTACGATAATAAAGGGAACACGCATTGAAAAAATTGCAAAACTTGGTGATGGCTATACGATTACTCTTAGTAACGGAAAAGAAATAGAAGCGGACGCGGTCGTAGTGGCAACATCACATAAAGTATTGCCATCTATGTTCGCGCAGTACAAGCAGTTTCGTTTCTTCCGCAACATTCCGTCCACATCAGTTGCGAATGTGGCAATGGCTTACCCGAAATCAGCCATTCAGCGCGATATTGATGGTACAGGATTTGTCGTATCTCGAAATAGCGACTACACAATTACAGCATGTACGTGGACACATAAAAAATGGCCACACACAACGCCAGAAGGAAAAACGCTTCTTAGGTGTTACGTTGGACGCCCTGGTGATGAAGCAGTTGTAGAACAAACAGAAGAGGAACTTGTTAGGCTTGTACTAGAAGACTTACGAAAGACGATGGATATTACAGAGGATCCAGGGTTTACAGTCGTAAGCCGCTGGAAAGAAGCCATGCCCCAATATACAGTAGGTCATAACGAGCGAATGAAGAAACTCACAATATTTATGGAAAAAGAGTTGCCAGGAATATACTTGGCAGGTAGTTCTTACGCTGGTTCTGGTCTTCCAGACTGTATTGATCAAGGTGAGAGGGCTGCAAAGCGTGTATTATCTCATTTGGAGAAAGTAATGGATGCTGAATTAATCGCACAATAAAATATAAGAAACGCCTTCAATCGTATTGAAGGCGTTTTGTTTGTTATATAAAATATTTATTCGCCAATAAACATATATAAGTTATTTGGCTTTATAACAGCATCACCAGCATAAATAACCCATTCTGTTAAGTCATCAAAATCTAAATGATAAGAATTTCCTTCGCTCATATCTTCTATAAAATATGGTTCATTAATGAGTATTCCTTGAATAAGGTCTTCTGTAATATGTTGCATTTCAAACCACATATGTTCGCTTTTCCCCTCTTCATAGGAAACACCAAACTTAGCGAGAAAACGAAAATCTTCATTTGATTGTTCAATTTGAAAAATGTTGCTGAAATACCCGAAAGTATTCTTCGCATTGTAAGCCATACGAGCCGTTTCACTATTTGTTTTATAAAACATGAGCCCTGTAGCTTCCTCGTGTTCTTTGAAAAAGCTTTCGATACATTCTTCTGAAGTATCAAATTTGAACAAGAGAACAGATGGCGATTGATGGTATTCATCTCGGTCATCCATCCCGCCTAAGAATGTGTTTTGTGCATCTATTGGTTGTAGCTTCACTTCTTCATTCTCAATTGAAGATAATTGATCTATACTCGTTTTATGCCCAATATAAGATAAGCCTTTCTCCCATGGAACAGCTACTGTATGTATAGAACCTTGCTGACTATGCGCGATAACGATAGGCTCATTCATAGGGACTTGGCCATTCTCAACGGTATTATTAGCAAATGTTTGAAAGAGGTCACCAATGCCGTAGTAGGAAGAAATGCGATTTGGAATAATTAATTCTATTTCCGTTACGCCTGCTCTTAAAAGGCCATGTGTATGAAACCAATATTGCGTAGGCTCACCGTCTTTATCGTCTTCATAAACAGAATGAATAACGTACAAGTCAGGAATGTCAGGTAATAATTCATTTTCAACGTGATATTCAATATAGCTTCTAGATATTACTTTCATTGCTGCACTTGAATCGATTACAAATAACAAGTCTGGAGCGAGGTTCCATAAAAACTGTAACTGCTGGAAAAAGCAGTCCAGCACATCGCCTACAAATAGCGTACGAGTGAAAATTTCAGTGCCATAAGCAGCATCTTCAAAATTACGATCTACGATTGTAGAATCTTGTCTATTGTACATTTTATATTCTTCTGGATCGCTCGTTTCATCAATATGCAGTTCATACGGTATGATTGTTTCATCCATATGTAACTCAACAATAAGGCTTGTCTCATCACTGTAAACAATTTTTAATTCATCCACTTTAGTAGAGATAGTCTCTAGCCGCTGTTTTAACTGTTCAATCGTAATTCTAGTTGGTATAACGGCAATCATATCTGAAAAATGACGTTCTAATGTTCCATTCATAGCTGCGCGGTATGTTTCTGTTTGCACTTCCATCCAATCACTCCTATTCAAATGAATCCATTTTACATGCCAATGAAATTTCGATATTTTCTGTTTTCTCTCTCTACTATTATAGGTCGCATTCGTAGAAGGTGTAAAATTATTATTTTGTATTATAGTTTGAAAGCTTGTAAATTAAATAAATTTTTTGTAAAACTTGTCGAAATAGCATTCTATATAACGAATCATTTGTTATGATAGAAATGCTGAGAAAATATGAAATAGGGAGAGGAAAATGGCTGTGAAGAAATTGTTAAGTGTCTTTTTATCATTATTGCTATTGCTTTCATTTACTGGAACTTTAGTGCAGGCAGAAGAAAATACTTCTATGTCAGTAGAAAAAGCAATTCAAGTATTTAAGCAGCAAGGGAAAACGAAGGGGACAGTGGAAGGATACATCGTTGGATATACGCAAAGTCCTTCTAAATACACGAAAGATCCTGCTAAGTTTGATGATACAAACGTAGCAATTGCGGATTCGCCAACTGAAACGAATCCAGACAAAATCATGCCTGTTCAGTTGCCAAAGGGTGATGTGAGAGCGGCAGTAAACGTGAAAGATCATCCTGAAAATATCGGGAAGAAAGTTAGTTTAACAGGGACGCTTGAATTATATTTTAGTAGCCCAGGTTTAAAATCGGTAACAGCTCATAAGTTTCAAGGGGAAGGACAAAACCGTGTTAGCGATGTAGTAGCTTCGCCTGGTAGTGGAGAAGTTGCGAAGGGAACAGCGGTAACATTAACAACGAATACAGAAGGAGCAACAATCTACTATACGTTAGATGGCTCTAACCCTACAAATAAGAGTGTTCGTTATAACGGACAAATTGTGGTGAATGAAAATAGTGTGATTAAAGCAATCGCAGAGAAAGAAGGGTTTACTTCTTCAGCGATTTCAACATTTTCATTTACTATCGTAAACAATGAACAGGTTCGTATTCATGATATTCAAGGAAAATCACATATTTCTCCTTACAAAGGGAAGAAAGTATACAATGTGGAAGGCGTTGTAACAGCACTTGATAAAAATGGTTTTTATATAGAAGATAACCAGCCGGATAATGATCCAGCTACGTCAGAAGGTATGTACGTATACAAAAAAGATGCGAATGTAGCGGTAGGAGATCTTATTCAAGTTGATGGAGAAGTAGAAGAATATGTTGGACCTGGGTATGCAGAAAGGTTTGACACAGATTTAACGACGACGGAAATTAAAGCGAGCTGCGTTGCTGTAATCGCAAAAGATCAACCTTTACCAGCACCGATTGTACTTGGAGAAAACGGTGTGAAAATCCCTGATCAAATTATCGATAATGATGCATTCGGTTTATTTGATCCAAATGAAGATGCAATCGACTTTTATGAAAGTATAGAAGGTATGCGCGTTACGATGCCAACGCCAAAAATTATTGCACCTCAGAAAAACGGAAATTTATATGTAACAGTAAAAAATGGCGGAAATAAAGTCGTAACGAAATACGGCACACCTGTATTAGATGAAAATCAATTAAACCCAGAGCGTCTTTCTGTAAAAGTACCTCGTGATTATGTAGCAAAAGTAGGAGATACTTTCACTGGAGATATAACAGGGGTAGTCGGATATGATTACGGTTCGTTCCGCATTTCGCCAATAACGGAATTACCATCTGTAGTGGAAGGTGGATTTAAGCAAGTAGGCGCGAATATTCAGCCTCGTCTTGATAAGTTAACAGTTGCTACATATAACATTGAAAACTTCTCGGCGAATAAAAAAGAAACAACAGATGAAAAAGTAAAAGCGTTAGCGTATTCTATTAAATACAACTTAAAAATGCCAGATATTATCGGTGTAGAGGAAATGCAAGATAATAACGGAACGATTAATGACGGTACAACAGATGCTTCTTTAAGCGCAAAACGTATCATTGATGCAGTTCTAGAAATTCGTGGACCAAAGTATGAGTATGTAGAAATTGCTCCGAATAATAATCTAGACGGAGGAGCACCAGGAGCGAATATTCGCGTCGGTTTCTTCTACAACCCATCACGCGTGAAATTAGCAGCAGTACCGAAGTTACTTGATAAAAATGTCGTTCGCATTGGAGACGAAAATCCATTATTTGAAAGTACACGTAAACCGCTTGCAGCAGAATTTACGTTCCAAGGACAAAACGTTGTTGTCGTTGCAAATCACTTAAACTCAAAAATAGGAGATGCAACGCCATTTGGAAAAGTGCAGCCGCTCGTATTAAAGAGTGAAGAAAAACGAATTCAGTTAGCGCAAGAAGTAAATCAATTCGTACAAGGAATTCAGAAAAAGAACACGAATGCACCAGTTGTTGTGTTAGGAGATATGAACGATTTTGAGTTTGCTAAACCACTAAAAGCACTAGAAGGAACAATCTTGAAAAATATGTTAAACACAGTGCCGAAAGAGAACCGCTACACGTACATTCATGAAGGAAATGCACAAGTGTTAGATCATATTTTAGTAACAAACAACATCGCACCACACACAATTGTAGATCCAGTACACTTAAACTCAAACATTATGAAAGAACAGGGACGTGTAAGTGACCACGATCCAGTACTTGCTCAAATTGATTTGAAGAAAGCTTCTTAAATAGTCATGAAAGAACGCTTAGAGATATACTGAGCGTTCTTTTTCTGTAAAAATCATGTTAAAATTAATTAAAAATTCAGCTTTTTGTAATGAGGAGGTTAAAGATGCAAGCGTGGTTAAATGGAAAATTAATGAATCAGCTTGCAATTTTGTTTTGTACAATCGTCATGCTCCAATTTGTAGCGGAGGTAACAGGACTTACTCAAAATTTGGATATTACATATAACTTAATACATACAGCATCGTCCTATGTAACGTTTAGTTTGGCAGTCATTTTTACTTTAATAGGTGCAAGAAGAGAATTAAGTACATATGCAATTATTTTATTATGTTCAGTTGTAGGTATTAAAGCGATTTATTTTGCGGCGGTCGTTATTTTATGGGGATTGGCAGGTACGCCGTAAAGGGGAGATGATTATACGATTGATAAATGTAAATGAGAATAAGAGCGTAATTCTCTAAGCTAACTTAGGGAATTACGCTCTTATTCGTTCAATTATTTAGTCCGAAATTGCTTGAAGCGCTTTTCTACACCGATCTCTTTTTTGCAGTCTTCTTCTATATTTTTTTCTATCCCGCTTTACTCCTTGTATATACATAAATAAGCTAACGAGAAGGAAGAAAGCACATTGCATCGTTAAAATATACGGTGACATGCCTTGCAATGGTTGTTTCGGATCATATAAATGAATAGGTGCTCCGCCTATTGAAGGAAATATTGTATTTAGCAGGACGTAAGGAATGGAGGCAACTGCAAATGGAAAGAGAATTGCCATATAGTCCTTTTGTGACCATACAGATGCAGCAAGTCCTAAAAGGGCCATTAAACCTGCAAATAAAAAATTAATTCCGATATATACAGTAATGTAAGTGAGAGGCGCATCGAAATATAGGTTTGCGAACATTCCATCAGCATTTATGATGCCTGAACCAATCGTAGGTGTTCCGTCTGGAATGGTTAATTTGCAAAATAATAACGATAAGATGAATGGAAATGTATAAAGAAATCCTCCGCAAAAAAACGTAACGATATATTTCATTACTGAATAAGGAAATAAAGAAATCCCCTTACTTACAAACGGTTTAAAACCATCTGACTTATCCGAATTGTAACTTGTACTAAAGGGGAAACTCGCAATAACTGGCATTAATAATAAATAAACATCCATTTCATTGTCGCGAAATCCGATCCATTTTATATCTGTTGAAATAGGTCCACTCGCTGCGTCTCCTAAATAACGAATTACATAGTAATAGTGATAAATACAAATAAGAACGAATCCACTAAACATAATAATTAAAGAAATACGACTACAAAAAGCTTGCTTTATATTTAAACGAAGCGCACGCATCATGACTGAAAAAGCCTCCACTATTTTGATAAACTTGTCTATTTTCTATATTACTATTAAATGTAAAGATTTTCTTGTTTTTTTATTTGATTATTTGAAAAAAGGGAAATTTGTTGTTGTTAAGTAAGGTTTAATTGTATATCTTAAGAACACCTTTTCCTTTTCTCTTTTCTTCTGATAAACTATGGACAGTATGATATACACTGACTGGAATTTTTTTATACTGGAAATAATAAAAAAGAGAACTTGTCTAGAATGTAAGCGTGTGGTAATATCAAAGATGTACTGATTGACTATATTATCCAATTGGTCATTTTTGGAGGTGACGATGTGGCGATAGATCGAAAACGTTCTATTATTGAAGCTGCAACAAAGTCTTTTTCAGCGTTCGGTTATAAAGCAACAACGATGGATCAAGTAGCGAAGTTAGCGAATGTAGGAAAAGGAACGATTTATACTTTTTTCAAAAATAAAGAAGAGCTATTTGGTGAGATTATTTCTAATTTAATTACAGAAATGAAACAAGTTGCAGAAAATGCAATTCGTTCAGATGTTTCATTTTTTGAAAATGTACATAGAGCATTATATAGCATATTAGAATTCAGAAAAGAACATCAGCTCATGATTAAGTTAATTCAAGAAGAGCGTGATATGGGAACGAAAGAAGTACAAGAAGTGATGCAACAAGTAGATGTGGAAATCGTTTCTGTCATTCAATCGTATTTAAAGATTGCGATTGAAAAAGGTGAGATTAGCAAATGTGATCCAGAAATTACAGCATTTATTATGCTTCGCTTATACGTATCGCTTATTTTTGATTGGGAAAAAAATCATGAACCGCTAGAAAAAGAAAAAATCGCAGAATTATTTGAACTTTATTTATTAAAAGGATTGTCAAATTAAGATAATCCTTTTATTATTATAAAATATGACCAAATGAACAAAGTGGTCATATATTTAATTTAAGGAGGGAAAATAGAAATATTAGTTTCGTATTGAGTAAAAGTTGCATAGTATACATTCGGGGATAAGGCATATGTATGAATAGGTATAGCCTTTTTATTTGGGTAAAAATGACCAAATGAACATTTCGGTCATTTGAAAGAGGGGGAGTAAAGATGAAATGGAATCAGTTACTTCGTAAAGAGTTTACTGAAATTATAAAAAGTAAAAAAATATTAATTCCAATTATCGCGGTTTTATTCGTGCCAATTTTATATGCAGGTATGTTTTTATGGGCCTTTTGGGATCCGTATAAACAGTTAGATGATTTACCAGTGGCGGTAGTCAATTTAGATAAAGGTGCAGTATTTGATGGGAAACCAATTGAGGTCGGAAAAGGGCTCGTTGATAACTTAAAAGATAATACAAGTTTTAAATGGGAATTTGTAAGTGAAAAAGAAGCGAAAAAAGGAATGGAAGGTAGAAAGTATTACATGTTAGTACGCATTCCAGATAACTTCTCAAGTAACGCTACAACGTTATTAAAAGATGATCCAAAACCATTAAACTTAGAATACATTCCAAACGAAAGCTTAAACTTCTTATCTTCACAAATTGGCGGAACAGCCATTGAAAAAATTAAAGGTGAAGTATCAAGTACGTTAACGAAAACATATGCAGAGAAAATGTTTGATTCTATTCAAGACGTCTCAAAAGGGTTAGCAGATGGGGCAGAAGGAGCAAGTAAACTACATGACGGATCAAGCGAGCTGCATGATGGTTCAAGTAAAGTGACGGATGGCCTTCATACACTTCAAGGGAAGTCTGGGGAGATGAAGGATGGAGTTCAGAAATTAGCAGATGGATCTAATAAATTAGTAGATGGGTCTGGAAAAGTAACAAATGGTTTAAATACGCTAAATAGCAAAACAGGTGAAATGCAGATAGGTATCGGGAAATTATTAGACGGTTCCGGAAAAGTAACGAACGGTTTAAATACGTTAAATAGTAAAACAGGTGAGATGCAAACAGGTATTGGAAAATTGGTAGATGGCTCCGGAAAAGTAACAGACGGCTTAAATACGTTAAATAGTAAAACGGGTGAAATGCAAAAAGGAATTGGCGAATTGCGTGATGGATCTGAGAAAGTGACCGGTGGTTTGAACCAATTAGTAAGTAAATCTGGTGAATTAAAAGCAGGAACAACTGATCTATCAAATGGTATGGGAAAACTTGCTGAAGGGCAAAGTCAATTAGAAAAAGGGTCTCAAGAAATTCAAAAGGGATTGCAAGATTTAAATAGTAACGTACAAAAGTCTGCTGCAGGATTAGGTGAAATGCAGTCGGAAATTCCTTCTATATTGAATGCAGTAAATGAGAAAATAGATGGGGCTGGAGAGAATGTAAATCAGTTAAATGAACTTACACAATCAACAGCAGGGGATGCAAAAAATGCAGCGCAAGAGGTAGCGAATTTACAAAAACAAATTGAAAGTTTACCAAAAGAATATCAAGAGCAGTTACAACCGTTCATAACAAGTGCTGTAAAAAGTACAGCGACAGTTCAGCAAAAAGCTTCCGGAGTAGCGGGTGGAACAAATAAATTAAATGAAGAAGTAAAACAATTAAAAGGCGAAATACATCAAAAAACAAATGGATTGCAAAACAAATTACCAAATCCAGCAGGGGTGAAAACTCTAGCAGGTGGTATTGAGAAACTAACGAACGCACAAAATGAATTTGTTAGTAAGTTTCATGGGTTTGGTGAGGGATTAGATAATGCAAAAATAGGTGCCGATAAATTAAAAGATGGATCAGTTCAATTAATTGATGGCGTAACGCAATTACAAAACGGATCTGGAAAAGTGACAGCTGGTTTAGGTGCATTATCTGCAGGAGCAAATCAAATGGCAGGTGGAGTAAATCAATTAGCAGATGGCTCAAGCCAAGTGACAGGCGGTTTAGGTACATTATCTGCAGGAGCAAACCAAATGGCGGGTGGAGTAAATCAATTAGCAGATGGCTCAAGCCAAGTAACAGGCGGTTTAGGTACATTATCTGTAGGAGCAAACCAAATGACAGGTGGAGTAAATCAATTAGCAGATGGCTCTGGTCAAGTAACAACTGGCTTAGGTACTCTAAATGGTGGTCTAAATAAAATGTCAACTGGCTCAACCCAGCTAATCGACGGCGTAAATAAACTAGCAGACGGATCTGGTAAAGTAACGGATGGCCTCGTAAAAGTAAATGATGGTTCAGGTGAACTTGCTGAGAAACTTGGCGAAGGGGCTGAGAAAACTGGTGAAGTGAAAGGGACGGATAAAACGTATGATATGTTTGCAAGTCCTGTAAAAGTGAAGACGGAGAAAATGGCGGAAGTTCCAAACTACGGAACTGGATTTACACCGTATTTCTTATCACTCGGTTTATTTGTTGGGGCATTGCTACTATCAATCGTATATCCATTACGTGATACAGTTGGCGTTCCAAAATCAGGATTTAGTTGGTTTATTAGTAAGTTCGGTGTTTTACTATCAGTCGGTATTATTCAAGCGGTAGTAGCAGATATTATATTACTATTCGGATTAGGTGTAGAAGTACAAAGTATTCCGTATTTCATACTCTTTAGCATCGTTACAAGTTTAGCGTTTATCGCATTAATTCAATGTTTAGTAACAGCATTCGGTGATGCAGGGCGTTTCATTGCCATCATCACATTAATTATTCAGCTTACAACAAGTGCTGGAACATTCCCACTAGAATTGATTCCGAAGTTTTTACAACCATTCAATGCTTGGTTGCCGATGACATATTCTGTATCAGGATTGAAAGCAGTCGTATCAAGTGGAGACTTTAACTTCATGTGGCAAAACATAGGAATACTCATGATTTTCATTGTTGTGTTATCACTTGGAACTATCGCTTCATTAACTTGGATGCATAAACGACAGTTTAAAAATATTGTGGAAAATCAATCGGTTGAAGCGTAGAAAAAAGCACCTTTTCGGTGCTTTTTTTATTTTAATGTAGGCATCTTTTCTGTAGTTTATATATGAACCTTTTTAAAAGCTATAGAGACGAAAGAAAAGGAATTACAACACTTTACAGAGAAAACTAGAATAGAGGAGTTGATATGATGAAAGGAAATCTTACTTATTATTTTGTCTTAAATCCGCTAATCATCTTTCTTGTTTACGCCCTTTCACCTATCTTGTTTCATAAAGAAAAATATATAAATATGAAAGATGCACTAGGAATACTTTTAGTTTATTATGTGCTAATTAGCGGGTATTACTTTATGGATGTTGTAAGTAAAAGAATGAAGAAAAATAATAAGGACAAACAATAAAGTTGTAGTATTTAAAAAGCGATGGAGGATAACAAAATGACTGAAAGTGAAATAAAATTTCGTGATACAACCATTCGTAACTTTTTTGATAAAGAGGACCGTCTAAAATCGATTCCAGGTCAAAAGAAGAAAAAACTAGTATTGTTAGAGCATTTAATTTGCAAATTAAATGCAAAGAATCAGTATACGGAAAAAGAAATGAATACATTCATAAAACAATATCATGATGATTTTTGTACGATTAGAAGAGAATTTATCGTGCATGGGTTTATGGATCGCGAGGATAATATGTATCATATAAACGGGAGAGAAGTTTGGACGAAGTGGGAGGAGTTAAAATAATGAATCAGCAGGGGGATCCCCACTGATTATGAGCTCGTACTAGTCTTGCACTTTCTGCGTAGTAAGTCTATGAATTCTTCAATATTTGAACTTGTAATGTATCCCAGCGTGATATATTCATCTTCATAGTAAAATATTATTTTTTTATCAAAGATCCGTCTCTTCGTTTCTATGGATAGAATTTTTTCATAATCAAATTCGGCAATGAATGTGTTTTTATATTGGCTAAAAAAGAGAAGTCTTCCATTAGTAGCAAGTAGCATGCCTGGATGCGGAACTTTATGCGTAATCATATAGCCAGTAAGTGAACAATTTAAAGTAGATAAAATCTTTTCTTCTTTATGTAATAGTTGTTTTGCAGCTGTTAAAATTGGATTCATTGTATACATTCCTTTTATATAGATGTAAGGATATTGTATCAAAAGTGGAAAAATTCTCAATATGTAATGTTGCATTTTGAGCGTTATATAGTTTTAATATTATTTTTTAAAGAAAAAGGTACGAGGTGATTTAGTGATACGATTTGCAAAAGAGATTGATGCGGAAGCAATTATGGATATTAGAAAAGAAATTATATTATCGGAAACTACTACAAAGTTTTTCATAGTATCTCCAAAGAAATTACCAAATGATAGTAATGCAGAAAGAGAAAAGATACGGAAAAGTAATGAAAAAGGTAATCTTTACATAGTTTATGAAGTTGATAAAAAAGTGGTTGGTTTTTTAATTTTCAATCGATATGAACTAGAACGCTTACGACATGCAGGTACAATGGGAATGGGGATAAGGGAGGCGTATTGTAATCAAGGCATTGGTACGAAACTAATTGAATTTCTTATTAGTTGGGCTAAAGAGCAGAAAGGTTTAGAGAAAATTTGCTTAGGCGTAGTTTCTGTTAATGATAGAGCGATTAAGGTGTACAAACGTATGGGATTTGTAGAAGAAGGCAGACAAAGAAAGCAAATTAAATATGAAGATGGATCATATGGAGATGACGTATTGATGTGTTTTTATATTGAATAAAAAAGAGGAGTCTTCTATTGATAGCAAGTGGGAATTTATGAATTGTATAGGCGGTGCATATTTTAGTGAAGAGACTGCCAATATGGGCAGTCTCTTTTTAGTGGAAATGTTAACACTTAGCAAACCTTAAGTTCCAATCTTTCTTTCTGACGCAGATGATGTGCAAAATGCATAGAAATAAGCTGGAACCATTCTGCTGCATGTAAGTAACCAAGCCCAGGATGTTCGACTTTACAATCACTTGGAATAGAAGAAAGTGTTGGCTCAATGTCTTTAACAACTGTAATTAATTCTAGCATACGTTTTTGTATTTCTTCTTTATTAGAGGGGTTTTCAGGTGTATATCCAGGATGATTTGGTACTTTGATTTGTATATCCGGGAAAGCACCAAGTTTATATACTTTTTCACCCATATCCGTTTTCTTGTTAGTTGCTGATGGTGTTTCAGTTCTACATTTCGCGATTGCATCTAACTGCATATATGTAGAAGCAATTAAATGATTATACATTTGACCAAGAGACCATTCTTCGCTAGACGGCTTCGTCCTAAATTGCTCTATAGAGTACCTTTCTAATTCCTCTATGTAATACGTAGCTAATTCCTCAAATTTCTTCATATTGCTAACTCCTTTTTATGAAAATGTATTTGTTAATACCTACTATAAAGGAGGGCTACTGACAGCATTATGTCAGTAGTGAAATGCAAAAATTAAAGTTGTAACATTTTCTTTGCTTCATCACGGATTTTTTCAGATAGAACGTTTGGCTCAAGTACTTGCACTTGGCTTCCCCAGCTCAATACCCATTGAAACACTTCATCTATGTTTCTAGATTTCAAAAAGACGTGAAAACCATCATTTCTATGTTCGTATGAATCTATAAAGAAGTATCGTGATTCAATAATTTTATGTGCAATATGGGAGGGGAATAATAAATGAATCATCACAGTACGGTTGCTTTCAGGCTGATATTCTTGCAAAGAAAAGTCTTCGGGTTTTGTAAAAAATTCTTGTTCTTGCTGTAATTTCTCCATTCGATCTAAGCGGAAATTACGTATTTGTTTTCGAAGTAAACAGTGGGCAACGATGTACCAAATTCCCGAAATATTGACTAAACCGTAAGGATGAACGGCCCGCTGTATTTTTGTAGTTTCCCTCGGTTTACGATAAGAAAAAGAGATAGCTTGTTCTTTTTGAATAGATTCTTGCAATAGGAGAAGTTGATTTTCTAGTGTTTCTTGTTCAGATTGCTGATGTGAGAATATAGGAGAAAGGAAACGAAAAGTTCCTCGTAATTCCTGGGCTTTCTTTTGTTGATCAGCAGGGAGAACAATTTCAAGTTTCTCTTTTGCTGATCGTGCATGTACAGAAAAAGAAGAAGTGAAAGTTTTCTCGATATAATCACCGCCTAATAAAAGAGTAACAGCCTCTTCAGGCGTAAGTTGAATGGGGGGTAAGAAATAACCATCCATTAATGAATAACCGTGGCCGGGCATGGCGAAAAGTGGGACGCCAGATTCACTAAGTGCATCCATGTCGCGATAAATAGTTCTTATACTTGTCTCAAATTTTTCCGCTAAGCTTTGTGCTGTAACAGTGTGTCTTCTTTGTAATTCAATTAATATAGCTAATAAACGATCCGTCCGATTCATGAAATATCTCCCTTTATCTTTAGTAAATATGCCTACTGTAAACTTCTAAAAGTAGTATAAACTCTCCTCCCATTAACAGACTTTTCCCTATGTATAATATTAATATAGTAAAATCATAACAACCCATATTGCAGTTTCCAATAATATACTATATAATCAGTTTAAGAAAACGTTTTCATGCAAAGGGGGAGGATTTCGTGTCGACTATAGAGGACGTGGCGAAATTAGCGGGGTTATCAAGGACAACGGTTTCTAGGGTGATTAATAATCATCCATATGTTTCAGATGAGAAGAAAAAAAGGGTTCAATTAGCAATGAAGCATTTAGGTTTCGTTCCTAATTCTGCGGCGAGAAGGCTTCGTAAACAAAAGACGGAAACAATTGCGGTGCTAGTTCCAAGGATTACAAATCCTTTCTTCAGTAGATTTATTGAAGCAATCGAGATTGCTGCTTCTGAACATAAATATAAACTGATTATTTGTCAAACAAGATATTTACCGGAAAAAGAGATGGAGTATTTACAATTATTATCTACGAAACAAGTAGATGGGATTATTCTATGTTCACTAGAAAATCCGTGGGAAGATGTAGAGCCATACTTACAGCACGGTCCAATCGTGTTATGTAATGAATATATTGAGGAAGCAAATGTTCCAACAGTGAAGTTTGATCATGCGCAAGGAGCATACATAGCTGCTAAGCATGTGTTAGAACAAGGATATCGTAATCTTATTTTTTGTCGTGGTAACGAAACCAAAGTGGTTAGCCAGCAGCGAAAAATGGGCTTTTTACGTGCAATAACTGAGAAGAGCCGCCAAGTAGAAGCGATCGATTTTCTTGAAAACGCTTTCTCTTGGGACGATGGAAAGAGAATATTCCATGAAGTATTAAAGGACAAAAAAAATCCTACCGCGATTTTGGCAGGAGGCGACGAGGTTGCAGCTGGAATCATTTCAGAGGCAAAACGCCATGACTGGAGCATTCCAGATGATCTCGCTGTTATCGGTTTTGATAATCAAATATTATCACAAATTACAGAGCCAGGTATTACGACAATTGAACAGCCAATCGATGAGATGGCCCGAAAAGTTGTCGACCTGATGATGGATAAAATCCATACGAAAAATTATCGACAAAAAGAATTGTATGAGTTTGAACTGGAGCTCTTGGTGAAAGGTTCAACGATGAAGAAGAATACGATGTTATTAGCCTAGTAGACTATGTCTGCTAGGTTTTTTATGTTCATAAACTACTATTCTTCGTGAACGCAGTCATCACATTTGTTATGGTATGCTTCGTGTTGCTCATCAATTTCTTTCCCGCAATGTGCACAAGTTTTCGTCGGTAAATTTCTGAAAAACTCCATTGGTTGATCGATCATGTCAATCCCTCCATTTCCATTTCTTACTATCATTGTATTAGTACAAAAAACAAAAGTCAACAACTGTTTTATAACAAAATTGAAAAATAATGAAAAAGTTTAGGAAATGGATTATAGTTAACAATGTAGAATGTAAGTGAAACATGCATTCCTACTCGGTTTTAGAAAGGATGGATACATATGAAAATGACTGTTGTCGGCTTTTGGGGCGGCTTTCCAGAAGCGGGAGAAGCAACGTCGGGGTATTTGTTTGAACACGATGGTTTTCGTTTACTTGTAGACTGTGGTAGTGGTGTACTAGCACAGATTCAAAAATATATAACACCGTCTGATATAGATGCAGTTGTACTTTCGCACTATCATCACGATCATGTTGCAGACATTGGGGTATTGCAATATGCGAGATTAATTACGAGTGCGACAAAGGGGCAACTACCGGAATTACCAATATACGGTCATACGTTTGACGAGAATGGATTCCATTCTTTAACGCATGAACCACATACGAAAGCAATCGCGTACAATCCAGAAGAAACACTTCAAATCGGACCGTTCTCGATTTCATTCTTAAAAACTGTTCATCCTGTTACATGCTTTGCGATGCGTATTACAGCTGGTAGTGACGCTGTAGTATACAGTGCTGATTCAAGTTATATTCCTGAATTTATTCCATTCACAAAAGATGCTGATCTTTTCATTTGTGAGTGTAATATGTATGCACATCAAGAAGCTGCAAAAGCAGGGCATATGAATAGTACAGAAGTAGCAAGTATTGCGAAAGATGCAAATGTAAAAGAACTTTTATTAACGCACTTACCGCATACAGGCAATCCATCTGATTTAGTAACAGAAGCAAAACAAATTTTCAGTGGCCATATTACGCTAGCGCATAGTGGCTACGTATGGAACTCATGAGGTGATACGATGTTATTTATTGATAATAAAGGGATTACAGATCCTAGAATAAACTTAGCAATTGAAGAATATTGTGTGAAGAATTTAGATATTAATGAAACATATTTACTGTTCTACATTAACGAACCTTCCATTATCATTGGTAAAAACCAAAACACAGTAGAAGAAATTAATGCAGATTACGTAAAAGAACAAGGAATTCATGTCGTTCGTCGTCTATCAGGCGGAGGCGCAGTATATCATGATTTAGGAAACTTAAACTTTAGCTTTATTACGAAAGATGACGGAGACAGTTTCAGCAACTTTAAAAAATTCACAGAACCTGTAACGAAAGCGCTCGGTAAATTAGGTGTAAATGCAGAACTAAGTGGTCGTAACGACATTTTAGCTGAAGGCAGAAAAATTTCAGGTAACGCGCAGTTCTCAACGAAAGGTCGTATGTTCAGTCACGGTACGTTACTATTTGATTCTGAAATCGATCACGTCGTATCAGCGTTAAAAGTAAAAATGGATAAGATCCAATCAAAAGGAATTAAGTCAATCCGTAGCCGCGTTGCGAACATTACAGAGTTCCTAAACGAAGAAATGACGACAGAAGAGTTTAGACAACTTCTTCTAGAAACAATTTTCGAAGGAGAAACAGAAATCCCAACGTATGAATTAACAGAAGAGGATTGGAAAGAGATCCATAAACTTTCTGAAGAACGTTACCAAAATTGGGATTGGAACTACGGAAAATCTCCGAAGTTCAACTTACAACATTCACACCGCTTCCCAGTTGGACAAGTTGACGTTCGTCTTGAAGTGAAAAAAGGAACTGTAACAGAATGTAAAATTTACGGTGACTTCTTCGGTTCACTAGATGTACATGACATTGAAGAGCGTCTAACAGGTGTACAATTTGATAAAGATGCATTCACTGTAGCTTTGGAAGGCGTAGATATTAAACGCTACTTCGGTAATATTACAACAGAAGATTTCTTACATTTATTCTTCTAAAAATAAGGGAGGCTGCCGTAATGGACAGCCTCTTTCTTTTTGCGTAGATTGTCATGTTTTGTCGGTAAGTCAATATATTTTAAAAATCGTTGATATATTTCGAGTTACGGTAGATATACTTGGAAAATCGTTGATATATTTCGAGTTACGGTAGATATATTCGAAAAATCGCCGATATAATTTCATATACCATAAAATCACAGGACATCTGCCCCTTACAAAGGAATATATATATTCAAAAGGAGGCGGATCGAAATGAAAAGGGTAATGTACGTTGTATATTGCTTAGCTTCGTCATCGGAATGACAGCCTGTAACGATGAAACGTCCTCAAGTCGCACAATTTTGTCTATCGGAAAGCCTGCGAAAGATAATGTTATATATTTTACGCATACAGATAACAAACGAAAGATACAGGAAATACAAGACATGTTTCAAAATAAGAAGTGGAAAAGAAATGAAACATTCAGCACTGTTAATAAAACACCAGATGTCGTCTTATCGATAGATGAAGACAATAAAGGGTTACCGGCATTATATGTTACGGTGTATTTTCATGAAGATGAAGCGGATGCTCTTAACTTGCACGGGGAGTATACGAGCTTGAATAAAGAAGAACTAGAAAAACTGAGAGAAAAGATGAGTGCATATTATCTTAAAATGATTTTTGCTCTAGTTTCATAAATTGCTTGTAAATAAAATCCCCTTATCCTTCCAAAGTAAACTAAGAGGAGGTGCTCTGTGTATATGCAGTTAATGGAATATCACTTGCTACTTTAATTTTCTTTTAATATAATTAATTTAGAATTTTTAAATATTCTAAATTTTATAAAGGTGGGGTTTGTGTGAATCTCGTTCAATCTTTAGCTGAAACGGCGAAAAAAAAGGGGGATAAACCGGCTTATATATTTATGGATCAGTCGGTCTCGTATGACCAATTAAACAAAATGGTCACAAGGTTTTCTAGCAATTTAGCAGAAATGGGCATTGGAAAAGGGGACAATGTCGCATTAGTTGTTGGAAACTCACCACATTTTTTGGTCGGTTTATACGGAACAATGAAAGCTGGAGCAACTGTTATTCCAGTTAATCCAATTTATACAGCAGACGAAATGCATTACATTTTACAAAATGGAGATGTAAAAACAATCATCGTACTCGACGTCCTTCTACCTGTTATACAATCTCTTACAACAAGACTTCCTTCACTTGAAAACATCATCATATGCGAAACCTCATCAGATTTTAACCATACAGAAACCGAAAAAATGAAAACGTTTACGAGAATGATAGGGGCTGGAGATTTAACTTTTGAAGGCCCAGAATTAGATGAAGAAGATGTAGCGGTTATTCTATACACTTCAGGTACAACTGGAAAACCGAAAGGTGCGATGTTAACACATAAAAACTTATATAGTAATGCGAGCGATGTGGCGTCGTATTTACAATATACTGCTGATGATCGCGTCGTTGCGGCTTTGCCAATGTTCCATGTATTTTGCTTAACAGTGGCGGTAAATGCACCGATTGTGAACGGAGCAACTATTTTAATGTTACCGAAATTTAGTCCGAAAGAAGTATTCCGTATTTGTCGCACGTACGAGCCAACGATTTTTGCTGGTGTACCGACGATGTACAATTATTTATATTTATTTGAAGAAGCAAGCGCAGAAGATGTGAAGACGCTTCGTCTTTGTATTTCAGGTGGTGCGTCAATGCCAGTTGCTCTTCTGCAAAACTTTGAAAAACGTTTTGACGTTATTGTTTCAGAAGGATACGGTTTATCAGAAGCATCACCAGTTACTTGCTTTAACCCGCTAGATCGTCCGCGTAAACCAGGATCAATAGGCACAAATATTTGGCATGTAGAAAACAAAATTGTGAACGAACTTGGGGAAGAAGTACCTGTTGGCGCAGTCGGTGAATTAATTGTTCGCGGGCCTAACGTTATGAAAGGATATTATAACGCTCCAGAAGACACAGCAGCGACATTGAAAGACGGATGGCTATATACAGGTGACTTAGCGAAAATGGATGAAGAAGGTTACTTCTATATTGTTGATCGTAAAAAAGATATCGTCTTAGTTGGCGGTTATAACGTATACCCTCGTGAAGTAGAGGAAGTATTATATACACACGAATCTGTAGCAGAAGTTGTCGTAATTGGCGTTCCTGATGAAAACTTAGGAGAAGCAGTGCGAGCTTACGTCGTTCTGAAACAAACGAACGTAACAGAAGAGGAACTGATGCATTATTGCACGTTACATTTAGCGAAATATAAAGTGCCAATGAGTATCGAATTTTTAACAGAATTGCCGAAGAATACGACGGGTAAATTGTTAAGAAGAGCGTTAAAAGAAAAAGCGATGCAAGTTTAAAAATAGGGGCAACCATCTTTATGAAGATGGTTGCCTTTGTATTTTTTAGAATTGGTTAAGCTATAACCCCATATATTTAAACCGTAATATGACTAATAAGGAGGAGATATACGTGGAGCAAAAGGAATTACGTTTACGGAGAGTTCAATATCTTATTTGTGACATTATGGATGAAATGAACGCTGAAAGTGAGAAGAAAAACTTAGAAATACTGCAGCAAGTCATTGATCATCTTTCAGGTGCGATAGGTGATTTAGTCGATCCATCAAGCTCGTATTCTATTGATTATTTAGAGAGAAAGGTTCATACGGCTCATTATTTACTATTTAAAAATGAACGAAAGGCATATTTGTGCAGGAGATGATATTTTTTGCACTTAATTGATAATGAATATCAATTAAGTAGTTGCGTTGCGTATATTTATATAAAAGCAGCTGATACATACGATGTTATTTTTAAAACTTATAAAAAGTAAACAAATGAAAATATGAAACTACCAAAAAAATTTGCTGACTTAAACAATCATTGGGGTGCGAAGTATGCCAATATTTTAATCCAAGAAAACATTTCAGTTGGAACAGATAATGGCTGGGCTCCAGATAAAGCGGTAAGCCGCGCAGAAGCAGCACAATTTATTGCGAAGACGGATAAGTTGAAGAAATAAATGAAACGGAATGAGAAATGAAGGCGCACAACGTTCACTTTTGTGAATAGATTGTGTGCTTTTTTTGTTGAGGGGTTTATTAATGGGATAGAGGTGGAGAAAGTATTGCCTCTTTTAATAAGGGGCTCGATAAACTTTATTTAAATCTATACCAAGATAAATGAAATATTATAATATAAAATTAATTTTCTGTGAATAACAATTATAATATTGTCGGTAAATTGTCGGATTTTGTGCACGAAATCTTCAAAACTTTAAAACTATATTTACTTTACTCTTTCGTTTGTTTACATTGTGATATGTAACATTATATATGTTAAAAATATTTCAGCGAGGTGAGTTTATGGAAGCAAAGAAATGGTATAGGTACTTAATCCAACTTATCGTAGTTGCATTAATTGTTACCTCCATACCACTGAATGGATTGGCAGAAACGGCACCACCGTTTACACCATCTCCAAATTCAGAACAAAGGCCAGAAACAGAAAAGAAAGAGGAAAAGGAAAAGGAAAAGGAGTTACCAGCTCCACATCCAGATCAGTTAAAGAAGGATAAGGCTAAAGCACAAGCAAATCCGACTGAGATTGTAGAAGAAAGAACGGAAACAGAAAAAGTTTTCGATAATAATGATGGTACGTATACGAAAAAGGTATATACGGAACCAATTCATGTTGAGAAAGATGGAAAGTTAGAAGAGGTTTCACCGAAATTAGTAGAAGCACCAAATGAAAAAATTGTAACAGAAAATACAACATTAGAACCAGAGTTCGAGAAAACAGCACAAGATGGAAAGTACGTTCAATTTAAAGTAAAAGATCATACGATTCAGTACAAATTAATGAGTGCAAATGGTGAAAAAGGTGAAGTGAAGCCGTCACCAGTTACTGCAACACATGAAAATAATACAGTCTGGTATAAAGGGATTTTCCCGAATATTGATTTAAAGAGTACGACGTTTAATGAAAACGTAAAAGAAGATTTTGTATTACGTGAATATACAGGACATCACATTTTTACTTTTGCATTAGAAACAGATTTAACACCGAATATACAGGAAGATGGTTCAATCGACTTCCAAAATGAGAAAAAAGAAAAAGTCTTCACATTACCGAAACCGTATATGAATGATTCAAATGTGGATCAACAATCAGGTGAGGCTGTAACGTCAGATGCGGTTCGTTACAATCTTGAGAAGAAAGATGAAAAAACATATACATTAACTGTTACCGCAGACCCGCAGTGGTTACAAGCACCAGAGCGAAAATATCCGGTATATGTGGATCCTTCTGTTGAACTAGGTAACTTTGAAAATGCGTACGCTGCAAGTGCCTATCCAACTGTAAACTATTCAGGAGGAAAACTTTGGGATTCCGGTCAAAATGCTTACACGTTAAAAGTAGGGTATTATGATGGGTCATCTGGAACAAACTTTGCATTTGTTAAACCGAATGTTTCAAATTTAAAAGGTGCAAAGATTGAAGGTGCTACATTCCATGCCTATACAGTTTGGCATTATTATGCGAATCAACCAAATGGTGTTTGGTTAGATGAAGTTACAGGTAGCTGGAATGTTGGTGGAGTGAACTGGAATAATAAACCGAACTCTGCAAATATTGCGCATGCTGATGTAACAAGAGGACAATGGGCAAAATTTAACGTAACAAATACAGTAAAAGCATGGGTGGAAGGCACAAAACAAAATAACGGCTTTAAGCTACATGCAAACGGAAATGGACAAAACCATTGGAAGAAATTTATTGCAGCTGAAAACGGAGCAAATGCACCGTACTTAGAAGTGAAATATTCTTACGCAAAACCGAATAAGCCAAGAGTACAAACTTACTCAAATGGTAGTGGTAGTGGTTCAGGTCACTTCAATCTACAATGGGATGCAGTTCCAGGAGCAACAGGTTATAAAGTTGCTATTTTTAATGGGTATGATTATGAATATATTCCTGTTGGGAATGTGACTAGTTGGACGACAAAAGATAAAAAAATCTTCCCGACGCCAGCAGAAATTGCACAAGGGGAATTTGAGTTCCATACAGATGGTACAAGTAGTGGTGGAGAAGCACCAGTTAATCCAGGGCCAATTTATAAAAATGCTCATTTAGCAGGTAGTCCCTATGGAGATTATAGTTGGAGACGTGGTTATTGGATTCGTATTGTTGCGACATATCCATTTGGCGATAGCCCGCTTTCAGATGAAGTAGTTCCATTTATTCCATTAGAGCAAGTGAAAAAGCCAGATGGTTCAGCTTACATTAATGCGACCGATAAGGCAACAGGATATGTGACATTGAAATGGGACCCGGTTCCTGAAGCATCTGGATATAAAGTTTGGATTTATAACGGAAAAGATTATGAAGCGTTCGATGTCGGAAATAAAACGAATTGGACAACGCAAAATGAGAAGATTTGGCCAACGAAAGATGAAATCGCAAAAGGTCAATATTTACTTCATCATGATAAAAAAGGGGCAGAATTAGCAGTTGATCCATCACTTGTGTATAAGAATTCTGGTGGAATCTATGCAGGTGCGCAAAACTATTGGTTCCGTGTAACAGCGTATAGTACAGCGGGGCATGCTGAAAGTGAAATTTCTCATGAATTTGTACCTAAATTCTCCCAAGACTTTGGATTTATGGGGATGTTTGATTACTGGGCATCTATTCCCGTTTTAAACGGACAAGTCAATGCTACAAATGGTAACTTTATCATGAGTGAGAAAGATATTACATTATCAGGGCGCGGACCGGACGTATCAGTAGAAAGAACGTATAATAGCCAAAGTAAAAAGGTAGGTCTATTTGGTACGGGTTGGTCGAGTGGATTAGAGGAAAGAATTTGGGCCGACGGAAATGGAAACTTACTGTTAATTTCTGCCAACGGAGCAAATGTTACATTTACTAAAACTGGAGACAATAAGTATCAAGCTCCTACTGGTATATATTTAGAGATTAAGCAAGTATCAGGCGGATATGAAATAAAAGATAAAGATCAAACTGTTACATTCTATAAATCTGGTGATGCACAGGGGCGTATTGAGTATACAAAAGATAAATATGGAAACACGACGACGTATGAATATGATGGTGAATCCCGTTTATCAAAAGTAAAGAATGCTTCTGGTAAAGAGTTAGTCGTACAATATGATGGTAATAATAAAAAAGCAGCAAGAGTAATCGGTCCAGATAACAAGACTATTACATTTAAGTATGATGGAGATTTACTCGTTTCTTCTACAACACCAGAAGGAAAAGTATATAAATACGGATATGATAATGGGGTACTAACATCTATTTATGATCCACAACATACAGATGCTAAACCATATAAAACATCGTATGCATATGAGAATGATAGATTAGTAAAAGTAACGGACCCATTAGGTAAAGCTACGACATTAGCATATAATACAGGTTCGAAGGAAGTTACGTTAACGAACCCTAAAGGACGTAAGACTGTTTATACGTATAACGATGCTGGAAATCCAGTGAAAACAGTTGAAGATGTGGGACGACTGAATTTAACGACATCGTATGAATATAATGCAAACAATTTAGTAAAAACAACAACTCCTAAAAATCAAACAGAAACAGCGACCTATGACGGTAATGGGAATGTAACTTCTGTTACTGATGAAATGGGAACTGAGAAGTTTGAATACAATAAAGACAACGGAATTATAAAAGCGACAGATAACGAAAATCGTGAAACAACAGTTGCCTATAAAGCTGCAAATACAGAAGTTTCTGAAACTGACCAAGCAGCAAATACATCATCTTTCATGCAGTATGATCAGTTTGGAAATCCAATTGAAACAACGAGAGAGTTAGGGACAGGTGAAAACCTAATTCAAAATCCAAGTTTTGAGATGAATGATACGCAGAGATGGACTGAAGAAAAGGGTAATAGCCAAGGAGCATTGAGAAAAGATACAATCTTTGCGCCAGGTGGATTGGGCGGATCTTCATCATTACGAATGATTGTACAGGCGCAAAATACTGGCTGGGGATATCATAGTGCGATTCAAGATATTGTAGTAGAACCAAATACAACATATACATTAAGTGGGATGATGAAAACATCATTAACACATGCTGGTGCATTCTTTAATGTTCAGTTGTTAAAAGAAGATGGAAATCCTCTTGATGGTGGAAATAATTGGTTTGATACGCGTCATAACAGGATAGAAGGCGAGAAAGATTGGACGAATCGCCAAGTAACTTTTAAGACGACAGGCCAAACGAAAAAAGTTAGAATATATCTACAAGTTGATTATAATCGAGCAGATTCAAGTGGTTCTGCATGGTTTGATAAGATGCAACTTGAAAAAGGAGAAGTGTCTTCAAGCTTTAATCCAATTGAAAATAGTAGTGTAGAGAATATGACGGAGAAAGGTTGTATTCCAGGATGGATTCGAGGCAATGGATCAAGTTGTGATCCGAAAGATACTTCCCATGAGGAAAGCTTTACAGGAGATTCGTCTATTGTATTAGAACGTAGCCAATATGGTGGTTCAGATGTAGGCTATGGTGCGCATATACATTTAAACCAACAAAAAGCAGAAACAATTACATTAACAGGGATGTCTAAATCTCAGAATGTAGAAAATACTGCATCAGATAAGCTCTCACGAGATTATTCTATTTGGGCAGATGTGTATTATCAAGATGGTAGTGGTACGAACTATCAGGCAAAATTCCCAAGTGGTACAAATGATTGGAATCGTAGTGCAGTTGTCATTCCTGCCACTAAACCAATTAAGCGTATGGAAGTCTACCTTCTATTTAGAAGAGAGAATAAAGGAAAAGTTTGGTTCGATAATATTCGTGTACTAGAAGGTAACGCTCTTATTAAAAACGAGTACGACAACGATGGAAATGTTGTTGCTGCGTATGATGAAGAAGGACAGAAGAATACATTCACATACGATGCATCAGGAAATAAAAAGAGCGAGACAGATGAAAAAGGAAATACAAAACTATATGATTACAACAAAGATAATCTATTAACGAAGGTTACATTAAAGAATGGTACCTCTGTTAATTATCGTTATGATCATAATGGAAATACAACAGAGAAATCTGTCATGTTTGGTGGGAAAACGCAAACACACAAATATGAATATGATGTAGATAATAAAAATACAGTGTATATTGATGCGTTAAACCGTCGTATTGAAAATACGTACGATGAAAATGCAAACAAGATTAAAACAACAATGCCAAACGGCTCTATTTTAGAATCTGTATATGATACAGCAGATCGCGTCGTTGGCGAAAAACGCAATGGAAAAGATTCATTTACATTTGAACGTGATCAAAATGGACAAGTTACGAAAGTAAAAGACCATGTCAACGGCGTAGAACGCACGAAAACATACGACAAGGCAGACCGCGTTACAAGTGCAACAGATAGCCGAGGCGGAAAAATTGACTGGGCATATCACGACAAAGCAAACAGTAAGACAGAAAAGTTAAAAGAACAAACAGTAACGCAAGGTGGATACACAAATAAAGTATCGTATGACTACAACACGTTAGATCAAAACATTCGTGTGACAGATGGCTCGCAAACGTATCGATTTGATTATGATGATCAAGGAAATGTTCGTACGTATACAGCTGGAAATGGTTCAGGTTCTACTTTCAACTATGACCATGCGAACAAGATTAAAGATTTAGTAGTAGGTACATCAAATAGCATTCTACTTTCGGAACGCTATGAATATGACCAATCAGGCAACCGCACGAAGATTAAACATGAAGGTGCGGGCGGAAAAATAACAGAAACAAACTTTGTATATGACCCGATTAACCAACTACTAAACGAGGCATTACCAAACGGAACAAGTAAATCATACACATATGATGGATTTGGAAACCGTACGAGTGTTAAAATTGTAGAGAATGGAAAAGAAACAAAATCTATAGCGGCAACATTCAATGAAGGAAATCAGCTTGTCAAATTCGGAAATGAATCATTAACGTATGATGCGAATGGCAATCGTACATCTGATGGGAAGTATAAGTATACATGGAATGAAGATGACCAACTTGTATCTATTACAAAACAAGGTGAGAGCAATGCATTCGCAACTTATAAGTATGATGAGGATAATCGTCGTATTGAAAAGAGTGTAAATGGTCAAGTAACACGTTATTTCTATGATGGAGACAGTATTAATCCGTTATATGAGACAGATGGTAGTGGCAACGTTCTTCGTCAATATGTATATTCTACAAGTGGCGTACGTCTAGCAATGAAATCAAAAGGGCAAACGTTATACTACCACTACAACCCTCGTGGTGATGTCATTGCGATGACAGATCAAAATAGAGAAGTTGTAGCAACATATGAATATGATTCATGGGGTAACGTATTAAAGAGCGACGCAAAAGGTATCGCAGCAGATAATCCGTTCGGATATGCGGGATACATGTATGATAAAGAGATTGGCATGTATTATCTGATGGCACGTTATTATAATCCAGAGCATGGTGTGTTCTTATCAGTGGATCCTGATCCGGGTGATGAGGATGATCCAGTTACAATGAATGGGTATGCTTATGGGGATAACAATCCTGTGATGAACATCGATCCAGATGGGCATTTAGCGTGGTTTGTTCCATTAGCTATACATGGGGCTAGAATAGCGGCTCCGCATGTAGGACGTTTTGTGGGTAAGCAATTGGCTAAGCGTTACGGGAAGAAGATGATTTATAAGGGTACAATAGGTAAAAGAACCAAACCTTTATATGGTCACTTGAAAGATTCTAAATTCGTTGGAGCGGGGAAAGATTTTACTAGTAGTCAGAAACGAAAAATTCTAGCAGAGAATAGAAAAAGGAATGGAGGGATTCTTAGATCGGATGCATCGGGGAAAAGGCTTTGCAAACCTAAACAAAGTAAAAAAGGTCAGAAGCATTGTCCAAATGAAGCGAATGTCGATCATTATTTCCCAAGAAGTAAAGGGGGCACCAATAGTTTTAAAAATGCACAGGTATTGGGACGAAAAGAAAATATTCGAAAATCAAATAAATATTAGATGAGGTAAAATTAATTATGGTGAAATTTAAAATCAATGTAGATAGAGAGAAGTTATGGAACGGTTGCATTTTAACATCAATTGCACATGCAATTAGTGTGGCGCATTATCCAGAATCCTCCTATGAGAATACTTGGGATGGCTTTAATTATAATATACAAAATGGGAGTGGAGCCCAAGGAACAATCACCTTTCATCCAGATTATTGTGTGATAGGATTGCAAGATTTTGAAAGTGAGAGATTTAATAATAAAGCAGATGCACTGATATATTTTGAGGAAGCACCTAAAAAGGTTATAGAGATAGCCCAGAAGGAAACGCTTCAATATCTTTTAGAAGATGGAGATGAAGAAGATACCATCTCTTTAATTACAACGGGATTTTGGATTGAAGAAAACGGTGCATATTCTATGGAACAAATAGAAGGTATTGAGGATAATGGAGGACAATTATTAGAAAAACAGTTGATGGATGTTACATCTGCAATTGAATTGTTAGAAGAAGAATATGAATTAACTGAAGAACAGTTAAAACTCTTAGTGTTGTTATATGAGAGAAAAATAAAAAATCCTAATAAAGTAATTAAGCTCTCTGAAAATGAGATAGCGATGATTGGAACAGATAATGTGGAAGGCCTACAAGAAAGTAAAATTTCCTTTGAACAAATCAATATTACTTGGGAATCTTGAAGAAAAGGAGCGTATTATAATTGGTAATGACAAATGAACAATTCGAGAGTTATCTTGATATGTGTTATGACAAATTAGAAAGTAAGCAGCAAAAATTTATTTCAGATTATAATATCGATAAATTTGATGAATATTGGTATGATCAAGATCAATGCATATTACAGTTTAAAAATAATGGTCAAGTTCTATTGGAATTTAGTATTGTATTTATAGGTTCTTGGTCTGGAAAGAGTAACAGTTGGATGTGGTCTTGGGCTAATGAGAATGTGGCTGATTATGCAAGAAGTAAGTCTAACTGTTTGAAAGATTTACAAAAGATTACAGGAAGTGAGGTTTTTATAAATCCACTTTTTGAATGCGATCAAGAAATGGCGTATGAGCTAGCAGCCTTTTCCATTGAATATTTAGATGCAGAAGGAATGTATATAGTACCGGATGAGAGAAATGATGTATTTATGGCTGTAATGTTACCGCATACGTTGTAAGTAGAAGGTACTAAAAATATAGATAAGGTGAAATGAAAAAGGGGGAGCTAGCTTTTAAGCTCTTCCTTTTTCATTTGTTGCAAATTCGAACAAAGTAATAGAAATAATACGTGGAATGAAAATGACCAAATTTTCGCCATCACAAAAAAAGGTGAAAATAATGCGTTTACAACATATAAATACGATGAAAATAATCGTCGTATTGAAAAGAGTGTAAATGGTCAAGTAACACGTTATTTCTATGATGGAGATAGCATTAATCCGTTATATGAGACAGATGGGAATGGGAACGTCCTTCGTCAATATGTATACTCTACAACTGGCGTACGCCTAGCAATGAAATCAAAAGGACAAACGTTATACTATCACTATAACCCTCGTGGTGATGTCGTTGCGATGACAGATCAAAATAGAGAAGTTGTAGCAACATATGAATATGATTCATGGGGTCACGTATTAAAGAGCGACGCAAAAGGTATCGCAGCAGAGAATCCATTTGGATATGCAGGATACATGTATGATAAAGAGATTGGTATGTATTATCTGATGGCACGTTATTATAATCCAGAGCATGGTGTGTTCTTATCAGTGGATCCTGATCCGGGTGATGAGGATGATCCGGTTACTCAGAATGGATATACGTATGGTGATAATAATCCGGTGATGAATGTAGATCCGGATGGACACAAAGCGTGGAAGAGTAAAGGGAAAAAGATTTGGTATGCAACGAAAGCAGGGACAAAAGCAGGTGCAAAGGCTGTTTATGACAGTTATAGCAGTATTGGGAAAGCCTTATCTTTATCAGTCGGGTTCTCTATTGGGTATTCTAAAGGGAAATTTGAATACAAAAAAAAGAATACACCGGCTTATAATAAAGCTTATGTAAATAAGGCTGCAAGGAAAGCTGGAATGAAAGTAGGTTTCAAAGCCCTAGGGGGTGTTGGATTAATAGAAGATGCTTATACTTTTGGATCAGCCGCATATAAGGGGTATAAAAAAGCTTATAAAAATTATGATAAAAATAATAAAAAATCTAGAAAGCGATCTAGGTGAGATAAATGATAGAATATATATCAATAATAAATTTTAATGTTGCGGACAAGCTATTTTCAATGATTTCGAAATATCCAATACGCGTAATTTTAATATGTGTAGGCTTGTTTTTTGTTTTGAAATGTATAAAACGAAGATTTTTGTTGTCAGCAGGGTTTATGATGATTGCACTTGCATTACTTATTGTTGTTACATTTACAGACTTGTTAACATTGGCTCTAAAAGATATTTCTATTACAGTACAATATATGAGTATCGTGGTATTTACGATTTTGTATTGTGTTATATTTGATTACGAATCCTCCCGTAATTAAATATCGTAGGAAGTAAAATGCTATGTTTTTATAGAATTATTGTAAAAAGACAATAAAGTTATGTGATTTTTAAACCTAAAACCTAAAACAAGCATAACCCCGTTCTAAATTTAGGACGAGGTTATGCTTATTTAATTTTCGATATAAGATACATATAGTATCTTTACGTTCGGAAAAGCAAGTATTTGTTTGTTATGCAGAAGAACGGATTATGGATTAAAATAAAAGCTACAAAAGTTTCTACGTTGAGAATGAACATGCACTCGAATTTTTTGGTGCGTTTTTTTACAACTTCTATATTTAGAATCACTGAGAGGATTTTCATCTATATGAAAGATATCGTATGTAAAGAGTTAGTAAGTTTTAAGTCTATTGTTGAAGCCTATCAAATTAAAAAAATGAGTTTGGATTACAAACAAAATGTAATTTTGCTAGTACAAGACAATCAGAATCGACCTTGTATTATTTATTTAGATAAAAATAATGTGAATATAAGTAATTTCAATTTAAATGTAGATATTGATGTTGAATCCGTGCTATGTATGCAACGAATCGGAGAGAGATGGGTACTTATATTTAATTATGAAGATGAGAATGCAGTTATTTATAATCTGGACGGAAGTGAATATGTTAAATTTTATGCGGGAGAAGGGATTCAAGATTGCCAGGTTGATTCGAATGAAGATATATGGGTTAGTTATTGTGATGAAGGGGTTTTCGGAGAGTGCCCAATTGGAGCAAATGGTATAGTTGCTTTTGATTCTACAGGTCAATTGATTTTTGATAGCTATGATCAATATGTAGAAAAATATAATATACCGTATATAGACGATTGTTATGCAATGAATGTGTTAGATGGAGACGTTTGGCTCTATTATTATTCAGAATTTCCTTTAGTTCAAATGAAAGATAAAAAATTTCATATGTCGTGGAATGAAATAAAGATAACTAGGGAAATATGGTCAGAAAGTTTTGCGGTTGCTCAAGATAAAGTAGTATTCATTACTCAAGATAAAAAGTTGATTGTTTATGATTTTAATAATAACCATGTGTACGATAGTAGCCCTTGTAATGAACGAAGAGAATCAATTCAATTTGTTAATTATTATAGCCGCGGATCTGTTATGTATTTTCAGACGGACGATACGCTGTATTTTGTTGATGCACTTAATATGTGAGGTGATAAATATGAAAAGTGCACCCAACAATCTGGGTGCACTTTTTCATAACCGTTATATATTCCTCCTCATCAATTCCCCAACCTGCGTCGCAACGTACTCAACATCATTATCAATCTCATCCAATACGTAAGATTCTAAAATGCCCATGACAGCTGTTCCTAAAAACTTTAAGACGATGTGTTTATCAATGTTTTTATTTACTGACGTATTTGTATTTAATTTTTTCTCTAGTTCACCCATGATGAACGTTAGGAACTTTTTTTGAAATGATAATGTGCTGTTGCTTCTAAATAGTGATGCGAAAAATGGTTTGTGTTCTTTGAAGTATTCAAACCATATGACAGTTCCTTCTATATAGCCTTTTGTTTGTTTTATATCGCATATTTCTCTTAATTGATTTAAATGGTCGTCCACAATTTTATCTAATAAATTGTATTTATCTAGGTAGTGTAGGTAGAAAGTTTTTCTTCCGATGTTCGCTTTTTCTGTAATGTTTTTTACTGTAATTTCATCAAAGCCATCTTCAATTAACATTTCGATAAATGCGGATTGAATGGCGTTTTGTGATTTTATAATTCTTCTATCGATTTTCTCCATATGATGTTCCTCCGTTATTGATACACATATTTCGTTATGTGTGTATTATCACCCAAATGCGTAAATGTGGTCATTGAAACAAGTGGTTGCTCGCTTTATTATAAATATACACGTGAGTATTAACTCTCACAAGTGTAAAATAAAAATAAAGTAAGGGTGGTTTTATATATGCCAGTTACGAAGAGAAATGTACGTTTTTATGCAAGAGGATTACGAGTTGCAGGTATTTTAAATATTCCTGTAGGTGCTGAGGAAAAGAAACCAAATGCAGCGATTGTTTGTGTGCATCCAGGTAGTAGCTGTAAGGATCAAACAGCAGGATTGTATGCGGAGAAGTTAGCAGAACAAGGCTATGTAACGCTTGCGTTTGATGCGTCGTATCAAGGTGAAAGTGAAGGTGCACCGAGATATATGGAAGAGCCAGCTGCACGAGTTGAAGATATTCGCTCAGCAGTAGATTATGTAACGACTCTTCCTTATGTAGATGAAGAACGTATCGGTGTGTTAGGTGTTTGTGCAGGCGGTGGTTATGCGGTAAATGCTGCGATGACGGAGCGCCGCATTAAAGCGGTTGGTACGGTCGTTGGTGCAAATATCGGCCGATTAAATCGTGAAGCTGATCCGATTGGGGTGTTAGAGGCAATTGGTAAACAACGTACTGCTGAAGCACGCGGAGCAGAGGCGATGATTACGAACTGGATTCCTAAAAATAAGGAAGAATTAGAAGCAGCTGGTATGACGGATATAGATATTGTAGAGGCGGTTGAGTATTATACAACGCCGCGAGGTCAAAGTGTGAACTCGCCAAATAAGTTAAACTTTACGAGCATGGGATCGGTAATTGGTTTTGATGCGTTCCATTTAGCAGATACGTTATTAACACAGCCGTTGCAAATTATTGTCGGCAGCAAGCAAGGTGCATTCGGTTCTTATAAAGATGGTCATGAGCTTTATGAGAAAGCAGCTTCAGAGAAGAAAGACTTACTTGTTGTGGAAGGTGCGAGTCATTACGATTTATATGACCAACCAAAACCGGTAAAAATTGCAGTTGAAAAATTAACAAGTTTCTATAACGAAAATCTGTAAAAGTAATGTTGTTTTAAATTGCACCTCTAATTGTTAGATTTGCGTCTAGCAATTAGGGGTTTTTATTGTGAAGATTGCTGTGCTTAATATTTACGTTAAACGTGCATAACAAGATATAATAGAAGAAATCAATAAGGAGGCACGCTGTGAAGAATCGTCGTTATTTCAATATATTTACTATGTTACTTGTATACACACTACTTATGTTTTACATCGGCTGGAACGGATGGGTTTGGCTTAGCACGGTATTTGGCTGGGAGTCTTGGGGATATTACGCTTTCATAGTTGGTCTCATTTCCTATGCGTACATTCTCGTGCAAGTGTTTAAGTTTTTGCCGTTCCTACGAACGATAGGTTCAATTTGGTTCGCGGTTATACAATACGCGCTTATGTTATTGCCGTTAGCTAATATTACAGTCTTTCTTTTACAGTTTTCAGTGGAGAAAGAAGCGGCAATTATTTGGACAGGGGCGGCTGTGTTAGCTGCATTTATCTTTATCTTTGCGTATGGAGTATTCAACGCATATAGCCCAGTAGTAAGAAAATACGAGGTGCACATACCGAAAAAAGTAGAGGGACGTAAAAGCTTACGCATTGCGATGGCTTCTGATATGCATTTCGGTAAATTATCTGGCGTTTCGCATTTAAAAAGACTTGTCCGTCATGTAAATGAAATGGAGCCTGATATTATTTTACTGCCAGGTGATATTATAGATGATCATCCAGGTGTGTTCATTCAAAAAAATATGGGACATATTATGAAACAAATGACAGCTCCACTAGGCGTATATGGTGTGTTAGGAAATCACGAATATTACGGAAGAGCGGTTCCTGAATTTTTACAAGAGATGGATAAGATTGATATTCGTATTTTATTAGATGAAGTAATTACAATTGAAGATGATTTTTATCTCGTTGGAAGAAGAGATAAAACAGAGCGAGATCGCCAAAGCTTTGAAAGTTTAATGAGTACAGTGGATAAATCCATGCCTGTTATTGCAATGGATCACCAACCATTTGAGTTGAAACAAGCAGCGGATGCTGGCGTCGATTTATTATTATCCGGCCACACGCACCGCGGACAAATGGCACCGAATCATATTGTAACGAGAAGAATGTACGAATTAGACTGGGGATACGCACAAAAAGGTGCATTCCACGCGATTGTTTCGTCTGGTTTCGGATTCTGGGGACCACCGCTTCGACTTGGAAGTAGATCTGAGATTGTGCAGGTGGAGGTTACGTTTGAATAAGTGTATGTAATAGAGAGCTAATGGCTCTCTATTTTTATAAATAAAAAAAGGCTCCACATAAGGAGCATTCAATAAAAACAAATGAATTAAAACAAATAACAGACATGTATAATATACAACATTAATAATTGATATAAAAATATTCAGATTTATAATTTGTGTTGATGTCGATTTCATAAAAGAGGTACGATTATAAAACACGGCTGAAATAAAGGGGGATTATAAGTGGTTATAACAGATGTAATATACGGAGAATGTGAAGTGGATCAAGTAGTAGAAGAGTTGATCTTAAGTAAGTCTGTGCAAAGACTAAAAGGTATTCATCAAAATGGCGCAAGCTACTTAATAAATGAGAAATGGAATGTAACGCGCTTTGATCATTCTGTTGGCGTTATGTTGTTAATTAAGAAACTCGGTGGTTCAGTGGAGGAACAAATTGCTGGTTTACTGCACGACGTATCGCATACTGCTTTTTCTCATGTGATTGATTACGTTTTTGAGAATAGAAATGAAAGTTATCATGAAGAGATATTTAGTTCTGTTGTGAAAAACTCAGAAATTCCAGCGATTCTTTCAAAGTATGGTTATAACTATGAAGATATTTTATTAGATGATTCGAAGTGGACGTTACTCGAAAGGTCCGCGCCAGAATTATGTGCAGACAGAGTGGATTATACGTTACGAGATATGTATACATATGGGTATATTTCTTTAGAAGAAGTTCACAGTTTTTTAGAGGATATCATCGCAGTAGAGGGGAAAATGGTCCTTCAAAGTATCGAAATGGCAGAGTGGTTTACAGAAACGTACTATAAAGAAGTAATCGATTTCTTTATGAAACCAATGAATATTTACGGAAATGATATGTTAGCGAAAACGTTAAAGTTAGCTCTGCATAAAAGGGTTATTCATGCAGATGATTTTCTTCTTGAAGATGATGAGCTAATTTCGAAATTGAAGCAATGTAGTGATCCAGAAGTGCATGCTCTATTAAGCAAAGTTCATCCGAATGTAAAAGTAAAAGAAGATAAAAACGACTATGATTTGTATCAGAAAAATAAAGTCCGACTCATTGATCCTCCGTTACTTCGGGAAGGTGAAGTTGTTCGATCGTCTGTTGTGTCGGAAGAAATAAGACGGATGAGTGAGGTCGCTTATGAAAAAGCGGTGAGAGGGATGTATGTGAAAGTGATTTCGGATTAAAAAGAAGAGCATCACCCCTAGATGCTCTACTTTTCCCACATCACTGATCAAACCAATTCCAAACCTCAATATCCCCAAGAGTCGCATAACGAACGTGAGGTGAGTTTTGTAATTTTAATAACTCTTTCGACGGGCCAGTAATGACCATGCCGTATACTTTAACGCCGTTATCTTTTACGTACTGATAGCGCTTATCTAAGTTCAGATCTTTTTCACGAGTCCGAGTAGCTTCACTCACAATTTTTTTATGTTCAGAAAGAATGCGCATCATTTCGATTACTTCACCTTCTTTTGTTTTCGGTTGCTCTGCTTCACTATCAGGAAGGTCTATATGTTCTCGAAATCCGATAATCTCTCCGCTGTGCAAGATAAAATCGTCTTCATTTATTCTTTCTTGTCCTGTGTCTAAAGCGTACCATAAAGGAGTTGGCGGCATTTCTTGTGCTTCAAATGCGCTATAGAGAATTGATTCAACTTCTTGTAACGTATAAGGTTTGTCAAAAGATAGCGCTACTTCTGCAACTGTTCCCTCGTGTATCTTTCCAAGTGTATCCCAAACTTTTTTAGATGATTCTTTCAAAGAAGCTTCTTCCTTGATTTTTGGATGAACAAAGGAAAGTTTTTTTGAATAGGCTCTGTTTGCCCAAGGTTGATTTGTGATAGCTACAGATGATAAGAAACTACGCGTTGTTACTGTCCCAATTGGAAATTCTTTTTTGCCGACCGTTTTATATAAATCCATTTCATTTTCTGTACGGAAAAACGGTTTAATCTTTGTACTGCCTCCAGCGGAACGACTATTTGGCATTGTCGCTTCTAGTGCGAGTGCTGGAATCTCATCTACTTCAGCTAATTTTTTCATATTATAGAAGTAAAAAGAAGATGAAAAATGGCCAACAAAATAGATTGCTATACAAACGGCAAGGACAAAACTAACGGTTTGCCAACGCTGTTTCCATTTTATTTTCCAAAATGGGACTTTCAGATTTTGTGGCGGTAGTCTTTTCTTTATCGGTTCACTCTTCGAAAGCAACTCATCTAAGTACACTTCACACTCTTCACATGTCTCAATATGACTTTCTAACTGCTCTTGTTCATCATGCGTGAGCGTTCCATTTTCGTATTTCTCCCACAGTTTTTTAAACGCTGTACAACCCATCCTGATCACTCCTTTATGCTTTTCGTTTCTTTTCGTCCCCTGTGTAATTCAATTTTCACTTTCGCTAGTGAGAGACCAGTCATTTCTGCTATTTCCTTATACGAGAATCCGTAGTAATCTCGTAGTAGCAGGACATTTCGTCTTTCAAGGGGAAGAGAAGATAAGCTGTTTAACCAACTAGCAATCTCATGTTTTACGAAATAAGCATGCTCTGTACTTGGTACGTTTGGTAAATGGAATTCTTCAACTGTCGTTGTTTTATATCTTTTTTCTTTTCGATACCAATCGATAAAGGCGTTGTAGGCAATTGTAAATAACCACGGCCTAATTTCTTCTCCTTTATAATAGTCAATATGGACGAGCATTCGATAAAATGTTTCTTGCATGAGATCTTCCGCGTAGTGGGAATCTCCGGTTAGGGAGAGAAGATAGCGAAATAAATCTTGCATATGTTCGGAGTAAATCTCTTCTAATGATTGTTTGCGTTTCACTACATTTCCCTCCCTTCATACATAACAACGAAATACATATAAAAAAGTTACAATTTTTATGGAATTATAGTAAAAAACGTCAAGAATTGGATTGCGTTCTCTTTTATCATAATACATATAAGGCGGGTGAACAGAGATGGAAAGCTATGAAACACAAATTCAAAGGTCCATTGATTATATTGAGGAAGATGTAATGGAAAAACAGACGCTGCGTAAGTTAGCTCGCATTGCAGGTTTTTCTGAGTCGCATTTTCATCGTGTATTTCAGGCGTTAGTAGGTGATACAGTAATGGAGTATGTTCGAAAGAGGAGGTTAGCCCGGGCAGCTTATCAACTTTCTCATACGGATGAAAAGGTTATTGATATCGCATTTGAGCATGGCTTTCAATCTCACGAAACGTTCACGAGAGCCTTTAAAAAAATATTTCAAATGACACCGAGTGAATATCGAAAACAAGAAATTGAAACACCGATGTATTACAGCGTGAATGTAAAGCAAAGAAAATTAAATCCGTATTTAGGAGGCATACAAATGGAATATCGTATTGTAAATAAACCAGAATTTTTAATGGCGGGTTATGAACTGAAGACGACAAGTAAAGAAGGGAAAAACCATCAAGACATCCCAGCATTTTGGCAAGAATATTTACAAAAAGACCTTGGAACGACGATTCCGAATCGTAAAGATACGAGCCAATGGGTAGAGCTTGGATTATGTACTGATTTTAATTTAGAAACGGGCGATTTCACTTATATTATCGGAATGGAAGTTACAGGCTTTGAAAATGTACCAAATGAAGTTGCAAAGCGTACTTTCCCAGCAGCAACATATGCCGTATTTACAACACCGAAAGTTCCTCATGAAGAAATGGTATCGTCTATTCACCAAACGTGGAATGCAGTATTCTCAGAATGGTTCCCGCATTCAGGATACGAACATTGCGGCGTTAATGAGTTTGAGCTATACGATGAACGTTCCCATGCAGATAAAAGTGAGTTCGCTCAAATTGAACTTTGGATACCGGTGAAGAAGAAATAATAGAAAGAAAAGCGAGCCACTGAGTGGTTCGCTTTTTTAATTCGTAAAAACCCCGATTGTTGAATCGTTGTTTTTACGAAATATGAAACAGCTGCTCTTATCATATAGGTTGCTATATTTGCCGATTTTTGTCGGTAAATCGATATAACTTGAAAATCGCTCATATATTTTGAGTTACGCCGATATATTCAGAAGATCGCCGATATAATTTCATTTACCGATGCTCCCTAGAAATGAAAAAAGAAAAGACGCCACTTAGCGTCTTTTCTACGAATGAAACGGGAACACAAGTATAATCGTTGTTCCTTTTCCAAGTTCGCTATCGATAGAAATCGTTCCGTTATGAGCATGAACGAGCTGTTTCGTAATGGCGAGGCCAAGTCCCGTTCCGATGTTGCTTTCTTCTGTATTTGTTCCTCTGTAATATCGTTCAAATAGAAGCTCTTTCGTTTTATCATCCATCCCTTTTCCGTTATCTGAAATAGAGAGTGTGAATGAAGTAGCGTTTTGCGAAAGTTTTACTATGACATTAGTCGTTTCATTATTATGTTTTACCGCGTTTACTAGTAAGTTTTCGATAATACGCTGGAACCAGTTTTCTTCAATGAAATATTGAATTTTGTTTGAGCTTGGTACGAATTCAATATTTTGATTTTGAAGTGTCGGATTATTAATAAATTGTAATAAGACTTTTTGGACGAATTGATTCATTTCAATGTTTACGTGCTGCGCAGGAAGACTGTTATTTTTTAATTGATACGTTAAGCTTAAGTCATCGATTAATGTCGTCATATATTGAGATTTCTCTTTCATAACGCTGCCGAATTGTTGAATGTCGCGATCAGTCCAGTTGTATTGCTGTGATTCTAGTAATAATGCGTAGCCATATATAGAACTAAGTGGTGTTTTTAAATCATGTGTGAGACCGGTAATCCATTCTTCACGTGTTTGCTGCAGTACTTGCCTCATCGCATCATTTTTTTTGAGTGTAATAGAAAGGTGCTCTAGTGAATTTGTCACATCACTAAATAAGCGGAATGACCATTTTTCTTTACCAGATCGCCGGAACCTGACAGGTTTCCCTTTTTTACTAACAGGTTCTTCGTACTTTCCACCAGCGATGTTTTTAAGCCAGCGCATCGCATGGAGTAACGGTTTTCCGAATTTATTACCGTACCAAATAGAAAGAATGACTAAATAAACAAATACGATAAGAAGGATTAATCCGCATCCGATTAGAAACTTTTTAGTAAATACATCGTCTATTTCATCATCTGGGTAGTAGTATTCATTTTTGGCAGTTACAACAAGAAGATGATTGCTATTTGTGTCGTAAAAGCTAGACGTGTTTTCTTTATGATTCCACGGTTCCTTTTCGCTAAGAGCAGCTTGTATGACAGAAAACGTTTTTTTCTTTCCATCTGGATAGGAGAATACTTCTTCGCCATCACTATTAAAGATTTGAAGTGCTGCTTTTTCTTTAGAAAGTAACTGTTTTTCCTCTTCTGTTAATATGAACGAATCCGTAGATACAGACGGGTGCTCTTTCTGTATTGTTTTCAGTAATACATTGCTTTTTAACATACCGCCGTATATAACAAGTACGTTCTTTTCTTCTAATTCAATTTCCCAATATGTAAATGTATAAGGGCTTTCTATATGATTCTGTATATACGAGAATAAAGATGTTCTCGTATAAGATGTCGGTACGTCACTCGGCGTATTAAAGTGATAGAGAACTTTTCCATTTTCCTCTACAACTTGAATCCAATCATTTTTTTCTTTAATTAAGTCTTTTACTTCAGCTTTTAACGAAATATCGCCATTTTCTGAAGAGATATATCTTGCAATCATAAAATTATCAGCATCTGGAATATTCGGTTCGTATGAAGTACTAGTAACAAGGAAAATTAAATAAGTGAAAGCAGCTACTACAGCAAGCAGTAATGTAACTAAAACAAATACGTGTTGCAGGATAAACTGGATAATAAGTCGTTTATTAAAATTCATATCGTCACCTTACTTTGTAATGAACTTATAGCCAAGTCCGCGAACGGTTTTTATATATTCTGGTTTACTAGGGTCTTGTTCAATTTTTTCACGTAGTTTTCGAATGTGAACCATAACGGTATTATCATCGCCATTATAGGCAGGTGCTCCCCAAACTTTTTCGTATATTTCTTCTTTCGAAAATACGTAGTTCGGATTCTCGCAAAAGAAGAGTAATAGCTGAAATAGCTGGGCGGAACATTCGACAACATGTCCATTTACTGTAAGTTCTGCGGAATATCGATCAATTTCAAATCTACCAAATGAATTGAAGTTTGCTTTTTGTTCGTGTGGTACTGCTTGTTTTATATGTCTTCGGAGTTGTGCTTTCATACGAGCGACTACTTCAAGTGGATTAAATGGCTTCGTAATATAATCATCTGCACCGTGTGAAAATCCAGATATTTTATCTAAATCAGATGTTTTGGCTGTGAGGAAGAAGATAGGACAATCTGTTTTTTCGCGAATGATTGGACAAATATCAAAACCAGATTGTCCAGGAAGCATGACATCTAAAATAATTAAATCGTAATCGTTTTGCGCGGTGAGAGATAAAGCTATTTCAGCGGATGTTGCAGTTGTAATATGAGAAAAACCTTCTTTTTCAAGAATGGTAGTTAGTAATTGTAAAATTGCTGTTTCATCATCAACGAGCAAAATATTTGCTTGGTACATAAAAAATCCCTCCTAATTTCCTCGAATATCATATCATCTTTCTATAATTTATGGAATTTTTAAGGAAATTTTAAGGTTTTCTTTCGCAAAAAATTAAGAATCAAATGATATGATAAAAGAACATAGGGGAGGAGATGAGTGTGAATCCGTTTCAAACGATGCGAGCTAGATATTTTTTAATTGTATTTGCACTATTAACTTTAGTTGCAAGAGTCAGTAATGAATTGATAGAAAATACATTTCATATGCAAAATTCTACTTTTATAAATATTCTTATATTCTACATCCTTCCGATTATATGGATTTTTTATGAATATAGAAAACACCGTGTTTCATTTTCATTATTTGTTAATAAAAATGAAACATTTAACCTGGTGCAAGTTTTATACATTACGATTATGTTATGCGTGTTTAGTTACGGGTATCTTATTTTGTACATGTATAGCTTTGCGTGGATTACACCGGAATTTATTATGAACGCATTACGTGAACCGATTATAGATAGTACAGGGGGATATGTATATCAATTTATTATGGTCGTATTCATTGCGCCAATTATTGGTGAATTTGTTTTTCGTGGATTTTTACTGCAACGCTTTGCAGCAAAATGGGGAACGAGTATAGCGATTATTGTAGTAGCGATGTTGTTTGCGTTGTTACATGTTGATTTCCTAGGCGCAGTAGTATTTAGCGTTGTACTATCAATCGTATATATTCGTACGAATAGTTTACTTATGCCAATTGCTATTCACATGTTAAACAATGCATTTGTAATCGGCGCTTCTTATTTAATAAATAAAGAAGAAATAATGAGTTTTGCAGATTTCTCAAATTATACGACCTTTTTCCCAGGACTTATTATTTTTATAACAGGATTAAACTTAGTACTCATCTTCTTATTTGTTAACCGCAAATATTGGAGTAAAGAAATGCCAGCTATATATGTAGAGCAGGAAAAAAGCTTTTCAGACGTAGTGGGGAGTAAATGAGATGAAGAAGACGATTGAAAAAATATTGAAAGACATTATAGATTCTACGTCTATTACAGATATGTGTGATAAAAGCGTTTGTCATTGGGTGCAACCTGTAGTAGATACGATTGTGTTTCCAGAGTATTACTTATTTTCTAGTACTCATGTAAAAGAAAATATTATTTCTCTTCTTATTGTGTTAGGGGTTTTACTAATATTTGGTCTAATTGTAGAAGAAATGATGAAGCGCATCTTCAGAAAAAATGAAGAGAAGTATATGTGGGTTCATAAAGTATTCGAGAAAGTAATAGTGGCTTTCCTTTTGTTTTATAGTATGAAAACAATCATTTACTTTATAGCTTTGAAACATCATTAATTCTAAATTTGAAAGGGATGTATAAAATTATATGAATGAAACAATATCATCAAATAAGTTTTTTTATTTGATTTTGCTTAGTATTGTGCTGATAACGACAGTCAATGTTATTCTTCGCTGGGAGGAAGCTTATTTCTTTATGTATTTAGCGCTCCATTTGTTAGGAATATTATGTATAAGCGGCGGAATAGTTGCTGAAAAAAAGAGTGAAGAAAGCATTAATTATATGTGTGTGACCGGTCTTATTTTACTTTTAGCTGTACAAGGTATTATGAAATATAGTACTTTTTCTTTACAAGATTTTAGTTTATTAGTGGATGTACTTCCTTAAGGGGGACACGTTATGTTATGTAAGAAGCAAATAGGATACGTACTAGTTTTAATTGGATTTTTTACGCTTATTGTAACGACTTTATTTTTTCAAGACTATGAATATATACGCTATATAAAAGGCGCTGGTTTAATATGTTGGGTTGTAAGTACGTTTCTTATCCCGGAGTATGAACCGAAGAAAGTGTCTAAAGGTAGGTGAAACTCTTCTTTTGGTAGAAGAGTTTTTTTATGTAAATAAAAGGATCTCGAGCAATTCGCGTAATAAGCTTGTTCTAATTTAGCATGTACGAACTTACAATAATAATAGACAGGCAGCATAGAGGAGGGAATAGCGTGAGGAAGGTTATTGGGTGGTCGCTTTTTTTGTACGTTGGGTTTGCGTTGCTTATATATTGGTATTTATTTGGATGGAATCATGAACTGATTCCGGACATGTATAAAGGAACAAAGGCAGATCCAGAAACGTTTATGAATGCAAGAGAGCTTACGCTAAGCCAAGATTATTCGC
Organism: Bacillus cereus group sp. N14; assembly: GCF_016483555.1. NCBI lineage: Bacteria > Bacillati > Bacillota > Bacilli > Caryophanales > Bacillaceae > Bacillus > Bacillus cereus group sp. N14. Next base: position 52,675 of record NZ_JAEHBQ010000008.1, read on the forward strand.
GCGTGAAAAATTTACTGTACTTTTTAGCGACGCCTCTTGAATGGATTATTTTATTATTTGTACTGGTGCTCGGTGTTTCAAGAAAGTTTGAGAAATGGTCGAAGGAAACGACGAAAATAAGTGTCCTGCAAGTTGCGATTTATTTCTTTTATTTATCACTACTCACAACAGTTCTAGCCCTGCCGATGCAATGGATTAGCCGAAAAGTGTCAGTTGATTACGGCATTTCGACGCAAAGTACACAAAGCTGGATAAAAGATCACATTATCGGTTTTTGGGAGAGTTATGCGACGATGCTAATCGTAGTTACCGTTCTGTTATGGCTTATCCGTAAATTCCCGAAGCGATGGTGGCTAGCAGGGTGGGCACTCTCTGTTCCATTTACAATCTTTTTAACATTTATACAGCCGGTCGTTATTGATCCACTTTATAATGACTTCTCGACGCTGAAAAATAAAGAATTAGAAACGAAGATTTTAGCGATAGCAGAAAAAGCTGATATTCCAGCTAAACATGTATATGAAGTAAATATGTCGGAAAAAACGAATACGTTAAATGCTTACGTAACAGGAATTGGCCCTAATGCCCGTATTGTAATGTGGAATACAACATTAAAGCAATTAAAAGATAAAGAGATTTTATTTATAATGGCCCATGAAATGGGGCATTATGTTATGAAACATATATATTGGGGCGTTGCGAGTTATGTGTTGCTATCGTTTATAGGGATGTATTTCATTAGTCGTATTATAAATATGTGTATTCGAAAATGGGGAGATACGCTGCAAATTTCAAAAGTAGCATGTTTCTCAATTTTACCTTTATTTTTCTTAATTTCTTCAGTACTCTCTTTTGCATCACAGCCAGCAACAAACTATGTTTCTCGTATAGAAGAACGAGCGGCAGATCAATATGCTTTAAATATGACGAAAGATGGGGCATCTGGTGTAAAAACGTTTCAATATTTATCAAAAACGAGTTTAAGCCAAGTAAATCCGCCTGCGTTAGTGAAGTTTTTCTTATACACACATCCACCAATTTTCGAAAGAATTCATACGTTTGAACAATATGAAAAAGAAAAGAAGCAGTAGTGTACTGCTTCTTTTTTTTATGGAGTATTCGAGTTTTGGAAAATTATAGTGTATAATATATGGAATATTCAGTGAAATATTTAGGAGGTTAATATTTTGTTTCATTCAAAATCAATGCCGGCTATAAAAATGATCCTTTCGATGTCTATTTTCGGATCAATTGGATTTTTTTCTACTCAAACAGGCTTACCGTCTTTTGAATTAGTATTCGTTCGTTGCATTTGTGCGACTATATTTTTAGCATTGTGTTGGCTCGTAACAGGACAGTATAAAAGTGAGAAATGGAATAAAAAAGAAGTAATGCAAATATTAGCATGCGGCGTATTTCTCGTTTTTAACTGGGTATTTTTATTTAAAGCATTTGAAGTTATGTCGATTACAATTGCGATTTCAGTGTACCATCTTGCACCCATTATCGTATTAATGATTGGTAGTATTGTATTTAAAGAGAGACTTACAGTATTTGCGGTTATGTCCATTGTCATTTGTTTTATCGGTACCGTTTTAGTAGCTGGAGTAGACGGTAGTATGTCGTTAGAGAAATTAATGTCATCTGGAATGGTATGGGCACTTCTTGCAGCGTTATTTTATGCTTTTACCACTTTATTAGGAAAAGGAATTCAGCATACGAGCGCATATGCGATGACATTTTTACAAACGTTTTTAGGTATATTTTTATTGCTACCATTCGTAGATTTTGGCAAGTTTCAAGGGTTAACAGAGATGAACTGGATGATGATTACAGCAACAGGACTTATACATACGGGATTTGTATATTACTTATTTTTTGACAGTTTAAGAGGTTTATCGACGAGATTAATTTCTGTATTAGTGTTTTTAGATCCTGCGGTTGCAATATTATTAGATACAGTCTTTACCGGGTTTAGACCGACTAGTATGCAAGTAGTAGGGATTGTTCTTATATTTGTAGGAATGGCATTTACTTTTCGCAAGGGAACAGAGAAGGAATTATCGATGAAGGAAAGTGCTACTTTATAATTTGAATAAAATGATATTGAAAAGACACATATATATATACTATTTGCGTCTTTTTGTGTCAATAAAGTGAAATTTAAAAATGTAAAGGAGTTCACAAAGAGATTGTAGAATTTTTAATATATAGTACCTTAGATGTGACAGCTTCCTTTTTGAAATAAGAAAGAAGGAGGTATAAAGCAGAGAGGACAATGAAGAAAAAATATTGGGTGTAATGATGATTGCGACAATGGTAGGCGGTATATTTGCAGGGACGAATGTGGCCCCTGTAAAAGCGGAAAGTGCACCATTACAAAATACAAATCCAATTGTATTTAAAGATGTACCAAAAGGACATTGGTCAGAAGAGGCAATTCATAATTTATCGGCAAACGAAATTATTTTTGGATATGGGGATGGAATTTTCGGTTTTGGTGATGACGTAACATGTGAACAAGTTGCAGCTTTAATTTATCGTGTATTTGATATAGAAGAACAAGAGGAATATGAAAACCCATATGGGGATATCGATGAAAACTCAACAAACTTTATTGAAGAGATATTAGCTTTAACGGAACTAGAAATTTTTATGGGAGACAAGCATGGAAACTTTAGACCGAAAGCAACGTTAACTCGTGTGGAAATGGCGCAAGTGCTTACGAATGCTTTTGATTTACAGGCGAAGGGATCTCATACGCTTAATGATGTTTCAGCAAATTCATGGGCAAAGAATGCAATTAGTGCAATACAAACAAATGGTATTACAGCGGGAATCGGAGATAATAAATTCGGCCCATCCATGAAAGTAAAAAGAGAGCAATACGCACAGTTTTTATACAAAGCAATTTTGCATGATATGGAACAAGGACAGCAATAAGGTTTAACTAGTAAAGTGATATTTGAAAAATAATACAAAAAGGTCGTTGTTGTATAACAGTGGCCTTTTTTGTATGGGATAAAGCGCGAAAGAAAGGTATTTTGAAAAAAAACGAAATGAATTTTCAAAAAAAACTTCCTTTTCTGAAGATTTGTTATATAATATAAAACATAAAATCAAATCTGTTATAAAACAGTTTAAGAAGGGGATGCTAATATGTCGACGCAAACTTCACGGGTTACATTGCCCGGAGAAATGTTACCAGCGTACAACGAAATATTGACACCTGAGGCGCTTAGTTTTTTAAAGGAACTACATGAAAATTTTAATAAGCGCCGCATAGAACTTTTACAAAAGCGCGCGGAGAAACAAAAGAGAATTGATGCAGGAGAGTTTCCGAAGTTTTTAGAAGAAACAAAGCGCATACGTGAAGCGGATTGGACAATTGCTCAATTGCCAAAAGATTTAGAGGATCGCCGCGTAGAGATTACTGGACCAGTGGATAGAAAGATGGTTATTAACGCTTTAAATTCAGGAGCGCATCTTTTTATGGCAGATTTCGAAGATTCGAATTCACCAACTTGGGAAAATGCGATTGAAGGTCAAATAAATTTACGAGATGCAGTGCAGGGAACGATTTCACATAAAAATGAAAATGGAAAAGAATATCGTTTAAATAGTAAAACAGCAGTATTAATTGTGCGTCCAAGAGGATGGCATTTAGAAGAAAAACATATGCAAGTTGATGGGAAGAATATGTCTGGTAGCTTAGTAGATTTCGGACTTTATTTTTTCCATAATGCGAAAGCTCTCTTAGCAAAAGGAAGCGGTCCATACTTTTATTTACCGAAAATGGAAAGCCATTTAGAAGCAAGGTTATGGAATGATGTTTTCGTATTTGCTCAAAAATATATCGGTATTCCAAACGGAACGATTAAAGCGACGGTGTTACTGGAAACGATTCACGCTTCGTTTGAAATGGATGAAATTTTGTATGAGCTTAAAGATCATTCTGCTGGATTAAATTGCGGAAGATGGGATTATATTTTCAGCTTTCTAAAGAGTTTCCGTAATCATAATAAATGTTTACTTCCAGATAGAGCGCAAGTCACGATGACGGCGCCGTTTATGCGCGCGTATTCTTTGAAAGTCATTCAAACGTGTCACCGCCGTAATGCACCAGCTATTGGAGGAATGGCAGCACAAATTCCAATTAAAAACAATCCAGAAGCGAATGAAGCAGCTTTCGAAAAAGTGCGTGCAGATAAAGAGCGCGAAGCTTTAGACGGTCATGACGGGACTTGGGTTGCCCACCCGGGACTTGTACCAGTCGCGATGGAAGTATTTAATCACATTATGAAAACACCGAATCAAATTTTTAGAAAACGTGAAGAAATACATGTTACAGAAAAGGATTTATTAGAAGTACCAATGGGAACGATTACAGAAGAGGGGATTCGCCTAAATATTAGCGTAGGTATTCAATATATTGCATCTTGGTTAAGCGGACGGGGAGCAGCACCAATTTATAACTTAATGGAAGATGCGGCAACAGCGGAAATTTCTAGGGCACAAGTATGGCAATGGATTCGTCATGAAGGTGGAAAGCTAAATGACGGCCGTAATATTACGCTTGAATTGATGGAAGAGCTAAAAGAAGAAGAATTAGCAAAAATAGAAAGAGAGATTGGTAAAGAAGCCTTTAAGAAAGGGAGATTCCAAGAGGCGACAACGTTGTTTACAAATCTCGTTCGAAATGATGAATTCGTACCATTTTTAACACTACCGGGTTATGAAATTTTATAAAAAATGAAAAGGGGATGGAACAAATGAAAAACGAAAGAATCGAGAAATTACAAGAGAGTTGGGAACTAGATACGCGCTGGAAAGGGATTACACGCCCATATTCGGCAGAAGATGTAATTCGCTTGCGCGGGTCAATTGATATTGAACATACATTAGCGCGCCGCGGTGCTGAAAAGCTTTGGTCATCGCTTCATACGGAAGATTATATTAACGCACTTGGCGCATTAACAGGAAACCAAGCGATGCAACAAGTGAAAGCTGGGCTAAAAGCAATTTATTTAAGTGGATGGCAAGTCGCTGCAGATGCGAACCTTTCTGGACATATGTATCCAGACCAAAGTCTATATCCAGCGAACAGCGTACCTGCTGTAGTAAAACGAATCAATCAAACGCTTCAACGTGCGGATCAAATTCAGCATATGGAAGGAAGCGATGATACAGATTATTTCGTACCGATTGTAGCAGATGCAGAAGCAGGATTTGGCGGACAACTAAACGTATTTGAACTGATGAAAGGTATGATTGAAGCGGGTGCATCAGGTGTGCACTTTGAAGATCAATTATCTTCAGAGAAAAAATGCGGCCATTTAGGCGGAAAAGTATTATTACCAACGCAAACAGCGGTGCGTAATTTAATCTCGGCACGCCTTGCAGCAGACGTAATGGGAGTGCCGACAATTATTGTTGCAAGAACAGACGCGGATGCAGCAGATTTAATTACGAGCGATATTGATCCAGTTGATAAAGCATTTATTACAGGTGAAAGAACTCCAGAAGGATTTTACCGTACGAAAGCAGGTCTTGATCAAGCAATTGCACGTGGTTTAGCATACGCTCCTTATGCAGATCTCGTTTGGTGCGAAACATCTGAACCAAATTTAGAAGATGCAAAACGATTTGCGGACGCAATTCATAAAGAGCATCCAGGGAAATTGCTTGCATATAACTGTTCACCTTCATTTAACTGGAAACAAAAATTAGATGAAAAAACAATTGCAAGCTTCCAAAAAGAAATCGCATCTTACGGTTATAAGTTCCAGTTCGTAACACTAGCTGGATTCCACTCGTTAAACTACGGCATGTTTGAATTAGCACGTGGCTATAAAGAGCGCGGCATGGCAGCGTACTCTGAACTACAACAAGCAGAATTCGCAGCAGAACAACACGGATACTCTGCAACTCGTCACCAACGCGAAGTAGGAACAGGTTACTTTGATGAAGTAGCTCAAGTTATTACAGGTGGTACTTCATCAACGACAGCGCTAAAAGGATCTACAGAAGAAGCACAGTTTACGAAATAAAAGGAAGGGGCACCTTTTTAAAGGGTGCCCTTGTTATTTTCGGAACGATTCGAGAGTAAATGGAAATACATCAACGGTTTTTCAAATATATTGACTTACCGACAAAAAAGACGATAGTATCAAATCCACTCAGCTCTATGATCGCGAATAAACTTCATATCTTTCTCATAATGCTCTAAATGTCCTTCATCAATCATTCTCTGGAAATTCAAGTCGCCTTCTTGTGCTTTTCTTTTCATATATGTACATAATGCTTCTAATCGTAGTAACACTATTCCTAAGTAATCTTCGTCCATACTTTTACCGTAGGACTGGACAAACAATTTCACTCTTTCTTTCATACGGCTAGCATGTTGTGCCGATTCATAATGAACTGCCTCACCCGATTCTGTATAATACACTCTACTTAAAGGTACACAAGTATAAAGCGTATAAGCGATATCCCAAATTCTCGGACCAGGAGCAGCAACATCGAAATCAATAATACCTACTGGTTTCTCGTCATGAAAAATAATGTTATATATAGCAAAATCGTTATGGCAAATAACCTCAATGTTATTTGGAGTAAGATCCATCGGTTGCCATTCATCTGATAAGGGAAAGTCACTTACCGCATCATGATAAAGGCGGAGCATCTTTGCTATTTCCTTTAAAACATCATTAGATCGCATATATTCTTTTAAAGGATAATTCCCAGCGTCTCCTTCAATAAAGGATAAAATCTCTCTATCTTTTTCATCTACACCTAAAAACTTTGGAGCATGATGAAACCCTTTGTTTTCTAAGTGCTGTAATAATGTATGAATTTTTGCACTACCTGGCTTTAATTCTCGCCGAACAGTATTTTCAGAACGATACACATTTGATACATTTCCCCCTGTAAGCTTTTCCTCGTTGGTGTAGTTTGACATATAATCCCCTCCAATATAACGACTGTACGATTATATTGTAACACTTCAGAACAAGGGATGTAATCGTATTCAAATGATGTTTGTGTTCACTTCATAGTGAAATCCGCACATACTAAAATCAATTATTTACGAATGTACAATCAATTTAATTTGTCAGTTATTTTCAAAAAAGATTGTACATTTCATTTTAAGTATGCTATGATGAAGTCAGTTGAATAGTTAAATTAAGCAATCCATATATTATCAAGTGCCGAAAAACGAACGAGAAAAAGTATGTGAGAACTAGTTTATGTTTCGTGTTTGATAATGTGTGGATTCTTTTTTTATACAGGAAGACTAAAATAAATTGTGTTTTCTTTAGGAGGAAATAATTATGGCAGTAACAGGACAAGTAAAATGGTTTAACAACGAAAAAGGATTCGGTTTCATCGAAGTTCCAGGCGAAAATGATGTATTCGTACATTTCTCTGCAATCGAAACTGAAGGTTTCAAATCTCTAGAAGAAGGTCAAAAAGTTAGCTTCGAAATCGAAGATGGTAACCGTGGACCTCAAGCTAAAAACGTAATCAAACTATAATTTTATAGTTCATTATGGAAAAAAGGATGGCTGCTGCCATCCTTTTTTTTGTTGTAATATACGAGCATAATGATTATATTTGGGGGAAAAGTATACAAATGAAGTCATACTCGATGTTCGTAGTGGGAATAAAGAAGATCTACACAATACGATTGAAGAAATCTCATTCGCCCGTTTTAGATGAATAAGAAAAAATAGTCGGTTTTTTTGAGGACGAAGAAGAGTAAAAGGCTTTCCAAAATGGAAGGCCTTTTACTCTTCTTTTCCAATCTTTTTCTTCTCACGTTTCTTACATTCAGAGCATTTCGATTTACGAAAAGGCTTTGCGAAGAATAGTAGAATGAAAAACAAACCGAATATAATACTAGCTGAATTTTTCACGATCACAATGCTGCTATTTTTCATTTGAATTGTTGGTTGCATTTCTTTTTCTTCCATAGTGGACCTCCATTTATTGGATTTTCCTTTTAATTATAGCAAAGTTAATTGTCGTAATGATGCGAAATGAGGAAGCAGTTGTAAATATTTATCGGTAGTATAAATACATTTTATATAGGTTTTTATTACAGAAACAATATATTGTTATTTTATAATTTAAAAGATGTTTGATAAATGATAAATTATTGTAAAAAAGCGGAATCTGAAAACCATTTCCTTTTCATAGGTGCTAGAATTATATATGCAGCTGCTAATATAAATAGAAAAAAGGAGACAGTAGAATATGGAAAGTAAAGTAGAACGCTATGTTGAAAACTATGTGGTAAATAAAAATACAATGGCCTTACTTCCTGTTATTCTAAGTGAGAAGAAAATTGTTACACGAGTTGTTGAGATGGAAGATTCTTTTTTCGTATTTCAAAGGCCCCTAGATATTATAGAAAGAAGTTGCCGCAAGCATGGCTCTAGTTTCTTAGGTAGAAAAGAAGGAACGAAAGAGTTAACTCATATTACACATAAAGCACCGATTGCGATTAGTCCGGCAGATCAACTTTATTTTTTCCCTACGTATTCTTACTCTAGAAAAGAGTGCGCTTGGTTGTCTCATTTTTATATTGAAAGTAATAAAGAGTTAAAAGATGGAAATGTTATTGTTAGATTTATAAATGGTTTTGCTGTGAAATTAGAAATATCAAAAAGTAGTTTTGAAAATCAACAAAATCGTACAGCGAAATTGCGTACTGAATATGAAGATCGTAGAAAAAAACAAGGAAACCCTTGTTTTAAAGAGATTGATCAAAGGGATGAATCGACATTAAGACCAGCTTATGAGAGAGTGTATGTTGTTAGAGAAGAGGATGTGTAAAAAAGGATTTTAGAAGTAGTTTAAAAAATAGTATTGAGTTTTTTAATATATATTTTTATATAATATAATATTAAAAGAGATTATATCGATTTCGAATTATAGAATAAAAAATAGAAAGTGGGTATTAAATATGAAAAAAGCAGCAAGTGCAGCGGGACCAGAAGCTAAACAAGCGTTGCTAGATTTCTTTGCTTTAGGAAGTATTTATTCTGCTTGTTTTGAATAATGATATAGGAGTGAAATATGACTATCATCAGTACGATTTTCTTCTTTAGTTTTTCAGTATTTTTTGTAATTCGTTACTTAAAATTAAAAAAGACATACGATTTATTAATGATATTTGTAAGCTTGTATGCAGGGATTATGAGTGTGGAATTAATAAGTTTAAGTAAAACGGTATCATATGTTTTAGATACCATAGTTATTGTTCTAGTAATAATTGCTGTAATTCTTTTTCTTAAAGATAAAAAGAATCATTAAATTTTATTATTAAAATTATATTGAAATTCAAATTCAAAAAGAGTTTGACCCAAAAGTAGCTGAATAGCTACTCGGGTTAACCTCTTTTTTATTTATAGGGTGTATTGTTGATATAAAAACAGCATTATGCACAGCGAATTTATTTTTGAAAAGTACTGAGTGTCACTATGTATATTATTCCTTTCTAAATATTGTCGAATATTGAAAGATTATCATAGCGTAATAATGAAGGAATTCTAATGAAAGATATGGAAACTTAATAATTACATCTCCATATGTCGTATCTACCATTTCCTCTTTCATATAAGCAATGATACAGTAGAGGTAGTACTTAGAGTAAAGGGGTAAAGTGTAGAATGGATTTTCAGACAATCAAAGAGTATTTTTCACCAGAAAATATGGATCATATTGTTGAAAGCTATAAAGCGTTCGGACCACTTCTTGGTATTGGTTTACCGATGATAGAAGCGTTGATTCCGGCATTGCCACTCATCGTATTTGTACTGGCGAATGCTGTTGCATTTGGGTTTTGGCTCGGTTTTCTTTATTCTTGGCTTGGATCAGTAATGGGCGCCTTACTTGTCTTTTTCATTATCCGCCATTTTGGCCGAAGTCGTTTCTTTTCTTTTGTAAATAAGCATGAGAGAGTACGAAAGGCAATGGGGTGGATTGAAAGGAAAGGGTTTGCGCCAATTTTCGTCATATTTTGTTTTCCGTTTACACCGTCTGCGCTTATAAATGTTGTTGCTGGTTTATCTCGCATTAGTGTAAAGCAGTTTGGACTTGCGCTCGCGTTCGGAAAGCTTGTGATGATTTTTATTTTAACGTATATCGGTCATGATTTAATGTCATTTATTCATAATCCGGTGAAATCAGTCATTGTAGCAATTGGTATTTTTATTTTATGGTATGTCGGTAAGAAAATCGAAGTAAAGTTAGAACTACATTAAGAATAGTCTTCTTTATTCAGCTATTTGAGGGTAGTAAAACTCCCACCTCAAAATTCGGTTGGATAGGTGAGAGCCTTGTTGCTCGTAAATGCTGGATTGGTGCGGCTGATAAGGAGTGGGATGAACAAAACTCCCGCCGATTCAGTTTCACTTTATAAATGCAGGCTTCATTATTAAAGGATAAGGGGAGAAGCTGATGAAGAAAACTTTGAAAAAAGAAGGCATAGAGTGGATACGAACAATTTTAATTGGTGTATTATTAGCTGTATTTTTTCGAACGTTTTTCTTTTCAACGTACGTTGTAGAGGGGAAGTCAATGATGCCGACATTGCAAGATGGCAATATGCTCGTTGTAAATAAGGTGAGTTATCAAGTAGGGGACTTGAACAGGTTTGATGTTGTTGTATTTCATGCGAATAAAAAAGAGGACTACGTAAAACGAATTATCGGTTTACCTGGGGATCAAATTGAATATAAGCATGATAAACTGTATATAAACGGACAATTCGTGGATGAACCTTATTTAGAGACATATAAGAAAGAGATAAATGGACGACAACTAACGGGTGATTTTAAACTAGAAGAGTTAACGAAAGAAAATTCGGTGCCGCCTGGATATATTTTTGTAGTAGGTGATAATCGCCTCGGGAGCTGGGATAGTAGACACTTTGGATTTGTAAAAGCTGATACAGTTGTCGGTAAAGTTGATTTACGATATTGGCCAATTCAAGAGGTGCAAACGAATTTTTCAAAAGGTTGATATAATAGGTAGAAGTATAGAAAAAGACAAACTACTCTGTTTGTCTTTTTTCGTGTACTATAATACAATTATAGTAGCAAACTAACGTTCGTTATGTAAGTGAAAGGTGGGGTTACATGTCACTTCGATTTGTAATTGGTAGAGCGGGAAGTGGAAAAAGTACACTTTGTTTACACGAAGTGCAGGAAGAGTTAAAGCAACGCCCAAGAGGGAAAACAATATTATATCTTGTGCCAGAACAGATGACATTCCAAACGCAGCAGGCGTTAATTGGTAGTGAGGATGTAAGAGGTTCTATTCGGGCACAAGTTTTTAGTTTTTCACGATTAGCGTGGAAGGTACTGCAAGAAGTTGGTGGAGCGAGTCGTCTTCACATTGATGAAGCGGGCGTACATATGTTACTTCGTAAAATTGTAGAGTCTCGTAAAGATGGATTATCGGTGTTCCAAAAAGCAGCGGAGCAAAACGGTTTCTTTGAACATCTTGGCAGTATGATTGCGGAGTTTAAACGTTACAACGTGACGCCATCTAACGTATATGAAATGTGGCAACAATTAGATGCGCATAGTAGCAGTGCAGAACAAAAGCTATTAGCGAATAAAGTGTATGATTTACAACTATTATATGATGATTTTGAACGTGCTTTAATCGGAAAATATTTGGATTCAGAAGACTACCTACAATTGCTAGTCGAAAAGCTTCCACAGTCTGAATATGTAAATGGGGCTGAAATTTATATAGATGGATTTCATTCATTTTCACCGCAAGAACTAGAAATTGTAAGACAGCTTATGATTTGCGGTGCGCGAGTTACGATCACGTTAACGATAGATGAAAAAACGTTAGCACAGCCAGTAAATGAACTAGATTTATTTTATGAAACGACGTTAACGTATGAAAAAATAAAGCAAGTGGCGCGTGAAGAGAAGATAGAAATTGAAAAAACAATTCCACTTATGGAACAACCGCGTTTTCATTCGCAAGCATTAGCGCATTTAGAAACGCATTACGAAGCACGTCCAAATGAAAAGTTTCACGGAGAAGCAAGTGTAACGATTAGTACAGCAGCGAATTTACGAGCTGAAGTAGAAGGTGTTGCCCGTGAAATTCGTAGACTTGTGGCAGATGAAGACTATCGTTACCGAGATATTGCAGTCCTTCTTCGTAACGGAGAAAGTTATTACGATGTGATGCGAACGCTATTTACAGATTATAATATCCCGCATTTCATCGATGAAAAACGCCTGATGTCACATCATCCGCTAGTAGAATGCATTCGTTCTGCACTCGAGATTATTAGCGGAAATTGGCGTTATGATGCAGTGTTCCGCTGCGTGAAAACAGAGCTTTTATATCCATTAGACGTAAGAAAAGAAACGATGCGCGAAGAGATGGATGAGTTTGAAAACTACTGTTTAGCGTACGGTGTACAAGGGAAGAGATGGACTTCTGAGGATCCGTGGATGTATCGCCGCTATCGTTCTCTTGACGATACAGACGAGATGATTACAGACAGTGAACGTGAAATGGAAGAGAGAATAAATCGACTGCGCGACGTTGTAAGAACGCCTGTTATTCGTATGCAAAAAAGGCTGAAGCGAGCGGGAACAGTTATGCAAATGTGCGAAGCTGTTTATTTATTTTTAGAAGAGCTAGACGTTCCGAAAAAACTAGAAGCATTACGTATTCGTGCAGAAGAGAGCGGAGATTTCTTATTTGCGACAGATCATGAGCAAGTATGGGAAGAAGTAATGAGTCTTCTTGATACGTTCGTTGAGATGCTTGGCGAAGAGAAAATGTCACTTTCTATGTTCACAGACGTTATGTCGACAGGTCTTGAGGCGCTTCAATTTGCAAACATTCCGCCGTCATTAGACCAAGTGTTAATTGCTAATATTGATCGTTCTAGATTGTCAAATGTGAAAGCAACATTTGTCATTGGCGTGAATGAAGGAGTTATTCCGGCAGCACCGATGGATGAAGGGATGCTTTCTGATGAGGAAAGAGATGTTCTTAGTGTTGCAGGTATCGAATTAGCACCAACGACGAGACAAACCTTATTAGAAGAACAGTTCGTTATGTACCAAATGGTAACGAGAGCAACTGAGAAATTATATATTTCATGCCCGCTTGCAGATGAGGAAGGGAAGACGTTACTTGCGTCTAGCTTTATTAAGAAAATAAAAAGAATGTTCCCTGATGTGAAAGATACATTTATTACAAATGACGTAAATGATTTATCACGTTCGGAACAAATTTCATACGTAGCAACGCCAGAAGTAACGTTGTCATATGTTATGCAGCAACTTCAAACGTGGAAGCGATATGGATTTGAAGGGAATTTAGATTTTTGGTGGGATGTATATAACTTCTACGTAACTTCAGATGAATGGAAACAAAAAAGTAGCCGCGTATTATCAAGTTTATTCTACCGAAATCGTGCGCAAAAGCTAAGTACAGTTGTAAGTAGAGATTTATATGGAGATAAAATAAAAGGAAGCGTATCTCGTATGGAACTATTTAACCGTTGCGCATATGCTCATTTCGCGCAGCACGGTTTATCGTTAAGAGAGCGTGACATTTTCAAATTGGATGCGCCAGATATCGGGGAACTATTCCATGCAGCGCTGAAGAGAATTGCAGACAGGCTATTACGTGAAAACCGTACTTGGGCGGATTTATCAATAAAAGAGTGTGAGCATCTTTCGGCTGTAGTAATAGAAGAGATTGCACCGTTATTACAAAGACAAATTTTATTAAGTTCAAATCGTCATTTCTATTTAAAACAAAAACTACAACAAATCATTTTCCGTACATCAATCATTCTTCGTGAACATGCGAAGTCAAGTGGTTTCGTACCAGTTGATTTAGAAGTGCCATTCGGTATGGGCGGTACAGGATCGCTTCCGCCGATGGAATTCTCATTACCAAATGGCGTGAAGATGGAAGTAGTTGGCCGTATTGACCGTGTTGATAAGGCAGAAGATGAAAACGGGACGTTCCTACGTATTATTGACTATAAATCAAGCTCAAAAGCGTTAGACTTAACAGAAGTGTATTACGGATTAGCACTTCAAATGTTAACGTATTTAGATGTTGTTACTTCAAATGCACATACGTGGATGAAAAAGGGAGGTACTGCATCACCGGCTGGTGTACTGTACTTCCATATTCATAACCCGATCGTTGAGATGAAGGGTGACGCATCTGAAGCAGAAATTGAGAAAGAGATTTTAAAGAAATTTAAAATGAAAGGACTCGTACTAGGAGATGCTGATGTTGTTCGTTTAATGGATAACAAACTTTCAACAGGAAGCTCTGATATTATTTCTGCTGGTTTGAAAAAAGACGGTAGCTTTAGTGCGCGTTCGAGTATTGCAAGTGAACAAGAGTTTAACGTACTTCAAAAATATGTACACCATACGTTTGAAAATATCGGAAAAGACATTACAGAAGGCGTTATCGATATTGCTCCTTATAAGAAGGGGAATAAAGCGGCGTGTACGTTCTGTAACTTCAAATCTGTTTGTCAGTTCGATGAATCACTTGAAGATAACCAGTTCCGTACGCTAAAAGATATGAAAGATAGCGAAGCGATGGAGAAAATTAGAGAGGAGGTTGGCGGAGAATGATTGAAAATTGGCCTAAAAAACCAGAAGGTAGTCAGTGGACGGATGACCAGTGGAAAGCGGTTGTAGCGAACGGACGTGATATTTTAGTTGCGGCAGCAGCTGGATCAGGGAAAACAGCAGTATTAGTTGAACGTATTATTAAAAAGATTATAAATGAAGAAAACCCAGTCGATGTCGACCGCCTGCTCGTTGTAACATTTACGAATGCAGCGGCGCAAGAGATGAAAAACAGAATTGGGGAAGCGTTAGAAAAGGTATTAATTGATGAGCCAGGATCGCAGCACGTAAGAAAGCAGCTTAGCTTATTAAATAAAGCTTCTATTTCAACGATCCATTCCTTTTGTTTACAAGTAATTAGAGGATATTATTACATGCTTGATGTTGATCCTCGTTTCCGCATTGCGAATCAAACAGAAAACGAATTATTAAAAGAAGAAGTGCTAGATGACATATTAGAAGAAGAGTATGGAATTGAAGATAATAGTATTTTCTTTGAACTCGTTGATCGTTATACGAGTGACCGTAGTGATGATGACTTACAGCGTATGATTTTAGCGCTTCATACAGAATCAAGAGCGCATCCAAATCCGGAAAAATGGCTCGATAAATTAGTAGAAGCATACGACGTGGAAGGAAAGACAATTGAAGATTTAGTGTATGCTTCTTACTTATTAGAAGATGTGAAATTCCAGCTTGAAACAGCAGAGGCACATATTCGTAAAGCGACTGAACTCGCAATGCTTCCTGACGGTCCGGCGCCCCGCGTTGAAACCCTGCAAGCAGATGCAGTTTTACTTGGAACGTTGTCATCAGCTGCTTGTGAGTCGTGGACAAGTGTGTATGAAGCGATGCAAAATGTATCGTGGCAAACGTTAAAGCGTATTAAGAAAAGTGATTACAACGAGGATGTTGTAAAACAAGTGGACTCTCTTCGTAATAAAGCGAAAGATGAAGTGAAGAAATTACAAGAAGAGTTATTTAGCCGCAGACCTGAAAGTTTCTTACGAGATTTTCAAGATATGCATCCTGTATTAGAAAAACTCGTACAGCTTGTAAAAGTATTTACAGAGCGTTTCCAAGCGATGAAGCGGGATAAAGGAATGGTCGATTTCACAGATTTAGAGCATTTCTGCTTACAAATTTTAAGTGAACAAAGTGAAAGTGGTGAAATGAAGCCATCAGCAGTAGCACTTCAATATCGTAATAAATTTGCTGAAGTACTAGTTGATGAATATCAAGATACGAACTTTGTGCAGGAATCCATTATTAAATTCGTAACGAAAGATTCTGAGAGTGAAGGGAACTTGTTCATGGTAGGTGACGTGAAGCAGTCGATCTATCGTTTCCGACTAGCAGAACCAGGCCTGTTCCTAGGAAAGTATAAACGCTTTACGCAAGAAGGATTAGACGGCGGAATGAAAATCGATTTAGCGAAAAACTTCCGTAGTCGTCATGAAGTGTTAGCAGGTACGAACTTTATTTTCAAACAAATTATGGGTGAAGAAGTCGGAGAAATTGATTACGATGCTGACGCTGAATTAAAGTTAGGTGCTACCTATCCAGAAGGTGAAGATGTAGCGGCAGAACTACTATGCATTCAGCAAACGGAAGAAGAGGTAATAGACGGAGAAGAAGGTGCAGAAGTCGAAAAAGCACAGCTTGAAGCTCGCCTTATGGCGCAGCGAATAAAGGCTATGGTTGATTCAGGATATACCGTCTATGATCGCAAAACGAATGAAATGCGACAAGTACAATACCGCGACTTCGTTATTTTACTTCGCTCCATGCCATGGGCGCCGCAAATTATGGAAGAGTTAAAGCTGCAAGGAATTCCAGTATACGCTGATCTTGCGACTGGTTACTTTGAAGCGACAGAAGTAAATATTATGATGAACGTCTTCCGCGTGATCGATAATCCGATGCAAGATATTCCGCTTGCAGCAGTACTTCGTTCACCAATCGTTGGGTTAAATGATGAGGAACTTGCGACGCTTCGTGCTCACGGGAAGAAAGGTTCGTTTTATGAAGTAATGAGCACATTCTTAAAAGGGGCACCACTTGAAGAAGAGCAAGAACTACATGATAAATTAGAGTGGTTCTATAACTTACTGCAAGGATGGCGTGAATTCGCGCGTCAACAGTCACTTTCTGATTTAATTTGGAAAGTGTACGGTGAGACAGGTTATTACGACTTTGTTGGCGGTTTACCAGCCGGAAAGCAAAGGCAAGCAAACCTGCGTGTACTTTATGACCGTGCAAGACAATATGAAGCAACATCGTTTAGAGGATTATTCCGCTTCTTACGCTTTATTGAGCGTATTTTAGAACGCGGTGATGATATGGGAACTGCGAGAGCTTTAGGTGAACAAGAAGATGTCGTTCGTATTATGACGATTCATAAAAGTAAAGGACTTGAGTTCCCAGTCGTATTTGTAGCGGGACTAGGTCGTCGTTTTAATACACAAGATTTAATGAAACGTTTCTTACTGCATAAAGACTTCGGTTTCGGTTCACAATTTATCGATCCTCGTAAACGAATTAAATATACGACATTATCGCAACTAGCAATTAAGCGTAAAATGAAAATGGAATTAATCGCGGAAGAAATGCGCGTGTTATACGTAGCGTTAACGCGTGCGAAAGAGAAGTTAATTTTAATTGGAACGGTTAAAGATGCCAATAAAGAAATGGAAAAATGGCTCGATGCAAGGGAGCATAGTGAATGGTTATTACCAGACCATATACGTGCCGGAGCGTCTTGTTATTTAGACTGGATTGCACCTTCATTATATAGACATCGTGACAGTGAAATGCTTCTTGAATTAGGACAAGGAAGCATTCCAGGTGAAATTTATGAATATGACACGAACTGGAAAGTGGAAGTTGTTGACGGCAAAACGTTACTTGCACCGGAACCGGTTCAAGAAGAGAAACAAGAATTGTTAGAAGCACTTCGTGAGAAAAAAGCTGTTCCCTTACAAAGTGAACGGAAAGAAGAAGTGTACGACAGATTAATGTGGAAGTACGGATATGAGGAAGCAACATCTCACCGTGCGAAACAGTCTGTTACAGAAATAAAGAGAAACTACCAATCAGAAGAAGGTAGCGATAATGCCTTTATTAAAAAACTGCGTGCACCAATTAAAACGCGTCCTCGTTTTATGGAGAAAAAAGGATTGACGTACGCAGAGCGTGGGACAGCAGTCCATGCTGTTATGCAACATGTAGATTTGAAGAAACCAATTACGATTGAAGTTCTTCAAGAGCAAATTGCCGGAATGGTAAATAAGGAATTATTAACATTCGAACAAGCGGAAGAAGTAGCAATTGAAAAAGTGATTTCATTCTTTGACAGTGACCTAGGTAAGAGGGTATTAGCGGCGGAAAGTGTTGAGCGTGAAGTACCATTTACGATGATGCTTGCAGCAGAAGAGGCGTATCAAGATTGGCAAGGTAAGAGTGACGAAACGATACTTGTCCAAGGGGTTATCGACTGCATGATTGAAGAGGAAGATGGTATCACTTTAATCGACTTTAAAACGGATACGATTGAAGGGAAGTTCCCAGGCGGATTCGATCAAGCGAAACCGATTTTAGAAGATCGATATAAAGTACAGCTTTCGTTATATGCAAAGGCGCTTGAAAAAAGCTTGCAACATCCTGTGAAAGAGAAATGCTTATACTTCTTTGATGGCAATCATGTTGTCAAAGTTGAGGAATAGAGGGACTTGAAAATGGCAATGGAAAAAACGTTAAGAACGTGTGAAAAAGGACATGAATACTATAAAAGTAGCGATTGTCCAACTTGCCCAGATTGTGAGAAAGAAAAGAAACCTAAAACAGGATTTCTTTCACTTCTGTCATCACCAGCACGAAATGCGTTACAACATCATGGAATTCACACTATAGAAGAACTCTCAAAATACAGTGAAAAAGAGATTTTAAAACTACATGGTATGGGTCCAGCATCTTTGCCAAAGCTTAGAAAGGCTTTGGAGGAGAGCGGATTATCATTTAAATAAAATGAAACAGTAAACAGTGGAGTTTTTTGATAATCTTGAATGAGATAAAAGAAAAAAGTAGGAGAATATCTCCTACTTTTTTTACGCTGTTCCGATCTGATCTTGATCGGCCACATCAGAATCAAACGTATTTGTTGCGCTAACGCCGCTAAAAGTGTTCACGACAAATCCAACATTGGAAGCTCCAGATCCATTATAAGCTTTCGTGTTTTCTTTCGGAGACACGTTATAAAAATCCCCTAAATTGAACGAACCATTACTGTTTTGAACGACGAGATTTCCAACAACAGAAGGCATACTACCCACCTACTTTACTAAGCTTTTTAATTACTATATGAATTATTGTGCGGAAGGTTCATCCGTAATATATTGGCGGATTTGCATAATACGAGAGTTATTAAAAACATAATCAACATTTCCAATTTGAAAGCAAGCAGAATTTAAAAGTGTTCGCAATTCAACGTTATTAACTTCAATAAAAGGGCATTCATTTACAATATTTAATTTTACATCTGTTGTTCGTTTTGGAATTGTAATGTGTTCATCTGTAAAGATTTCAAATGCATCGAAACGACCTTCTCCCTTTATATAACAAGGAATTTCCCTGTGGACGGCAAGAGCCCTACTTTTTAACTCCATTTGATTTGCATCTCCAACTTGAAATACGGCAGTAATCCCTAAAGAAATAATAGAAACATTTTGGACAACAGACACATGATGTAACATAGTTTCTCAGTCTCCTTAACCTGGAGTAGGAGGGACATCTGTGACTAATGGTACAAATGGACCCTCTGTAACAGTTTCAAATGGTGTATCAAGAATAGAAGATAGTATGAGGAAATTTGCATCCCCAATTAAAAAGAGTGCGGACGACGATACGCCGTTCATTTTAATCTGGCCAACTTTTAATTCGCGATTTACAACGTTAACATTCATACATACTTACTCCTTTCGGAAATTGCCCGGTATGTGTTGAATAAAAGAGAGGAAAGCTTTGTCGATATCATGTTTCATCGCTTGAATAATAATATCTCGTAAATAATCTGGATCTGTTGAAATTCCTTCATAGGATTGCGTTTGTGATAAATAATAAGGAAGTCTATGCTCCATCTGTTTTTTTATGTCATCAACCATCATTTGTCGATACATTTCATCAAGCGGCGTTCTCTCTTCTTGTTCAAAATGGAGAATTCGATTATATGCTTCTTCATCTAAGTAACGATGCATTTCTTGAAGGATGCCTTGGTAAAAATCTGGGTTTGTATCTGTTTCAGGATTTACTTTTAATGTTTCTGTATCCACTTGGAAATCTTCAATTTGCTGTCCTTTTGCTGAAAACGGATTTAAACCGATATTTAAAGTACCATTTAAATTTTCTACTTTTAATTGATCGAATTTGTATTCCACTTTTCCTACAGAAGAGGAGGGGCGATTTTTTAATTCGTTAAGCTCTTCTTGGAGTTGGCGAACTTGATCTTCTAGGTTAAGGATGGTTGCTTGTTGTGCTTGAAGAGCTTGTTGAAGTTGGTGTAAGTAAGTATATATATCTTGATTCATTTTGTGAAACCTCCTTTTCAGTAGGGAGGGTAAAAATATTCCTGCTATATATTTATGACAAGGATGTCTTAAGAAGAACTAGTTGATGGTTTGATAGAAATAATTTGTCCTTTCGCCTGCAATGGGCGAAGGGGCTCTGTAAATCCACCGCTATTTGAGAATTTAGATAGAGCTTTAATACTTCCTGCAGTACCAATTTGGAATACAGAAGAGGTTGTAATGCTATCAATTTTAATGCTATTAATGATGATGCTTTGGTTTACATAAAAATTCAATGCAATCGCCTCCTCTAAGTTGAACCAATTATCGCTTGATCAATTACATCTGAATCATTGACAGTCGTTGCGCTTTGATAATTGTAGACAGAAACGTTATCTCCAACATTAAAAGAGCCGGCCCCAGCAAAAGCGCGTGAATAACTAATAGGCCTAATCGCAAATACATCTCCAATATGAAAAATACCACTTGATCCAATATTGACGATACGAATATGTCCGACCATAGCTGGCATACAAAACACCTTTCGTTTTTAAAATTTTCTTTTCTACTATTGTATGGGCGTT
Organism: Bacillus cereus group sp. N14; assembly: GCF_016483555.1. Lineage (NCBI taxonomy): Bacteria > Bacillati > Bacillota > Bacilli > Caryophanales > Bacillaceae > Bacillus > Bacillus cereus group sp. N14. The sequence goes on from NZ_JAEHBQ010000008.1 coordinate 73,480, forward strand.
TTCAATAAAATGTGTTTTTTTTTTATAAAAGAAACACACACGTTATTGCGTGTGTGTATTGAGTGTTTGATTAGGGTGAAAATCCGTATGTACATGCCAAATTACATTTAAGAGCCTGTCCAGTTCTTGGCTACAATCCACTGTTTTTTGAGAAGTCATTCCGTAGCGTTCAGCAAAATAAATCATTTTTTCACGTTTTTTTTCAATCGCTTGCTCAAACATTGAAATCGGCTCCATCTCTAAATGAAATTTTTAGTATATATGTAGTACATATTATACAAAAAAACCATAAAAAAGAAACACCTTCGCTAAAAAAAGTAAAATTTCTACATTTTATGCCAAATATAAAGGAGTAACGAATAGAATATGAGAAGAATATTGTAAAAATTAGCGTGCATGAGAAGGTTTTTTTCTTACGGATGCGAATACAATTAAAGGTCATGAGTTTTAGGATGGAGAGTGGAAATATTGCGTTTGGTAACGGCGAAAAAAGATGAAAAGGTATTTGTAGGTATTGTGGATGAAGAGGAAGAAAAGGTATTGCATGTAAGAGAAGCGCAAAGACAAAAAGGGGAAAAGGTTACGATTCCGATTACAATGTTAGAGTGTATTGAAAGAGGGACCACATGCTTTGAAAAAATATGTGATATTGTAAATTGGGCGAAGGAAAATGAAGGGGCGGCGTATTATCCGTTAACTGAGGTGAAAATATTAGCACCAATTCCAAGGCCAAGGAAGAATATTCTTTGTGTTGGAAAGAACTATCGTGAGCATGCGATAGAAATGGGCGGAGTAGAGTCAATTCCAGAAAATATAATGATCTTTACGAAAGCGCCAACGACAGTTATTGGAATGAATGAAAAAATTAATAGTCATCCCCACGCAACGAATGAACTAGACTATGAAGGAGAACTAGCTATCATTATTGGTAAGCGAGGGAAACAAATAAAAAAAGAAAAAGCGCTTGAGCATGTTTTTGGTTATACCATTATAAATGATATAACTGCTCGCGACATTCAAAGGAAGCATAAACAATTTTTTCTTGGAAAAAGTTTCGATACATTTTGTCCGATGGGACCGTATCTAATTCATAAATCAATGGTTGAAACGCCAAATGCGTTACACATTGAAACGGTAGTAAATGGGGAAGTAAGACAAACTTCAAATACAAATAAAATGATTTTTTCAATAGAAGAAATCATTTCAACGATAAGTAAAGGAATGACGTTAGAGCCAGGCGATATTATTGCAACAGGAACGCCGGCTGGTGTCGGAAAAGGTTTCACACCACCGAAGTTTTTGCATGCGGGTGATGAAGTGGTCATTACAGTAGAAGGAATTGGTACTTTGCGAAATGTAGTGAAATGAAAAAAGAGCTATCTTGTGAAAAGATAGCTCTTTTCTATGGTCTTGGATGATAGAGGTAATCGATAACCGAAAAAGTGTAAAGACCAACGAATGCAAGTGTACAAATACCAAATAGTATAACCGTAAGTGCGCTTTTTTCTCGTCCAAAACCAATGATAGTAAGAATAACAGCAGTCCAAAATGATGCTTTCAGTAGTGTGAATGTAGTAGAAGTGGAGTAGTGGCTAAGCAATGTTACGGAAATTAGGAAGCCAAAGAATGTAACTAAAATAAAAGATGTAGCTAAATAGTTAATATGTTTACCATATCGTAATAACATATCGCACCTGCTTTCTAAAATGAAAATACAGAAAATTACAATTTCATTTTAGTATAAATCAATATAAAAAGAAAGAGGTTGTCCCAACATGTAGGACAACCTCTCTATTATTATGATAATACCGCTTTAATTTTTTGGAACGCCCACTCCAAATCTTCTTCAGAGATTACTAGAGGTGGTGCGATACGAATTACATTTTCGTGTGTTTCTTTACATAATAGCCCAGCTGCTTTTAATTGTTCACAGTAAGGACGAGCTGGCTCGTTTAATTCGATACCGATGAATAAGCCTTTACCACGAATGTCAGTAATCATTGGGTTATCAATTTCTTTTAATTGACCAACTAATTTTTCACCTAATTGAAGAGAACGCTCTGTTAATTTTTCTTCTTCTAACACTTCAAGAGCTGCGATAGAAACAGCACATGCAAGTGGATTACCACCGAATGTAGAACCGTGAGAACCTGGCTCGAATACGCCTAAAATGTCGCGGTTTGCTGCTACACAAGAGATTGGGAATACGCCGCCGCCAAGTGCTTTACCAAGTATGTACATGTCAGGAGTTACATTGTCCCAATCACAAGCAAATACTTTACCAGTACGGCCTAAGCCAGTTTGGATTTCATCTGCTACGAATAAAACGTTTTCTTTTTTACATACTTCAAGAGCTTCTTTTAAGAAACCAGCTGGTGGGATGTTAATTCCTGCCTCACCTTGGATAGGCTCTAAAATGAATGCAGCTGTGTTTGGTGTAATAGCAGCTTTTAACGCTTCTAAATCACCGTAAGGAATTACAACGATGCCAGGAAGCATTGGACCGAATCCACGCTTGTACTCTTCGTTTGAAGACATAGAAACAGCACCCATTGTACGTCCGTGGAAGTTATCTTCACAAACGATAATTTCAGCACGGTTTGCTTCTACTTTCTTCACATCATAAGCCCAGCGGCGAGCTGTTTTAATTGCAGTTTCAACAGCTTCTGCACCTGTATTCATTGGAAGTACCATTTCTTTATTAGTTAGTTTCGCAACTTTTTCGTACCAAGGACCTAATTGATCGCTATGGAAAGCACGAGAAGTTAACGTAACACGATTAGCTTGGTCAATTAAAGCGTTAATAATTTTTGGGTGACGATGACCTTGGTTTACTGCAGAATATGCACTTAATAAGTCCATATAGCGATTTCCTTCAGGGTCTTCTACCCAAACGCCTTCTGCTTTAGAGATAACGATCGGAAGTGGGTGATAGTTATTTGCTCCGTATGTGTCTGTAAGTTCGATAATATCCTTAGTTTGAATCATGATTGTTCCCCCTTTTGTTATTACAAGAAGTTTGTAAATACTCTAAATATTATATCATTTAAATGTAAAAAAGCGAAACATTTCCTGAAAATAAATGAACATGTTATCATATAGAGTGAAAAAGTGTGAAAAGAGGAGGTAGGGGATACGATGGTACATATGCATATTACAGCATGGGCGTTAGGTTTAATTTTATTCTTCGTTGCGTATTCACTTTATTCAGCAGGAAGAAAAGGTAAAGGTGTACATATGGGGCTTCGTCTTATGTACATTATCATTATTGTGACAGGTTTCATGTTGTACATGGGTATTATGAAGACTGCAACAAGTAACATGCACATGTGGTATGGTTTAAAAATGGTAGCTGGTATTTTAGTTATCGGTGGAATGGAAATGGTTCTTGTAAAAATGAGCAAGAACAAAGCAACAGGGGCAGTTTGGGGACTATTTATTGTTGCATTAGTAGCAGTATTTTACCTTGGACTGAAATTACCGATTGGCTGGCAAGTATTCTAATAAAAAATAAAACCACCTAATAATCTCAAAGACTTGGGAGATAAGGTGGTTTTTTTTACTTTATGTTGCATCGATATGCAACTCTTCTCCGTTTACTTTCGTAAAACGAAACATGTTTTTATTTGACGTAGCGTGACGAACAAAATGGTGCTGCAATGTACAAATCATCTCTTCGTTATCAAATAAAAGAATATTTACTCCTTCGCATGCTTCCTCTTTCGGTAGGAAAGATAAATAATTATGACAATACATGCAATCATATAAAGAGTAATGAAGGGATTGCAATGATTCGGTTAATAATGTAAAGACAGAGTCAGGTAATTCCTCAAGCCATTCCGTATAGCTAAGAAGTAATTTTTTTCGAATTCGTATCATTTCTCCGTTTTGCAAATGGTGCTGTTCGTTGGCGATTTGTAGTACATCTTGTTCATAGAAACGAGCTGGTAGCCAGTTGTTGTTATATAAAATCTCAAAGCCATCTTCGACAATATCTTCTAATAAAAAAGCTTCATCATTTTCATCATCAAAGAATACCCATTCATTGTTTATATATTCTACATTACCGACTGTATGAGCGCGTGGCTGGTTATATAAAATATGGTTACGTTGTATCATATATGATTTCTCCTTTATAAAAAGTAGTTATTTCTGTTATAGACAGTTCGGGCATTCTTTATAACTAGACACACCTAGACATAGGTGGGCATACAATAACACACGTTTTACTGAGTGAAAATGCTATTCCGTATGTGGATAGTACGTTATCGTCAAGTTTTTCATTTTTTTGATCCGCACCTCTAAGGTGTGGATTACTGCTCGTTTAGGAAAAGAAATAAGATGGAAGGATGATTCGTATGTGCGGGATTACAGGATGGGTGGATTATAAACGCTCATTAGAAGGAGAACGGGACGTCGTTACGAAGATGGCTGAGACGTTAGCAAAGCGTGGCCCGGATGATAATAAAGTTTGGATTAAAGGCAATGTCGCATTTGGGCATAAACGGTTAATCGTTGTTGATCCTGAGGGTGGTAAACAACCGATGACTTGTTTAAAAGATGAAACGAATTATGCAATTTGCTATAACGGTGAATTGTATAATACAGAAGATATTCGAAAGGAATTATTAAGGAGAGGATATACGTTCAAAGGTCATTCTGATACAGAGGTGCTATTAGCGTCGTATATGGAATGGAAAGAAGAATGTGTCGATCATTTAAACGGTATATATGCGTTTGCTGTATGGGATGAACAGAAGGAACAAGTATTTCTTGCACGAGATCGACTAGGTGTAAAACCGCTATTTTATAAATATGATAGTGGGCGATTACTATTTGGTTCAGAGTTAAAAGCGATATTAGCGCATCCAGATGTGAAGGCAGAAGTAACGTTAGAAGGGTTATCCGAAATATTCGGTCTTGGACCGTCTAGAACACCTGGTCATGGCATTTATGCTGGTATAAAAGAATTACGTCCAGGGCATGCGATGACATTTTCAAAGAACGGTTTATGTATATGGAGATATTGGAATGTAGAAAGCAAAAAACATGAAGACTCCTTTGAAGAAACAGTAGAGAAAACACGCTTTTTATTACAAGATGCGATTACAAGGCAGCTCGTTTCTGATGTACCACTATGTACTTTTCTATCAGGCGGTGTAGATTCGAGTGCGATTACAGCAATTGCTGCGAAAGAATACGCAAGGTCAGGAAAAGGGAAATTACACACATACTCTGTTGATTATGAAGATAATGACAAATACTTTAAAGCGAATACGTTTCAGCCGAATTCAGATGCGCCATTTATTCATTTGATGACTGAGACGTTTCAAACAAACCATCATCGCTGCGTCATTTCAAATGAACAATTAGCACAGTATTTAACAGAAGCGGTACTCGTTCGTGATTTGCCTGGTATGGCAGATATCGATTCCTCATTATTATGGTTTTGCCGCGAAATTAAACAAGATTTTGTCGTCGGTTTATCTGGGGAATGTGCAGACGAAATATTTGGTGGTTATCCGTGGTTTTATAGAGAAGATGATTTACAATCGAGTGCATTTCCGTGGATGCGCTCTACAGAAGCGCGTGAACAACTGCTAAAGAAAGAATGGAGAAATAAATTAAACTTACAACAATATGTACAGCAGCGTTATGAAGAATCTATTCAAGAAGTTCCTGTTTTAGAGGGAGAAAACCCAATTGAAGCAAAGAGACGACAACTATTTTACTTGAACATGGTATGGTTTATGACAACATTATTAGACAGAAAAGACCGTATGAGTATGGGGGCAAGCTTAGAAGTACGTGTTCCATTTGCGGATCACCGACTTGTCGAATATGCGTGGAATATTCCTTGGGAAATGAAAATGTATAAAAACCGCGAAAAAGGTCTATTGCGTAAAGCGTTAGAAGGATTACTTCCAAATGACATCTTATATAGAAAGAAGAGCCCGTATCCGAAAACACATAATCCGCATTATACAAAAGCGGTAACAGTATGGCTACAAGATTTATTAACAGATAAAGGCTCAATTTTGCACGAACTATTTGATAAAGAACAGCTGAGTGGATTAATTGAGTCAGGTGGCAGTGCATTTCAATCCCCTTGGTTCGGTCAATTAATGACTGGTCCGCAGCTTTTAGCTCATTTAGCGCAAATTCATGTTTGGTTTAAAGAGTATGGGGTAAATATTAAAGAATAGAAGAAAAGCGACTTGCATAAAAGTAAGTCGCTTTTCTATTAAATAAATTGTCAAATAAAATTAAAAATCATATTAGAAATAATACTTATTTATAATAATTATTTTGACGTACTTATTATTAGTTGTTATAATTGGAAACAAGTGTTCTTGAAAAAGATTCTCATTTATAAAATTGAGGTGTTATATAGATGACAAAGAAAAAGATAGGTTTACTCGTAATGGCGTATGGGACGCCAGAATCATTAGATGATGTAGAAGCGTACTACACACATATTCGCCACGGGCATAAACCTTCCGAAGAAGCACTCCAAGACTTAATCGGGCGCTATAAAGCGATTGGCGGAATTTCACCACTTGCAAAAATTACGAAAGAGCAAACGCATAAATTAACAGATTCTATGAATAATATATTTACAGAGTATGAATTTACTTGTTACTTAGGCTTAAAACATATTGCTCCATTTATAGAAGATGCAGTAGAAGAGATGAAGCGCGATGGAATTGAGCAAGCGATTAGTATCGTATTAGCACCGCACTATTCTACATTTAGCATTAAAGCGTATAATGATCGTGCTATTCGTCTTTCAAAAGAAATCGGTGGTCCTGTTATTGAACCGATTGAACAATGGTACGATGAACCGAAGTTTATTTCGTATTGGGCAGAGCAACTAAAAGAAACATTTACAAAGATTGAAGATAAAGAGAAAGCAGTCGTAATTTTTTCAGCACATAGTTTGCCAGAGAAAATTATTGCAGCAGGGGACCCTTATGTGGAGCAATTGCAGCATACGGCAGATTTAATTGCGAAGGCTGCCGATATTCGAAACTATACAACGGGGTGGCAAAGTGCTGGAAATACGCCTGACCCATGGATTGGTCCGGATGTGCAAGATTTAACGAGAGATTTATTTGAAAAGCATGGTTATGAATCTTTCGTATACTGTCCGGTTGGGTTTGTAGCAGAGCATTTAGAAGTTTTATATGACAATGATCACGAATGTAAAGTGGTAACTGATGAATTAAACGTGGCATATTTTAGACCGAATATGCCAAATTCACAATCTGTATTTATCGATTGCTTAGCTGAAATTGTTTCCAAAAAAATGAAGGAAATAGTTGACAAGAATTTAGTTTTGAATAATAATTAGTTTATAATAATTTTAAATAAATAATAATTATCATGAAAGAAAGAGGAGGATCCCCCTAGATGAATCCAAATAATCGCTTAACAACAAACCAAGGTGCTCCAGTTGGAGACAACCAAAATTCTCGTACAGCTGGTCGCCGTGGACCGGTATTATTAGAAGACTATCATTTAGTAGAAAAACTTGCGCACTTTGATCGTGAACGTATTCCAGAGCGTGTTGTGCATGCACGTGGTGCAGGTGCTCACGGTGTGTTCGTAACGAAAAACAGCATGAAGCAATATACGAAGGCAGCATTTTTACAAAATGAAGGAACTGAAACGCCTGTATTTGTTCGTTTCTCAACGGTTATTCATGGTCAAGGTTCTCCGGAAACAGCTCGTGATCCACGTGGGTTCGCTGTTAAATTTTATACAGAAGAAGGAAATTATGATATCGTAGGTAACCACTTACCAGTCTTCTTCATTCGTGATGCAATTAAATTCCCTGATATGGTGCATTCTTTAAAACCAGCACCTGATACAAATGTTCAAACACCAGATCGTTACTGGGATTTCATGACGTTAAGTCCGGAATCTACACATATGATGACGTGGGTATTTTCTGATTACGGTACACCAGCAAGCTATCGTGAAATGGAAGGTTTCGGTGTCCATTCATTTAAATGGATTAATGCAGAAGGTAAAATCGTCTACATTAAATATCACTGGAAACCACAGCAAAGTGTACGGAACTTAAGTGCAAAAGAGGTGCAAGAAGTACAAGGAAAAGACTTCAACCATGCAACTCGTGACTTGTTCGATGCAATCGAAAAAGGAAATTATCCGAAGTGGGATTTACACGTGCAAGTAATGCAACTAGATGAAACGGATTCTTTAGACTTTGATCCACTAGACCCAACGAAAGTATGGCCAGAAGATCGCTTCCCGTTAATTGAAGTAGGGACGATGACGTTAAATCGTAACCCGAAAAACTTCTTCGCTGAAGTAGAACAAGTGGCGTTCTCTCCAAGTGCAACTGTAAATGGTATTGAACCATCTGAAGATAAATTATTACAAGGTCGTTTATTCTCTTATCCAGATACACAGCGTTACCGTCTTGGTGCGAACTACTTACAAATTCCTGTAAACTGCCCGTACGCAGCTGTTCATAATCAACAACGTGATGGTGCGATGCAAATCAATCAAAACCCATCTACAATTAACTATGAACCTAGTCGTCATACTGAAAATCCAGTTGAAGACCCGACTTACCGCGATTCAACTATGAAAGTAGAAGGCTATGTATCTCGTGAAAAAATTGACAAACCAAATGACTTCAAACAAGCAGGTGAGCGTTACCGTTCATTCTCTAAAGAAGAGCAAGACAATTTAATTGCAAACTTAACAAATGACTTAAAAGATGTAAATGAACGCACGAAATTATTAGCTGTGTGTAACTTCTTCCGTGCAGATCAAGAGTACGGTATGCGTTTAGCACAAGCGTTAAATGTTGATATCACGCAGTACGTTGGAAACGCTCCGAAATAAATAGAAAAAGACGACCGGATTTCGGTCGTCTTTTTATGTGTAAAATAAGCTTTACACGGGGTGTTTTTCATTTTCGTCATGTCGGAATTTGTTGGTAAATCGATATTCTGTGTCGAAATGTCGATATAATGAAAGAATCGCTGATATATTTAAAAAATCGTCGATATATCCGAATAATCGTTGATATATTCATGAATATACCAACTAGGGTATACCACCGACAGTATAATAAAAAGAGATGCAATCTACTACTAATAGATTGCATCTCTTTTTTAATTCACTCGCTCAGTATACTCATAAGCCTTCTCACCGTGCATCGAAATATCAAGTCCCATATGTTCTTCGTGCTCATCTACCCGAACAGGGAGGAAGTAGTTGATCGCTTTAATAATGGCGTATGTCATTAAAATTGTGAATGCATATGTTGCTCCGATTGCGACAAGTTGTTTAAATAGTAAAGCTGCGTTTCCGTAAAATAATCCGTTAGCGCCATCAGCATTTACAGTAGTAGTTGCAAAGAGTCCTGTTGCAATACCGCCCCAAGTTCCGCCGATACCGTGGCATCCGAATGCATCAAGTGTATCGTCGTATCCGAATTTTGTTTTTAAGAAAAAGACTGCTCCGAAGCATAATACGCCGCCAATTGCTCCGATAAGAAGGGCGGAGAAAGGTGTAACGAACCCGCAAGCTGGTGTAATAGCGACTAGACCGGAAACTACACCACAGGCAGCTCCCATCGCAGTCGGTTTTGATTGGAAGAACCATTCTGAAAGCATCCAAGTTAATGCAGAGGCAGCAGCGGCTATATTTGTATTAATAAATGCAGTTAAAGCTACGTCGTTTAAAGATAATGCGCTACCGACGTTAAAACCGAACCAGCCGAACCATAGTAAGCCTGCGCCTAACATCGTAAATGGTAAATGATGAGGGGAAGAACCGTTTATATTTTTTCGTTTTCCAAGGAAAATAGCTAATACAAGACCAGCAACGCCGGATGTAATATGAACGACATTACCACCAGCGAAGTCTAACGCGCCAAGTTCTCTTAGCCACCCGCCAACGCCCCATACCCAATGAGCGACAGGATTGTAAACAATTGTTGTCCATAGAAGGATGAAAATAAGGAAAGCTGAAAATCGCATTCTTTCGGCGAATGCACCTGAAATTAAAGCGGGAGTTAAAATAGCGAACATGAGTTGGAACATCATAAATAAATTGTGAGGAATAGTGGATGAATAGTCTGGATTTGGTGCGTAGGTAACTCCGTTTAAACCGAACCAATCGAGATTGCCGATAAGCCCGTGCCAATCTGGTCCGAATGATAAAGAATAACCAATTACGATCCACTGAATCGAAACGATAGCCATTGCGCTATAACTATGCATTGTCGTACTGAGTACATTTTTACTGCGAACCATACCCCCATAAAAAAGTGCCAATCCTGGTGTCATCAACATGACCATTGCTGTCGTTACAAACATAAAAACCGTATCGCTTGTATTCATTCTCTCTCCTCCTGTAATGTTAGAAAAAATAACATGAACTTGTTATGTTTCATATCATATTCGAAATAAAATGAAAAATCAACTAAAAATTCAGAAAACTTTATAATTCATGTTAGAAAATCTGACATGAATTATTTTAGGGAGAAAGAAATCAACGTATGCGATTCATTCGGATAATTGGTATAATATTCTTACGATTAAAAAACATGGGGGATGCGTGTGGGAAAAATACAGACTAGGAAACTATTCATTTGTTTTTGTTTAGCTGTCGTTTTGTTTGTACCAATACATGCTTTTGCAGATGAAACAAGAGAGTGGCGAGACGAAGTTATATACTCCATTATGATTGATCGCTTCAATAATGGAGAACCGAAAAATGACAAACAGTTAGAAGTTGGTAATTTAGAAGGATATCAGGGCGGAGATATAAGAGGGATTATAAAAAGACTGAATTACATAAAAGAAATGGGCTTTACCGCTGTTATGCTTTCTCCGCTTTTTGAAAGTGGAAAGTACGACGGATTAGACGTGCGCGATTTTCAAAAGGTAAATGAACATTTCGGAACAGAAAATGATGTGAAAGAACTTGTACAAGAAGCGCATGCAAAAGGAATGAAAGTTGTACTTCAATTTCCGCTTGGAGAAAACGAACAACAAGTCATCGACTCGATGAAATGGTGGATCAAAGAAGTCGATTTAGATGGAAGTTATGTAATACATAGTGAAAAAAAGCCGCGTTCTTTCTGGAATGACGTGCAAAAAGATATGCAAGTGATAAAGAAAGATTTTCGTGTTATAACAAAAGAAGATAGTGAATATAACGAAAAAATAGTAGAATCGTTTTCCAAAGCGGATGTATCGGTGAAACCTTTATATGATGTGAGTAAAAAAGAAGGGGAATCCATTACATTTTTAGATAATCAAGATACAAAAAGATTTGCCCGTATTGCAAAAGAGAATATGAATTATCCACCATCTCGTTTGAAACTAGCTCTTACATATTTATTAACATCACCTGGTATTCCGAATTTTTATTACGGGACTGAAATTGCATTAGATGGAGGGGATACCCCGGATAATAGACGATTAATGGATTTCAAATCAGATGAAAAATTTGTGCAGCACATAACGAAACTCGGTGAGCTTAGACAAGCGAGACCATCTTTACGCCATGGAACGTTTGAGCTTTTATACGATAAAGATGGAATGAGTGTACTGAAACGAAAGTATAAAGATGAAGTAACATTAGTAGCGATTAATAATACGAAAGAAACACAAAAAGTTGCTTTACCTGTAAGTGCAATTGGCGAAAAACAAGAGTTACGAGGATTGTTAGAAGATGAAATTATAAGAGAAGAAAACGGAAAGTTTTATCTTATTTTAAAGCGCGAAGAATCAAATGTGTATAAAATTAGCGGAGAAACAGGTGTGAATTGGTTATTTATCTCCTTAATAGTCGGTGTGAACGTATTATTTATTGCGTTTTTAATTGCGGTTAAAAAGAGACGGAAATGAGTAACGGATGTGTTGTTCTTAATAAGTACGAAAACTCCTCTAATGAGAGGGGGCAGGCTAAGGAGAAGACTATCTCCCTAGCCTGTTTTTGTGTGAGAACCGATAAAAAAAGAGAAGAAGTTCCTTATGATGAATATGTATTAGTCTCTATAGAAGGATTAGTTTCGCTAAATCATTTTCTTCTTATGAGTGAGGTGACAGTTCGTTTTCATTGTATTCTACTATTTTTGTAAAGGGAGACTCTCGCCTCGAAATGCAGCTGAACAAAGAAGTGAAAAGACCTATAGAACAAACAATAATTGCAACTATATTGATTTTACATTACATTAAAGGATGAAAAAATATTCTGATACTCATTGAGGGCTATATTTGGGGAGGAAAAATGGGATTTTACGATTTGGGTATTACCATTAAAGAACTTAGAATGAAAAAGAATATATCACAATCCGAATTGTGTCATGGAATATGTTCGCAAAGTCAAATTAGCAAAATAGAAAAAGGTACGATTTATCCATCTAGTATATTGTTATATCAGTTATCTGAAAGACTTGGTATTGATCCAAATAATATTTTCGCACTAACGCAAAATAAAAAACTAAAATATGTAGAAAATGTAAAATATGTAATGAGAGATTGTACAAAGCAAAAACAATATAATGAACTTTACGAAATAGTGAAACAAGAGAAAAACGAAAATAATTTCCAGTTAAAAGAAGATAAACAATTTCTAATATGGCATGAAGCCATTGCTATATTTCATGTAAATAAATCAATAAAAACTGCTTTAAATCTTTTAAATAGTGCACTAAAACTAACTGTAACGAATGTTGATTTTTTATCAGAAAGAGAAATAGATATTATGCAGTCGATGGCTATATTTCATTGGGCAAATAAAGAGTATGAAAAGAGTATTACTATATTAAGAAGGTGTTTAGCTAATTTTAATAAGTTAGATTTTCCTAGAGATAAAGAGATTAAATTAAAAATCATTTTTAATTTAGCGAAAATTTTAGGTCTTGCCAATCAACATGAAGAGGCAATAAAATACAATGATATGGGTATTAAATTAGCTATTAATCTAAATACTTTATATTTATTAGGTGAATTATATTATGGAAAAGCTTGGAATTTGCTAAAGCTAGAACAATATAATGAAGAAGATGTGGCTGACAACATGAAAAAAGCATTATTTATCTTTGAACTAACAGAAAAAGAAAATCTAATAAAAATGGTTAAAGAAAAATATTTTGAAAAACAAAATAAAAAATGATTCATAATTTCTGATGAATATCTTATTAATTTCTATAAAAAAAGGCACCTTACGGTGTCTTTTTTTATAACTTATATCATCAATTATTACATTTTATAGGTTTCTTATACCAAGCTTTGTTGATGTATTTACACTTCGCAGGTGTTGAAGTTTTAGGTGTATCCTCGGGTGTAGTTATATTATTAGAACATCCTGCAATATATAGACAGAATGTAGTTAATAAAAAACATAGTATTAATTTCTTCAAATAACCACTTCTAACTCTTGTTTAATTAACATTTTTTCATAAAATAAATTCCTTACTAATTTTACATTACATGAAAGGGTGGAAAATATTCTTATACTCATAATTTGTTACATTTGAGTGGGGAGGGAGGTTTTTGCGCCGATTATTAAAAGGACCTTCTTCATTTATGCATAATAATTAAATACTCATTCTAACTATCCGATTGCTCGTAATCTTAGACTTTGTAATATTTTCTCTACCGCTAAAAAGAAAAACATCCTCTGTGTAGAGGATGTTTTTCTTTTTAGCGGTAGTTAATAAATTGTACGTCAATCGGTAAGTCAGCGCTGCGAACTGCTGCGATAACTGCTTGTAAGTCATCACGGCTTTTCGCTGTAACACGTACTTGGTCATCTTGTACTTGTGTTTTTACTTTTAATTTCATTTCTTTAATGATGTTGTTAATTTTTTTCGCGTTATCTTTATCGATACCTTGTTGAAGTGTTGCGCGTTGGCGAACAGTGTTACCAGTCGCAGCTTCAACTTTTCCGTAATCTAAGTTTTTAATTGGAACGTTACGTTTTACAAGTTTAGCAATTAGAACGTCTTTTACTTGGTCTAATTTGAACTCATCGTCAGAAGTTAAAACTAGAACTTCTTTTTCTAATTTAATATCACTTTTACTTCCTTTAAAGTCATATCGGTTTTGGATTTCCTTTAATGCGATGTTAATTGCGTTTGTTACTTCAGGTAATTCTACTTTCGAAACGATGTCAAAAGAACTCTCTTTTGCCATAGTTAGCACCTCCAAATAAATTTCTAATCTTTTTATGTACTGTACATACTAAAGTATAGCTGAAAACGAGCTTAGACTTAAGTGTTTTCATACTTATAATCATGTAACCTCATTTTATTATAGTGAATTTTGGGCAGTTGGACAAATAAAGAGAAAATCGTGTTATAATTAACTTTTGTTTGGAATGATAAAAAGATAAAAAAGTTAATTTTATATATATAGAAGGGAATTAAAAAATATGTATTTACAATTAGGAGCGATTGAACAGGTAACTGTTTTACGCGAAACGGAAATCGGATATATGGTTGGGAATGAAGAGGAAGAAATTTTCCTACATAAAAACGAATTAGTTGGAGAAATTGAAGAAGGCGATACGATTGATGTATTCTTATACCTTGATCATCAAAATCGTGTTTCAGCAACAATGAAGGAGCCACTTATTACAACTTTTGATTGGAACTGGGTAAAAGTTGTAGAAGTTATCCCTAGTTTAGGTGTGTTTGTTAATATTGGTGTATCAAAAGATATACTAATCCCAGCTGATGAGTTCCCGATTTATATGCCAGTATGGCCAGAAGTCGGCGACGAATTATATTGTACGTTAAAATTAACGAATCGTGATCGCCTTATTGCTCTTCCGGCAAGAGACAGTGATATGCAAGAAATTATCGTAGATGCGACGCCATCTATGCGTAATAAAAACGTAAATGGACGTGTATATCGTTCACTTCAAGTTGGTTCATTCATACTAACTGATGAGCATTTCCGTGCTTTCTTACACCATACTGAAAGAAAAGAACAAGTCCGTATCGGTGAACGTGTAACGGGCCGTATTATTGACGTAAAAGATGACGGTACAATTAATATTTCACTTCTTCCTCGTAAAGAAGAAGGAATGGAAGACGATGCTGCTGTAGTTTATGCATATATGGAAGAACGAGGCGGAGCAATGCCGTTTTGGGATAAGAGCAATCCAGAAGACATTAAAGAACGATTCAACATGAGTAAAGCTGCCTTTAAGCGTGCGCTTGGTAAGTTGATGAAAGAAGAAAAGGTTTATCAAGAAGAAGGCTGGACGTATTTTAAGAAGTAAATTAAATAAAAAGAACCGCCTTATTTTGCTGTAAAAATAAGGCGGTTCTTTTTTAATTCCCTTGCTCATGCGCAAGAGTAAACGTATCTTCCAAGTCACTATCATTTATTTTAATATTTGCTTTTTTTAATTCCTTTTGTATTAACTTGTGACTGAATGTAGGATCGGCAATACGTTCTGCTTCTAAGTTTTTACGAATAGAGTCTTTCACTTCATCATAAGGCTTTAAATCTTTTTTATCAGTTAATTTAATAATGTGATAGCCGTTTGGTGATTTAACGGGATTGCTAATTTGTCCGACTTTTAGTTTGTAGGCAGCTGTTTCAAATTCAGGCGCCATTCTGCCTGAATTGAAGTATCCAAGGTCTCCACCTTTATCTTTTGATAGTAGATCTTGTGATTCTTGTTTTGCTAATTCTTCAAATGAAGCGCCAGCATCTAATTTTTTCTTTATTTCTTTCGCTTCATTTTCGTCACTTACTAAAATATGACTCGCTTTAATTTCTGGTTTATAGTGGTCTTTCACGTCTTTTTCTGTAACACTTTTCTTAATTGCTTCATTCATAGCAAGTTTGAACTTAATTTGATTTTTGAAATCAGCTTCATCTTTTAAACGATTGTTTTCTAGTACAGCTGTGAATTGATCGCCGTATTGCTTTTTCGCTTTTTGTACTTCTTTATCTACATCATCGTCAGATACTTTATATTTTTTCGTGATAACGTCTTGTGCCATCATTTCGTATAGCATGTCTTTTCCGTAACGATCTTTCAACTGTTTTTCGAAGTCGCTCTTCTTAATGGTTGAGTCTGTTGCTGTAGCGACTGTAGCTGAGCTGTTTTTTTGTCCACAAGCAGCTAGCATTAATATACTTATTAGTGCAGTAATAATGAAAATGTGTTTCCCTCTCATGCCAACACCTCATCCGAATATGTTATCGCTATTGTAGAATATAGAAGTGAACATGAAGTGAATTTTTAATGTTTTTTCCCTGTAAAATGTAAAAAAAGTACATCAACAATATTGTTGATGTACGATGGAATCAAAGGTGATCGGTCTTTTTAGAATAGGAACGCTTACCTTGCTGAATATTTTTTTGTTCTTGCTCATTTTTTTGTGTACGCTTTGCATTATTATCGCGTGCTTTTTTGTCGTTATCACTCGTATGTGGCATATGTATCAACTCCATTTCTAAACGTTGTACGTTTATCATTTCCTTTTTCGTAAAGACTATGTATAGCAGTGCATTCATGAATAATAAAGGTGGATTCGAAATGGATTTGAAGTTGAATTATACCGAACTTATAAAGAAGTTAATCGTTGTAATCGTCGCAGGTTTGTTAAACGCGATTGGAATGAATTTATTTTTAACGCCAGCGAAAGTGTACGCGAGTGGCTTTGCTGGATTGTCCCAATTGTTATCGCAAATATTAGGTGACTTTTTATCTATTCACATATCAACGGGGGTATTGTTTAGTTTGTTTAATATTCCCGTCGTTATTTTAGCATGGAAAAAGGTTGGAAAGGCCTTTACTTTCTTTAGTTTTCTTTGCGTCATATTTATGACTTTGTTTCTAGAAATTATCCCGGTTAGAGCAGTTTCGAACGATATTATATTAAATGCGATTTTTGGTGGGATTATTTCGGCGATTGGGGTAGGGATTGCGTTGAAGTGGGGGGCTTCTACAGGTGGTTTAGATATAATCGCCATGATTTTATCAAAGATTAAAGATAAGCCTGTCGGTACGTATTTTTTCTTCTTTAATGCACTGATCATTATTGCGGCTGGCTATGTGTATGGATGGGAGAAAGCATTATATACTTTGGTGACTTTGTATGTGTCAACGCGAATTATCGATGCGATTCATACGCGTCATGTGAAAATTACAGCACTAATCGTTACGAAGAATGGGGCAGATGTACGAAAGGCGATTCATTCTCGCTTAGTGAGGGGGATTACAACTATACCAGCAACAGGCGCTTATACAAATGAAAATAAGGAAATGTTAATGATTGTTATTACGCGTTATGAGTTATATGAATTAGAAAGGGTTATTAGGCAAGTGGACCCAGGTGCATTTACAAACGTATTACAGACGGTTGGGGTGTTTGGCTTGTTTCGAAAAGATTAAAGAGGACCAAAGCTGGTCCTCTTTTTTAATGTAAATTCGTAATGTTTTGTAACTGCTCTTGCATTTCGCGTAGCTGAACTTTTTCAGCTGTTGAAGAGTTTGCATAAGCAGAGTGCAAAGCGTTTTTTGCCCTATATACGAGATCTTGTTGCTCAGTACCGCTTGAACAAGATACGGCATTTGCAACGGCATCTCTAGCTTGTTGGAATAGTAAGTTCCCCATTTAAACCCCTCCAAAAGAAGAGTTACTTCTCGCTTTTTCTGCCTCAGCTAATGTACCTCTGTACGGGAATCTTGCATCATGCTTCATAACAGCATCGGCTCCTTGTTGGATAAAACGTTTTGATTTGTTCTTTTTACCCATTCGAAAAACCCCCTTTATTTAGCTGAAAACAATCGACGCGATAATCCGGCGTCTAATAATAGTATGAGCGTTTGGCGAGAAACTATAAGCAGGGAATTTTTAGATTATAATCCAAGAACCTCTTCTAAATATAGCGCAATACCATCTTCTTCATTCGTTAATGTCGTATGATTTGCGAGTGATTTTAATTCAGGAATTGCATTACCCATTGCGATGCCATGACCAGCAAATTCAATCATTTCAAAGTCGTTATCTTCATCACCGAAAGCGATAATTCGCTCTTGTGGAATGTTGTAATGACTAGAAATTTTTTGTAATCCGACAGCTTTATTTAACCCGTTTTTTACGATTTCAATAATCGGCCAAGGTGCGCCCCATTTTCTATGGTCGATTACTTCAGCATGCATATCAGTTAAATGTTGACGAATTGCACTGGAATGCTCGTCATGTGCGTCAATTAATAAGCAGGTTGGATGATCGTTTAAAATATTTAATAAGTCTCCTGTAAAAATATTTGGAGAACCGAATTCGAAAATATGTTTTTTATCTTCATCAATTTCACGAACATACACATCGTCCATTACTTCAGCGTATATATTTTTCACACCAAAATCAAAGCAAGCTCGGACAATTTCTTGGGCTGTTGCTAGCTCAAGAGGAGAGTGATGTGTTCCCCACTTTGAATCAAGAGGATGATGTACGTAAGCGCCATTAAAGTTTACGATTGGTGTGTTAAGACCAAGTTCTTTATAGTAATCAAAACTAGCACGGAATGGACGTCCTGTTGAAATAACGACAATATGTCCTTGTTCCTTTGCTTTTGCAATTGTATGTTTTGTTCGAGTGGAAATTATTTTGTTGTCTGTTAATAAAGTGCCGTCTAAGTCTAATGCGATTAAATGCTGTTTATTCATAATTTCACCTCTTATAATAATTTTTTTGTTTCTATCTATATTTCCGTTTTTAATATGCAGAAATAAGAGGTTAAACTGGGTGAGAACACCAAAGATGGAAAGTTCACTATATATCCATCTTACGTCGCAAAGTGCTGTGGTGTCTACTATTTCTCGCTGGAAATTAAGAAAAGTCAACATCTTTTTAGAAAGTTCAAACAATGTTTCTTTCGTTATGTACAAATTGTGAAAAGGGTTACATTGCTCGTGTGATGAGGCTTATAATGAACATGTAATCTTCTCGTATATGTTTGACTCTCCTTTGAAGCTGGCCTATAGTAGGTTGGTTTCTTTTTTTTCTACAAATAGGAAAGAAATCCCTTCCTAAGCTTGTATCATTCATGTATATGTACAAGAACGAAATGTAGTACTTGTTTCCTAAACATGACAGAAAAGCTTTCTTTTAAAATGGATATACTAATGAGGCAAAGACGTCATGGAAGGAGAATGGAAATGGGACAAAATCGCAGGTTTCGTTCTGGACAAAAAGCGCCAAACGATGGCATTTACGTAGAAATTGGTGAAACAGGAAGTATGGTAAAAGATCCGCAAATGGTGAAATTAACTGCGGGTGAAAAGTTTCCAGATAACGCGAATCATAACCGTCAGTGGACATATAAAAGAAAACCGTAACAGGAGCCGCAATCATTATTGCGGCTTTTTTGTCGTTATGCATTGCGTATATTTTTCAGTTGTATAATGAATGTTCCCTTTTTCTTTTTCCAATAATAAGTTTGAAAATACATAAGCAAAATTATTGTATAAAAAAGTCAGTTGGCGTATAATCAAATCAAAGGTCAAAGAAAGTCAAACATTTGGAGGACTGTAAAGATGGACTTAAATCAAATGACAACAAAAACACAAGAGGCGATTATGAGTGCCCAATCTTTAGCGGTATCTCATCATCATCAAGAAGTAGATACTGTTCATCTCTTGTTTACATTATTAGAAGAGCAAGATGGGTTAGCAGTGCGTATTTTTCAAAAAATGAATGTCGATATAGAAGCGTTAAAGCAAGGCGTCGAAAGTTTAATTAAGAAAAAACCTTCTGTAACGGGAAGCGGTGCAGAAGTAGGAAAATTATATATAACAGGTGCTCTGCAACAACTACTTGTAAGAGCAGGAAAAGAAGCAGAGAAATTGCAAGATGACTACATTTCAGTTGAACATGTATTGCTTGCTTTTTCAGAAGAAAAAGGCGATATAAATCAATTACTTACAAGATTTCACATTACAAAAGATAACTTATTACAGTCTTTAATGACAGTTCGGGGGAATCAAAGAGTGACTAGTCAAAATCCAGAAGCAACTTATGAAGCGTTAGAAAAATATGGTCGTGATTTAGTGGCGGAAGTGAGAGCAGGGAAAATTGATCCTGTTATCGGTCGCGATAGTGAAATTCGACGTGTAATCCGCATTCTTTCACGTAAAACGAAAAACAACCCGGTTTTAATTGGTGAACCCGGTGTTGGTAAAACAGCAATCGTTGAAGGGTTAGCACAGCGTATTGTGAAGAAGGATGTACCAGAAGGATTAAAAGATAGAACAATCTTCGCATTAGATATGAGTGCGCTTGTAGCTGGAGCGAAATTCCGTGGTGAGTTTGAAGAGCGTCTGCAAGCTGTATTAAATGAAATTAAAAAGAGTGAAGGTCGCATTTTATTATTCATTGATGAACTTCACACAATCGTCGGCGCTGGTAAAACAGAAGGTGCGATGGACGCAGGAAATATGTTAAAACCGATGCTTGCGCGTGGTGAACTGCATTGTATCGGGGCGACAACGTTAGATGAGTATCGTAAATATATTGAGAAAGATCCAGCGCTAGAAAGACGTTTCCAACAAGTATTAGCAGAAGAACCAACTGTTGAAGATACAATTTCCATTTTACGTGGTTTAAAAGAGCGCTTTGAAATTTATCATGGTGTAAATATTCATGACCGCGCGATTGTAGCAGCATCCGTTTTATCAGATCGATATATTTCGGATCGTTTCTTACCAGATAAAGCGATTGATCTTGTTGACGAAGCGTGCGCAACGATTCGAACAGAGATTGATTCTATGCCGACAGAATTAGATGAAGTAACGCGCCGCATTATGCAGCTGGAAATTGAAGAAGCGGCTCTTGGAAAAGAGAAGGACTTTGGTAGCCAAGAACGCCTGAAAACGTTGCAACGTGAATTATCGGATTTAAAAGAAGTTGCAAGTGGTATGAGAGCGAAATGGGAGAAAGAAAAAGAAGACATTCATAAAGTGCGTGACTTACGTGAACATTTAGAGCGCTTGCGCCGTGAGTTAGAAGAAGCAGAAGGAAATTACGATTTAAATAAAGCAGCTGAACTTCGTCACGGGAAAATTCCAGCTATCGAAAAAGAGTTAAAAGAAGCAGAAGAAATGGGCGCACATAATAAACAGGAAAATCGTTTATTACGTGAGGAAGTAAGTGAAGAAGAGATTGCTGATATTGTTTCACGCTGGACTGGTATTCCTGTCGCAAAACTCGTTGAAGGTGAACGCGAGAAATTACTACGCTTAGAGCAAATTTTATCAGAGCGTGTCATCGGACAAGAGGAAGCGGTAAGCTTAGTATCAGACGCAGTTCTTCGTGCACGCGCTGGTATTAAAGACCCGAACCGTCCAATTGGTTCCTTCATCTTTTTAGGACCGACAGGTGTTGGTAAAACAGAACTTGCAAAAACGTTAGCGCAGTCTTTATTCGATAGTGAAGAGCAAATGATTCGTATCGACATGTCTGAGTATATGGAGAAACACGCTGTGTCACGCTTAATTGGTGCGCCTCCTGGATATGTTGGGTATGAAGAGGGCGGTCAATTAACAGAAGCGGTAAGACGTAAACCGTATTCAGTTATTTTGTTAGACGAAATCGAAAAAGCACATCCAGAAGTATTCAACATTTTATTACAAATGTTAGATGATGGACGCATTACAGATTCTCAAGGACGTACAGTAGACTTTAAAAACACGGTTATTATTATGACTTCAAATATTGGATCTGCTCATTTGTTAGATGGATTAGAAGCAGATGGCTCAATTAAAGAGGAATCAAGAGAACTTGTAATGGGGCAATTAAGAGGACATTTCCGACCAGAGTTTTTAAACCGTGTCGATGAAATTATTTTATTCAAACCTCTTACAACGAATGAAATTAAAGGTATTGTTGATAAAATTGTAAAAGAATTACAAGGGCGTTTAGCTGACCGTCATATTACAGTAGAATTAACAGACGCAGCGAGAGAATTTGTTGTAGAAGCTGGCTTTGATCCGATGTACGGAGCTCGTCCATTAAAACGATATGTACAGCGTCAAGTTGAGACGAAATTAGCACGAGAATTAATTGCAGGAACGATTACTGATAACAGTCACGTAGTTGTTGATGTAGAAAATAACGAATTAGTCGTTCATGTAAAGTAAAATAAAAAAGAGTTCGGATAAAATCCGGACTCTTTTTTTAATGTTGTTCTACTGGCTCGTTTGGAATTGTAGCTGAAATTGCTAGTACAAATACCGCAAGAACAACTGAGAAAATAGACGCTTGGTTAAAATCGTATGTACCGCCAGTCATAGAGCCGATTACGTAGCTCATCATATGTACAAGCGCGAACGACCAAATTAATGCCCAAATGAAACGCATATTTTACACCTCTATTCGTTCAATCTGTCCTTATTGTAACACAATTGAAAAAAGAATATAGAAAAATATTTGTAGATTTTTCAACGCAAATTTGCATTCCGTTCATACATTATAGAAGAGTACTTTTATACGTTTAGAAAATAAGGCGGGGGAAAAATGAGTATTACGGAACGTTTTTTTTATTTAGAAAAAGAACCATGTGTCATTTATTTACCGGAGAAGCCAAATGGATTTTCTGTTATGCTTCTCGGTGATTATAACTACTTTATTGAGAATGGTACAAGTTTATGGACACAGCATGCAGGTAGATCTTATTTTTTACATGGCCTTATTGAGGAAGGCTACACGGTCTTTTCCTCTAATTTATACGGAAGACATTGGGGAAACGACCAATCTGTTCGTCTAGCAAAACGTTTATATGATGTTGTTTTGAGAAAAGAGACATTAAATGCGAAAATGCACATTATGGCAGATGGTATGGGTGCACTTGTAGCACTTGAAATGATGAACAAATACCCTGAATGTATACGCTCTGTCGTTATGTTAAATCCGTGTTTAGATTTACCAGAATATGTGGAGTTTGAAAAAGAGCATAAGTTTTTTTACAAAAGATTAGTGAAGGAATTAAGTTTGGCGTATGATTCCAAAGAAGAAGAATTAGAATCCAAAATAAATAAGAAATCATTTACGCTTCTTCCGTCTTGTGTACCTGTTAAAGTTTTCGTATCAACACAAGAAAAAAGAGGAAGAAAACAGTTGTTACGTAAATATGAGAAAATGAGGCAATTCAATCAATGCGATACTTCTGTCTTATTCCATCTGCAAGATGTGAAATATAAAATGGTTAGGCAAACGACTGATTTCTTTAAAAAATATGAAGAAGAATTGTGAAGCTCCCATATACATAAATGAGGAGCTATTTGTTTCAAGGAGAAAGGGTTGGTGGTATGGAGCGCGTGCTAATTATAGGTGCACTTACGTTTGTAGGTTATCACCTTGTGAATAAAATGATTGCAGAAGAAGTAGAAGTGTACGGTCTTGATTTTGATGAATTCGAGAATATGACAAAAATTAATGAAGAGAAGTTATTGTTGATTGGACGAAATGCGTTATTTACGTATTATTCGATAAGAGATGAAGATGGATGGAGATCAGTAGAAGGAGAGAAGTTCGATACGGTTTACTTTTGCTTGTATGAGCCAAATCAACAAAGTGGTTTTCGGAATGAAAGAGTTATATTACAGTATTTAAAGCGGATTATAAGACTGTGTGCAGAACAGAAAGTGAAGTTAAATCTAATTTCTTCTATTGAAGTAGAAAACGCAGATGAATCTGAAAATAAACGTTTATTTTCGAAAGTGGAAGAAGGATTGAAAAAAGGAGAGGCACCATATAGTGTATTTCGAGTTCCAACATTATATGGGCCATGGCAACCATCTTTTATGATGTATCATCAGCTCATTTTATCAGAATTGGATGAGAAAGAGTGCCATTATGCGAGTGAGGAAAACGGAAGTGATCTATTGTACGTGGAAGATGTATGTGAATACTTATGGGAAAATGGAATGAACGAGGAGCATCTCGGCATATACAATTTACTTAGTGGTAAAAAGTCATTATGGAAAAAAGGTATGAACCTTTTACGTGCAGCGGATAAAGTGAATAAAAAGAATGAGGAAGAACGAAATGATGCTGTCGAGGTTATTTCGATAAAAAGAAATACCCCGTTAGAATACGGTTTAAATAAACAATTGGCACATATGAAAAAATATAAAGAGTTATACGAAGGATAGCGAGCGTGTTACACTATGTATGTGAAAGTTTTAATGGAGAGGAAGAACATAATATGAATGAGAAAAGCATGCAATTTTTACAAATCGCAATGAAGCATTTACCAGAAGCAAAGGCCATCTTAGATTCGAATGGAATTGCGCTTGATATGGAGAAAGCACAACCAGTATTAGAGTTATTGATGAAAGTTATGAACGAAGCATATGAGCTTGGGAAAGCAGAAAAAGAATAAAAAGCATCTTTTTAGATGGAAGAGAGGCTCGAACCGTGGATAGAAGCGGTTCGGGCCTTTTTATATTTCAAAAGAAACAGGAAAGGTATGTTTCTGTTTCTTTTAATAAACAATAAAGTGAATAATGCTGGATTTATGGTTTAGCTGAAATATATTCTAGACAAAAATACATTTATGTTTTAAAATTAGTACCAAGTCATAATAATTGATATAAAACGGAGGGCTGCGATGTGAACGTGGGCATTTTAGGGATCGGAAGATATGTGCCAGAAAAAGTAGTCACAAATCACGATTTAGAGAAAATCGTAGATACATCTGATGAATGGATTCGTACGAGAACGGGAATTGCAGAAAGACGCATTGCCGATGATACAATAGATACTTCATATATGGCGGTAGAGGCTTCTAAAAAAGCACTTGAAGATGCCGGGATTAGCGGAGAGGATATCGATCTGATTTTAGTGGCAACAGTAACACCAGATCGCGCATTCCCAGCAGTAGCTTGTGTCATTCAAGAAGCCATTGGCGCAAAACACGCAGCCGCAATGGATTTAAGTGCAGCGTGTGCTGGTTTTATGTACGGAATGATTACAGCGCAGCAATTTATTCAAACGGGAACTTATAAAAATGTATTAGTAGTTGGTAGTGATAAACTATCTAAAATTGTAGACTGGAATGATCGAAATACAGCAGTACTATTTGGAGACGGAGCTGGTGCAATCGTAATGGGGGCTGTTTCAGAAGGAAGAGGCGTTCTATCTTTCGAATTAGGAGCAGACGGAAGCGGCGGTAAGCATCTTTATCAAGACGAGTATGTTATGATGAACGGCAGAGAAGTCTTTAAATTTGCTGTTCGCCAACTTGGTGATTCCTGTCTTCGCGTGTTAGAAAAAGCGGGACTTACGAAAGAGGATGTGGATTTTTTAGTACCACATCAAGCGAATATTCGTATTATGGAATCTGCAAGAGAGAGATTAAATTTACCACAAGAAAAAATGAGTATGACAATTGAAAAGTTTGGTAATACATCAGCTTCTTCAATTCCAATTGCAATGGTAGAGGAATTGCAAAATGGACGTATTCAAGATGGTGATTTAATTATACTTGTTGGTTTCGGCGGCGGATTAACATGGGGAGCAGTTGCTCTTCGTTGGGGTAAATAAGGACTGAGAGAAAAAAAGGAGTGTATTTTGTATGGAGAAAAAGAGGGTCGTAATTACAGGACTAGGAGCTGTTACACCGATCGGAACAGATGTTGAAACAGCGTGGGAAAACATTAAAAAGGGTGTATCTGGAATCGGACGACTTACAAGAATTGATCCGGAACTGTTTCCAGCAAAAGTAGCAGCAGAAATTAACGACTTTGAAGTCGAGAAATATATTGATAAAAAAGAAGCGCGCCGTATGGATCGCTTTACACAATATGCAGTAGCAGCAGCGAAAATGGCAGTTGCAGATGCAAAGCTTGAAATTACAGAAGAAAACGGACCTCGAATTGGTGTATGGATTGGTTCTGGTATTGGCGGTATGGAAACATACGAAGAACAATTTAAGATTTTTACTGAGAAAGGTCCGCGCCGCGTGAGCCCATTCTTCGTACCGATGATGATTCCAGATATGGCAGCAGGTCAAGTATCGATCGCAACAGGAGCAAAAGGAATTAACACTTGTTCTGTAACGGCTTGTGCATCTGGTGCAAACTCAATTGGTGATGCATTTAAAGCAATTCAGCGTGGTGATGCTGATGCGATGATAACAGGCGGAGCTGAAGCGCCGTTAACAAGTATGGCATTTGCAGGATTTAGTTCAGCGAAAGCATTAACATTTAATGAAGATCCAGCAACAGCTTGCCGTCCGTTTGATAAAAACCGTAGTGGTTTCGTAATGGGTGAAGGTTCAGGTATTTTAATTCTTGAAGAATTAGAGCACGCATTAGCTCGTGGTGCTCACATTTATGCGGAAATCGCTGGTTACGGTGCAACTGGTGATGCATTCCATATTACAATGCCGGCTCCTGGCGGTGAAGGCGGCGTGCGTGCAATGCGTCAAGCTTTAGCAGATGCAGGTCTACAGCCAGAAGATATTGATTACATTAATGCGCACGGTACAAGTACGGATGCGAATGAAAAGTATGAAACGATGGCAATTAAAGAAACGTTCGGTGAGCATGCGTACAAAGTAGCAATTAGCTCAACGAAATCAATGACAGGTCACTTATTAGGAGCAGCTGGTGCTGTTGAAGCGATCTTCTCAATTAAATCAATTACAGACGGAGTAATCCCTCCAACAATTAACTATGAAACACCAGATCCAGAATGTGACTTAGATTACGTACCGAATAAAGCGAGACAACAAGAAGTAAATGCAGTATTAAGTAACTCACTAGGATTCGGTGGTCATAACGCAGTATTAGTATTTAAATCGTATAAATAATAGATGAGATAAGGAGTTTTTTCGCACTATATTGCGAAAAAACTCCTTATTTATTTTTACGCCTTTTTCTCCTTTTGCATATACATAAGAAAAAGGAGGGATAAAGATGGGGATTGTTGAAACTGCTGAGTGGTTACATCTATATTATGGACGGCCAGAAAAGCTGTGTGAGAAGTTTACGAAGTATATCCCGCTGCCAAAAGAAAGATTGTATCGCTTTTTAATTTCTAAAGGTATGTACCGCCCAGTTATACGGGGAGAACAAGAAGTTAAAGAGTTAGAGAAAAAGGAAGTTTGGAAAGAGTTACGTACGGAGTATGAGAAACTAAAAAATTGGTTAAAAGGTCCGGATGTCCCTGTCTTTATTTTATTATCAGATTCATATAATCGAACTATACAAGAAGAGTATAACGGTAGAGCTGGATTATCTATGCGTCACGTTATTTTCTTATTCGTATGTGGACGGAATTCGGTGGAAGAATTAAAGGTGTTATTGGCGCATGAATATCATCACATATGCAGGTTACATCAAATTGAGACGAAAGAAACAGAATATACATTACTTGATACGATGATTATGGAAGGGCTAGCTGAGCAAGCGGTAACGGAAAGATATTCAGAAAAAAACAATGCACCGTGGACGACGTATCTTTCAAAAGAAGAGGCTATTTATTATTGGAAAAATGTTGTACATGAAAGAATAAGTATAAAACGAGGAACAAGGGAGCACGACATCTTATTAAATGGATTTCACTCTTATCCGAAGATGCTTGGTTATGCGCTTGGATTTCATATTGTCAAAGATTGTGTAACATTGGAAGGAGAAGATACACTTTCTTTATTATCTATAGATGCAAAAGAAATATTGAATAAAGCAAATACATTTCATATATAAAAAACAGGAGCTCTATTTCCTGTTTTTTTTAGTATTAATAGAAGAAAAAATAATAATTAGAATATATTTCCTTAGGTGGAATAA
Source organism: Bacillus cereus group sp. N14 (assembly GCF_016483555.1). Lineage (NCBI taxonomy): Bacteria > Bacillati > Bacillota > Bacilli > Caryophanales > Bacillaceae > Bacillus > Bacillus cereus group sp. N14. Next base: position 101,299 of record NZ_JAEHBQ010000008.1, read on the forward strand.
AGTTAAGAAAAATTGAACATAATGATTGATACAAACAGTAGTGAAGTGAGGGGTAGTGAATGTTATATCTACATGATGTATGGGTAAATTGGTTTGAAGGTGAAGAGAATGGGTATAACGTTTGTCATTTTTACGAATGGCGGAAAGATGATACGATTGAGCTATTAGATCAAGTGCCATTATTAAAAGTAGATGCCACATTATATCATTACATCGAGGACGAATTGTTAGAGCTTCCGCAAAAATTGTTGGAAGACGTACATCATAAGGCATATATTCGTAAAAATCATGAACGTTTGCAGCAGGAGTATTGCTTTGTTGTTACAGATGGAAAAGGAATTATTGCGATCGACACAATTGGTTACAATGTACCAATTCGAAAGAGCAGACTTATACCGCGCCAAGAGCAGATGGTATATGAGATGGTAGAAAATGTACAAGCAGAAAAGTATGAGTTCCAAGTAGAAGAAATGGAAAAAGAACATCATATTTTATCACCATCACCTTTCATTATGAATGGCTTAACTCGTAAAGAAAGACAGCTGAAACAATTATTATTTATGGCGTTAGATCAATTACATACAACGAAAAACACAGCAGAAATTCGCTATTGGTTCACAGAGTGGGATCCATCAGCATACGGAATGGTTCAACATATGGAATTTGAAGATATTTGGGCTAAACTGTATGATGAAGCGAAAACAGGCTGGTCTGAGAAGCACGAACAATTATGCGAGCGTCTCGTAAAAGGACAGCCATTTTTTGAAAAGTTATGGGAAATGGAAAACGAGCAAAAGGTAAATTAAAAAACCGCCAATTGGCGGTTTTTTAATTTGTTGTAACTTAGCTCCGGCGGCAAGAATGTTCGGTGACTTCGCGCCTTCCTGCGAGGCAAAAAACGCCTCTACGTCAGGAGCTCCATCCCCCTCACATTCTAAGCGAGCCGTTTCCGCTTTTTAAGAAATCCAGCTCCAGCGGCAAGAATGTTCGGTGGCTTCGCGCCTTCCTACGAGGCAAAAAGCGCCTCTACGTCAGGAGCTCCATCCCCCTCACATTCTAAGCGAGCCGCTTCCGCTTTTTACATTACCTACGTTTTCTACTTAGTCCCATTGCGTTTTCTACTTTGCGTAGTTGTTTGAATGCAACGCGGTTTGCTTTTTCTGCACCTTTGTCTAGAATTTCGTCTAGTTCTGGTGAGTTGATTAGTTCGTTATATTTGTCTTGGATTGGACGAATTGCTTCTACGACTACCTGTGCTAGGTCGCCTTTGAAGTCGCCGTATCCTTTTCCTTCGTACATTGCTTCGATTTCTTCAACTGTTTTTCCAGAGAATGAAGAGTAGATTGTTAATAAGTTAGAGATGCCAGGTTTGTTTTCTTTATCAAATTTCACGATACCTTCAGAATCAGTTACAGCACTTTTAATTTTCTTTTCAATTGTTTTTGGTTCATCAAGCATACTGATCATTGCTTTTGGATTCGGATCAGATTTGCTCATTTTTTTCGTAGGTTCTGTTAATGACATAACGCGAGCTCCTACTTTTGGAATACGAATTTCAGGGACAGTGAACACTTCACGGAAGCGTTTGTTGAAACGCTCTGCTAGGTCGCGTGTTAATTCCATATGTTGTTTTTGATCATCACCAACAGGTACGATTTCAGTGTTGTAAAGTAAAATATCAGCAGCCATTAATGGTGGATACGTTAGTAATCCAGCTGGAACTGAATCTCTACCAGAAGATTTATCTTTATATTGCGTCATACGCTCTAATTCTCCAACGTAAGCAACTGATTGCATAATCCATCCTAGTTGAGCGTGTGCTGGTACTTCTGATTGTACAAATAAAGTAGCTTTTTCAGGATCGATGCCACATGCTACATAAAGTGCAGCAAGACTGCGAATGTTTTTACGAAGTTGTACGGGATCTTGAGGTACTGTAATCGCATGTTGGTTTACAATACAGAAATAACAGTCGTGTTCATTTTGAAGCTCTGTAAATTGCTTCATAGCTCCTAAATAGTTTCCAAGTGTAATCGTTCCACTCGGCTGAATACCAGAAAAGATAACTGACATAAGTAATTCCTCCTAAATTTGAATGCGTGATGGGGAAGAGAAGGCAAACAAAAAAGCCCATTCATCCCAAAAACTATAGGGACGAATGGACCGCGGTACCACCCTAATTATTTCACTACTGTGAAATCTCTCTAATCCATAATAACGTTTGGATATAACGCCAAAGCCTACTACTTTCGGTTCGGTTTGGTGCTCAAAAGCCCATTCCATACTGCGCAATTACTTGTTCACACCAGCCACAAGCTCTCTGAAATTGCCTCAATATGTACTCTTCTTTATCATCGCATACATATAAATTTATTTATTGTTACCTAAGCTCTTTTAATATGAAAGAACTAAAGTTTTATAACAAAATGTTTTGCTGATTATTATATCATATGGGATAGTGTTTGCAAACTACATCAAAATAGTAAAACTAATGAGGGTCGAGAACAACCCAAGAACGATACCGGTAATGCAAATTGGATACGTCCATTTGAATGAATATGTTTTATAAATACGTTCTTTCTTATCGGCAGGTTCCTCTACTTCTTCAATTAAAGACTCAATTTTTTTGTTCGTACCAAATACTCTTTGGAAGGCGTAAATTGTTACGTTAAAAAATCCATTTTGAAATATGAATAAAAAACCGCCTATAAGAATAAAAAATAGTGCGACATAAAACGATATATTGACAAAATTCAACAAAAATTGCGATGAAACGAGGAATGCGCCAATACTAGAAGCGATTATCGCTATGGAAATTAGTATACAAGTATGAAAAAAAACTTTATTCAAAATGTTCCCCTCCGTCAAAATATTACTAGAATTATTATACTATAAAAGCTATAATATGTACTAGAATTAATTTTTTGAAAATTATACGCAATTAAAGGTCTGATTTCAAGATGATGGTAGCAATGTTAACGTATCCCTTTACAAAAAAATAAAAAAATAAACATTTTATTAAAAATTTTAACAAAAAAACAAAAAACTATATTCACAATTGTTATATTATATGTATAATGAAAATTGTAGAAACTTGGAGATTATTCTTTCAATTCTACATTTTTACAAGTGAGGGTACAGGAAGTGCAATTAGGGGAGGCAACACAACATGAAGAAAAAGATACCGTTATTACTTGCATCGACGTTGACTGTCAGTATGTTAGGAGCTTGTAGTTACCAAAAAGAGGATAATAAAGCAGGCGCAAAAGAAAAATCCTCAAACAAGCAAGTGTTAAATCTAACCGAGACAGCTGAAATCCCAACTATGGATACGACGTTATCAACAGATGCAGCATCTTCTAACATCATGAATAACACAATGGAAGGATTATATCGTCTGGGGAAAGACGATAAGCTTGTTCCAGGTGTCGCTAAATCTTATGAGAAATCAGAAGATGGCAAAAAGTATGTATTTAAGTTACGTGAAGATGCGAAATGGTCTAATGGTGAACCTGTAACAGCGAAAGACTTCGTTTATTCTTGGCGAAGAGCTGTAGATTCAAACACGGGTGCCAAGTTTGCTTACATACTATTTGATGTTAAAAATGCGGAGAAAGTTAACAAAAAAGAATTACCAGTTGAAGAACTTGGTGTAAAGGCAATTGATGATCATACACTTGAAGTGGAATTAGATAACCCTGTTCCTTATTTTGTAAGTTTAACAGTCTATCCAACATTATATCCTTTGAATGAGAAGTTTGTAACAGAACAAGGAGCAAAATTTGGATTAGAATCCAATACGACACTTTATAATGGTCCATTCGTATTAAATGAATGGAAGCATGAACAAAGTTTCCAACTTAAGAAAAATCCAACGTATTGGGAAAATAAAGAAGTAAAACTTGAGGAAATAAACTTCAATATTGTTAAGGATCGTTCAACTGCTATAAATTTATATGAAACGAAAGCCATTGATCGTGTAGTCTTAACATCAGAGTTTGTAGACAAATACAAATCAGATGCTGACTTTAAAACGATTAAGAGACCATCTACACAATTTATTCGCTTAAATGAAAAGAATAAATTTTTAGCAAATAAAAATATCCGAAAAGCAATTGCAATGTCCTTTGAGCGTGAAAATATCGGGAAAGTTATCTTAAACGATGGTTCAGAGGGGATATATGGTTTTGTTCCGAAAGGCTTAGCAAAAGGTCCGAATGGAAAAGACTTCCGTGAAGAAAACGGAAAGCTTATCAAAGAGGATATTAAAGAAGCTCAAAAATACTGGGAAGCTGGTAAAAAAGAACTTGGTGTAGACAAAGTAGAGTTAGAGCTATTAAACTTTGATACTGATGATGCTAAAAAAATCGGAGAGTATTTAAAAGGCCAATTTGAAAAGAACTTACCAGGTTTAACAGTTTCAACAAAAATGCAGCCATTTGCACAAAAATTAAAACTTGAAGCAAGTGGAGATTACGCAATATCATACGCGGGATGGAGTCCAGATTATATGGATCCAATGTCATTCCTTGAAATGTATACGACAGGTAATGCGCAAAACAAAGTAAATTACGCAAATGCAGCGTATGATGATTTAATTAAAAAAGCGAAAACAGAAGTTGATGTACAAGCTCGCTGGGATGCTTTATTACAAGCAGAAAAACAACTGCTTGAAGATGCAGCGATTGCTCCAGTATATCAACCAGGAAAAGCTTATTTACAACGTGGCTCAATTACTGGCCTATTAGAACATAAATATGGCGGAGAATTTAGCTATAAGTGGGTTGAACTAAAAAACTAAAAATGGTTTCCATCATGAATAAGGGTATATGCCTATGATGGGCATATGCTCTTATTTTAAAAAAATAAAAGTAAGAATATTTTAAACTATCTTATTGCTTTTGAGAAAAACGGGGAGGTGCTTGACTATGGGACGTTATGTATTAAAACGTTTCGTGTACATGGCTTTGACATTATTTTTAATTACTACACTGACTTTCTTTTTGATGAAATTACTTCCGGGTTCTCCGCTTAAAAACCAGGAGAAACTATCACCGGCACAAAAAGAAATCATTCTTGAAAAATATGGCTTAAATGATCCAGTACCAGTTCAATATGCACGTTACTTAGGTAACTTAGCAAAAGGTGATTTAGGGGTATCATTCCAATATGATAACCGTCCAGTAACAGATATGATTGTGGATCGCATTGGACCATCAGCACAACTTGGTTTACAAGCGATTATATTAGGAACATTTATCGGTTTAATTTTAGGAATCGTTGCGGCACTTCGTAACAATACGTGGGTCGATTATGGGGCGACAATTATTTCCGTACTCGGGATGTCGGTACCATCGTTCGTATTCGCCGCATTACTACAATATTTCGTAGGGGTAAAACTTGGGTGGTTCCCAGTAGCATTCTGGAAAGGACCAGAGTTTACCGTAATGCCTACAATCGCTTTATCGATGGCAGTTATCGCAACAATCGCACGTTTTGCTCGTGCAGAGTTAATTGAAGTTATGCAAGCTGATTACATTTTAACAGCGAAAGCGAAAGGAATTAGCCAAGGTGTTATCATTATTAAACACGCACTTCGTAACGCGTTAATTCCAGTAGTAACAATTTTAGGACCAATGGTTGCAGGTTTAATTACAGGGACATTAGTTATTGAGCAAATTTATGCTGTACCAGGACTAGGGGAACAGTTCGTTAAATCTATTACAGTGAATGACTATACAGTTATTATGGGAACTACAATTTTCTATAGTGCGATTTTCATCTTAGTTATTTTCATTGTCGATATTTTATACGGAATTATTGATCCTCGTATTCGTTTAGCGGGAGGGAAAAAATGATGAAAGATGTACAAAAATTATCTCCAGATTTATTTCAACAAGCCAATCAAAATAATGTTGATAATGAAGTCATTGCCCGTCCAAGCTTAACGTTTTGGCAAGATGTAAGAAGACGTTTGTTCCAACATAAAGGAGCAATGTTCGGTTTCGTTTTATTAGCGCTTATTATATTACTAGCAATCTTAGGACCGATGGTAAGTAAGCATTCTTATAAAGAGCAAGACTTAGGTCGTGCGAAATTACCACCGAAAATTCCTGTTATTGAAAATGTTCATTGGCTACCATTTGACGGTACGGATCAATATGGTGTTGACCAATATGAAAAACGTGATATTAAAGAGTATTTCTGGTTTGGTACAGATGATCTTGGCCGCGATTTATGGACAAGAACATGGGAAGGTACGCGTGTATCATTATATATCGCTCTTTTAGCAGCGGCGATTGACTTAGTAATTGGGGTTGCTTATGGAGGTATTTCAGCGTTCTATGGCGGTAGAGTAGATAATATTATGCAACGTGTTATGGAGATTATTAACGGTATTCCATACTTAATCATCGTTATTTTAATGGTAATCATTATGGGATCTGGTATATGGTCAATTACACTAGCAATGGCGATTACAGGTTGGATAGGGATGTCACGTATCGTTCGTGGACAAATCCTGAAATTAAAAAATCAAGAATATGTATTAGCATCTCGTACATTAGGTGCAACAAATACACAATTAATTGTAAAACACTTAATTCCGAACGTAATGGGACCAATTATCGTAATGACAATGTTTACAATTCCAACAGCAGTGTTTGGTGAGGCGTTCTTAAGCTTCATCGGTTTAGGTATTCAGCCACCATTCGCATCACTTGGTTCTCTTGTAAACGATGGTTATAAATCAATTCAAACGTATCCACATATGATGTTCATCCCAGCGGTTGTCATCAGTATGTTAATCTTAGCATTCAACTTAATGGCAGACGGATTACGCGACGCGTTAGATCCAAAAATGCGTAAGTAAAAGAGGGGAGAAGTAAAAATGAAAACATTGCTAGAGGTAAAAGATTTGCAAGTCTCCTTTGATACACATGCAGGTGAAGTACAAGCTGTACGCGGTGTTACTTTTGATTTGAAAAAAGGAGAAACATTAGCGATTGTAGGAGAATCTGGTTCTGGTAAATCAGTTACTTCTAAAGCGTTAATGGGATTAATTCCGAATCCTCCAGGGCGTATTAAAAACGGTGAAATCGTATTTGAAGGTCGTGACTTAACGAAACTGACAGAAAAAGAAATGCAGCAAGTGCGCGGGAAAGATATCGCGATGATTTTCCAAGATCCAATGACATCATTAAATCCAACGATGACAATTGGGAATCAAATTATGGAAGGTCTTATTAAACACCAAGGGATGAGTAAAGCAGACGCACGTAAAGTTGCGTTAGAATTAATCGACCTTGTAGGTATTCCGAATCCAGAAGCGCGTTTAAAACAATATCCTCACCAATTCTCAGGTGGTATGAGACAGCGTGTAGTTATTGCGATGGCGTTAGCTTGTAACCCGAAATTATTAATTGCCGATGAGCCGACAACAGCGCTAGACGTTACAATTCAGGCGCAAATTTTAGAGCTTATGAAGGACATTCAGCAAAAAACAGAAGCGGCAATCATTTTCATTACACATGACTTAGGTGTAGTGGCAAACGTTGCGGACCGCGTAGCAGTTATGTACGCAGGTAAAGTTGTTGAAATTGGAACGGTTGATGAAATTTTCTACAATCCAAAACATCCATACACTTGGGGCTTAATCGCATCTATGCCAAGTTTAGATGGTTCAGAAGAAGAGTTATACGCAATCCCTGGAACGCCTCCAGATTTATTAAAGCCGCCAAAGGGAGATGCTTTTGCACCACGTAATCCACAGGCATTGAAAATTGATTTTGAAATGGACCCACCTTTATTTAAAGTAAGTGATACACACTATGCGGCAACTTGGTTACTTCACGAGCAAGCTCCAGAAGTAAAACCACCGGCAGTCGTTGAAAAACGCATTCTTCAAATGAAAGCAGGTGAACAACATGACTAAACAACGTGAGAAATTAATTGAAGTAAAAAATGTAAAACAGCACTTCGACGTGAGTGGTGGTGTTGTCAAAGCGGTTAATGATATTTCATTTGATATTTACCGCGGAGAAACATTTGGTCTTGTAGGAGAATCAGGTTGTGGTAAATCGACAACTGGAAGAACGATTATTCGTTTATATGATGCAACTGCTGGTGAAGTGTTGTTCGATGGTGAAAATGTACATGGTAAAAAATCACGTGCAGAGCTGAAGAAATTCAACCGTAAAATGCAAATGATTTTCCAAGATCCATATGCATCATTAAACCCTCGTATGACAGTAGGGGATATTATTGCAGAAGGTATTGATATTCACGGACTAGCAAAAGGTAAAAAAGAGCGTATGGACCGTGTTCATGAATTATTAATCACAGTTGGTTTAAATAAAGAGCACGCAAACCGTTTCCCGCATGAATTCTCAGGTGGACAACGTCAACGTATCGGTATCGCCCGCGCACTTGCTGTAGAGCCTGAATTTATCATTGCCGATGAGCCAATCTCAGCACTTGACGTATCAATCCAGGCGCAAGTTGTAAACTTACTGAAAAAGTTACAAAAGGAAAAAGGTTTAACATACTTATTCATTGCCCATGATTTATCAATGGTAAAATACATTAGTGATCGCATCGGCGTAATGTACCGTGGTCAAATCGTTGAGCTAACAACAAGTGAAGAGTTATATGCGAATCCAATTCATCCATATACTAAATCACTATTATCAGCAATTCCGCTTCCAGATCCAGATTATGAGCGCAATCGTAAACGTATCGTATACGATCCATCTCAGCATGATTATGCTAGTGAAGCACCAACAATGCGTGAAATTCGCCCAGGACATTTCGTATTATGTTCTGAAGCAGAGTATAAGAAATATAAAGAGATTTATCAATAAGAAAAAGAGCCATTCTTCCGCTACAGAAGGATGGCTCTTTTTCTATTCTATAAACAGTTGTATTGTTAACATTTGTCGGTAAGTGAATATAAATGTTATTTTCCGATGAATGCATTTTAATTAAACGAGTATTACTGTGCCTGAACAGAAACACACTCCTCTTGTTCTTCAGGTTTAACGAGTGCATAACGTTCCCACGCTCTACTTTTCCAGCGGAAGAACATAATGATGGCACGTGTCCATTCATCAATAGCAATCGCTAGCCAAATACCAACGAGCCCCATATCTAAATGGAAGGCGAAAAAGTAGCCGAGTGGTAAACTCATTAACACCATAGAGAATGCACCGATTAAAACGGGGTACTTTGCATCACCAGCTGCGCGAAGTGAATTGATAATGACGATGTTCATCGTACGTCCCGTTTCAAGTAGTACACTTAGTAAAAGAACTGATGCACCTAACGTAATAATGTGCGGATTATCTGTAAATAGTCCCATTAATTGTGTACGGAATGTAACGACGAGAGCGACCATACATAAAGTGACGCCAATTGCCCATTTTACACTTTTCCATACGCGTTCATACGCTTCATCTTTTTCACCACCGCCAACGAGGCGCCCGATAATAATTGCTGTTCCCATACCGATTGCAATAGCGAATAAATAAGTGAACATAGAAATATTCGTAGCGTATTGTCTAGCCGCTAATGATTCCGTTCCTAAGTACGTTGCATAATACAGAAAGACAATTTGGCAAGCTTGATACATAACTTGCTCAAATGCAGAGGGAATCCCAATTTTTAAAATTTTCCCGATGTATTCTTTTGATAAGGTGAAGTAATATTGTATTTTCACACGGTATTCCATAACGCGGTACAGTAACCAGAAGAAAACGATAAGAGCGATTAATCTGCTGACAGCAGAAGAAATGGCAGCCCCTTGTACACCGAGTTCTGGGAAACCAAATTTCCCGAAAATGAGTACGTAGTTTCCAGCGATATGAATAATATTCATTCCAAGTGAAATAAACATCGCTTGCTTTGTGAAGCCGTGTACGCGGATAATTGCGGCTAATGAATTAATAATAGCTTGAAGGAAAATAGCTCCCCCGACGATGGATAAATAGTTTTGTGCATACATGAGTACATCGCCTTGTAAGTTCATTGCCATCATCATATGTTTTGAAAATAAAAGAAAACCAGCGCTTATAACGAGTCCGACCACTAAATTTAATGTGACGGCTAAAGCTGATATTTTAGATGCTTCCATAAAACGTTTGGAACCGAGGTATTGAGATACGACGATAGCTGCGCCGTTCCCGATGACTTCTAGTACCAAAATAGCGATATGGAGATATTGATTCGCTGCACCAACCCCAGATACAGCATCGTCTGATAATGCACTTAACATGAAAGTATCAGCGATCCCCATTAACATAAATAGAAAAACTTCTAGAAAAATAGGCCATGTTAATAAGAATAAACTTAATTTCTCTGTTGGCCCGTTTTTTGCCTGAATTGCTGTCATGTCCGTCCCCTCTTTACCGATATCTATTTTTAGCAAGGTGTATCGTAACATACTTTCTTATCCTTTGCACCCATTTGAGCCTACATATTTTTAATATGAAGGGCCTGCAATTTTATGTTAAAAAGAGAAGGATAATTATGCACAAATTATTATGAAATATAAAATTTATTTTTCTCTGATAATTTAGAAAAATATAAAAATAGTTATTATCGACACTTTAGCGAGGGGAAATAGTAATATAAAACGTTTACATGGATACATTTTTTAACAGAAAATTTTAATAAAATAGAAATATAAATATACAAAAAATATATTTGTGTGTATAATATGAATTATTAGAACATATATATATTTCTTTCTGTTTGGAAATGAAAGGGCTAACATTTTTTGGAGGGTGGAAGTATGAAAAAAAAGATACCAGTTTTTGTAGCATCAACAGTAGCAATGAGCATGATGTTAGGGGCATGTAGCTATCAAAAAGATGAACCGCAAGCGAACGCAAAAGGGGATAGCGGGAAAAGCGGTGCGAAGCAAGTTATTAATCTAACAGAAGTGTCTGAAATTCCGACAATGGATACAACACTTGCCTCGGATGCTGCTTCTTCAAAAGTTATGAATAATACAATGGAAGGGCTATATCGACTTGGGAAAGGCGATAAGTTAGTTCCAGGTGTAGCGAAATCCCATACGAAATCTGAAGATGGTAAAAAATATACATTTAAATTGCGTGAAGACGCTAAATGGTCGAATGGTGATCCTGTAACAGCAAAAGATTTTGTATATGCATGGCAAAGAGCTGTTAACCCGGATACGGCAGCGAAATCAGGATATATTATGTTAGATGTGAAAAATGCAGAGAAAATTAATAAAAGAGAGCTATCACCGGATCAATTAGGTGTAAAAGCGATAGATGATTATACATTAGAAGTTGAATTGGATAACCCAGTTCCATATTTTCTTGATTTAACGGTGTATCCACTATTTTTCCCATTAAATGAGAAGTATATGAAAGAACAGGGAGAAAAATTTGGTTTGGAAGCAAATACAACGTTGTACAACGGTCCATTTGTATTAAATGAATGGAAGCATGAACAAAGTTTCCAACTAAAGAAAAATCCAGGTTATTGGGATCAAAAAGAAGTGAAATTAGAAGAAGTTAATTTTAATGTTGTAAAAGATACAGGAGCAGCTGTTAATTTATATAATACGAATGCGATTGACAGAGTTGGTTTATCAGCGGAATTAGTTGATAAGTATAAAGGGCAAAAAGATTTTAAAACAATTAATGATCCAACTGTGTTCTTCTTGCGTTTTAATCAAAAAAATCCAGCGTTAGCTAACAAAAATATTCGTAAGGCTATTTCTAGTGCATACGATCGAGATGGTATTGGTGAGGTTATTTTAAACAATGGTTCTAAGGGAGCTTATGGTTTAGTACCATCTGATTTTGTTAAGGGACCAGATAAGCAGGATTTCAGAAAAGAAAATGGAAAACTTTCAAAAGTAGATGTGAAGGAAGCTAAAAAATTCTGGGAAGCAGGAAAGAAAGAATTAGGTAAGGATAAAATAGAACTAGAATTTTTAAACTTTGATAATGAAGAATCTAAGAAAATTGGTGAGTATGTAAAGGGAGAATTAGAAAAGAATTTACCAGGTCTAACAGTAACGATTAAGATGCAACCATTTGCACAAAAATTAAAACTTGAAGATAGTGGACAGTTTGATATTTCATTTACTGGATGGGGACCTGATTTCCCTGATGCAATCACATTCCTTGATATGTTTATAACAGATGGTTCACAAAATAAAATGAGTTATTCTAATGCCCAGTATGATGGCCTTATTAAAAAGGCAAAGCAAGAAGGTTCAGATGTAAAAGGACGTTGGAATGACCTGTTAAAAGCGGAAAAAATCTTATTTGAGGATGCAGCAATTGCACCAGTATTCCAACGAGGTAGATCTATATTAGAAAGAGAAACAATTAAAGATGTATATATCCACAAATATGGCGGCGAATTAAGCTTTAAGTGGGCATCTGTAGAAAAATAAAAAAAGCAGGCTAACCGCCTGCTTTTTTTAATACGTACGTTTCTTATAAATACCTTTCCCGCCAACTTGGTTCCAGCCGGATTGGACATCCAAGCTTTTATTAACAAACTTCATTTTTTCTTTTCCGCCAAAGAGTTTTTCACCAATGCTATTTGTAATGACACCAATCAATGCTGTGATTCCGATGATGAGGGCAGCAACAGTGACAAAATCAATAAAAAAAGCAATCATTTGCAAATTCCCCCTTTGCCTGTCTGTATGTTTATTGTATGAGATAAAAGATAAAAAAGAAAGAAATGTCAGAAAAATAATTGATTTATTTTAGAAATCGTATAGACATGGATGAGGATGTTTGTTAAAATAAGAACAAGTGTTCCTTTTGATTCTCACTTTTATAGTCTTACATTTCTTAATTGATTTATCAAGAAAAGGTAAGAAAACGTTCTCTTTTTTATAGAGAAGATTATGGGGAAATAACTGTATATCACATGAAAAATCTATGACAAGCCAGTATTAAGAGGGTTGAAGGTTATTGTTAAATTACAGCTGAAGTGAGTTTGATCATGTTACATAGCAGTGGAATACACGGAAGAGTTTTCTCAATTAGAAGGAAATTTACTGTATATTTCTTGCAAAATCTATTGTATAATGATTATAGAAGTTACTTATTAAAAGTAATTGTTGTTTGCTCAAAGTTGTTGCTTACATGAAATGAGATTTTTTGCACTTTGTTATAAGACAAGGTATCGTAAAAAATTGCTGAATTTAGAAATTTAAACTGTAATTAGTACAGAATTTGTACTCTTTAAGGAGAGTGAGCTTTGTATGGTAACATTATATAGTTCTCCAAGCTGTACGTCTTGTAGAAAGGCGAAATTATGGCTAGAGGAAAATCATATTCCTTATACAGAACGTAATATTTTCTCAGATCCATTAACGATTGAGGAAATTAAAGAGATTTTACGTATGACAGAAAGCGGAACGGATGAGATTATTTCTACTCGTTCGAAAGTTTTCCAAGAATTAAATGTAAACTTAGAGTCTTTACCACTTCAAGATTTATATAAGATGATTCGTGACTATCCAGGGATTTTACGTCGTCCAATTATGATTGACGAGAAGCGCCTTCAAGTAGGTTACAATGAAGACGAAATCCGCCGTTTCTTACCACGTACAGTAAGAACGTTTCAATTACGTGAAGCACAGCGTCTTGTAAATTAATTATAATAACATGAAAACCTTCTACCTATTATATAGTAGAAGGTTTTTTTTAATGTTTCACATTTCGTAATCGAACTTGTTGCACGATAATACCGATGCATAGAACAGTGAAAATGAATAAGAAAGGCATGCTTGTGGTGAAATTTGGATTATTATGAAAGAACGTTGCAAGCCTGTCTTCATGTGTAACCATTTTTCCTGCTGTATAGGCGAGAATCGCTGCTCCGCAATAAATGAGGAATGGAAAGCGTTCCATAAGTATTAAAATAAGTTTGCTGCCCCAAATAATAATCGGGATAGAAATGAGTAAGCCGATTATTACGAGTAAAAATCTTCCGTGAGCTGCACCTGCAATGGCAATAACGTTGTCAAACCCCATAACGAGATCCGCGAATACAATTGTACGCACAGCTTGAAATAAAGTTGTTTTCCCTTGAATAGCAGAAAGATCGTTGCTATTATCAGTTAGTAAATTTACTGCAATTAATGTAAGTAAAACGCCCCCGATAAGTTGTAGAAATGGAATGTCGAGTAAATAGACAGCTAGTATAGTAAGGATAATTCTTAGTACGATTGCTAAAAGAGTACCAATCAAAATGGCTTTATTTCGTTTCGATTCAGGTAAATTTCGGCTAGCTAGTGCGATGACGATTGCGTTGTCACCACCTAATACAACATCGATACCGACAATCATTAGTACAGATGTTAAAAACTCTAAGTCCATTCGTCTGCCTCCATTTATGATGTTTTAATAAGCGAACTGTATGTATGTGGTGAAGAGAGAGACTAAATAATCTTCTCTAATAAAAGTTTCACTTTATTACAGTGTACGGGGGAGGGTGGAAATGTATGTCCAAATTTTTCATAAGTGAGAAATCGCTATAATGATATATTTGTGTAGGTGGTCGAATGAAGATAGGCATATAACTATTTTTGTAAAATAAATCGATTTTATTTCCATTCTGGAGAATCTTATCATAAAATGAGAGTACAAGAATCTATTGATTTGTCATATGAGTGGGGAATCCCTTCATAACAATTCTAAGCAGGAAGGGAGAGTTGTATTTTGGATATTGAAAGAATTAATGACCATACGATGAAATTTTTTATTACGTACATTGATATAGAGGATAGAGGGTTTAATCGTGAAGAAATTTGGTATGACCGCGAACGAAGTGAAGAGCTCTTTTGGGAGATGATGGACGAAGCACGTGATCATGATGATTTCTTTATCGATGGACCGTTATGGATTCAAGTGCAAGCAGTCGATAAAGGGATTGAAGTACTTGTAACGAGAGCAGAGCTTTCAAAGGATGGACAAAAGCTAGAACTACCAATAGGTGTAGATAAAATTATAGACATTCCTCTAGATGAAGGCATTGAATCATTATTCCAGCAAGAATTAGTGGAAGAGGTAGAAGAACAAGCAGGAACAAACTTTAACGAAGATGGTACGTTTGGCTTTTTAATTAAGTTTAATGATTTTGAAGATGTCATTTCATTAAGCCACCGTCTTATCTTTGAAGATATAAAAGATGAGCTGTATTCATTTGAGAACCGCTATTATGTATATGTGGAATTCGATGAAGTGCTACATGATGAAGAAGAAATTGATCGTATTTTAAGTATTGTTTTAGAATACGGAGAAGAATCAACTTTAACAATTCATCGTGTAAGTGAGTATGGGAAACAAATTGTGAAAGAGCGTGCGCTTGAAACAATTCGCAATAATTTTCCTGCTAAAACGTAGGCCGATTTCTGTAGTATGAAATCGGCTTTTTATATGAAGAATAGGAAAGCTTTCTTAGTAAGGAGGTAAGAGATGAAAAATACATTAAAGTTGATTTTCTTTGTTTTACTATTGTTCGCGTTATTTGTTTCGTTACGTATGTTTATTGATGTAGCATTTTATTCGGATGTAATTGGGATAAAAGATGTTTCGATTTTAGGTATTATTAGTATTTTATTTACGGTATCTGCATTTTTAATTGGCTGCGTTATTTTCTTAGAGAACCGTCATCCGTCTAAAACACTTACATGGCTCATTGTGTTAGGTATTTTTCCGGTATTTGGATTCTTCGCTTATTTATTATTTGGACAGAACTTTCGGAGGAAGAGAATGTTCCAAAAGAAGGCGTTGCTCGATGAACAAGCATTTTTACAATATAAGGGGCATGAAGATTACGAAGAACGGATTTTGCGCAATCATAAGCATCAAGAGCTGTTATTTCGTTTAGCGGACCGCTTAGGCGCTTTAAATATTTCATTTCAAACTGAAACGAGAACATTAACAAATGGAGATGAAACGTTTCAGGCCATTTTAGATGGATTAAAACGAGCGAAACACCACATTCATATGGAATATTACATTGTGCGTGATGATAAGCTTGGAACAGAAATTAAAGATATTTTAATACAGAAATCAAAAGAAGGTGTTGTCGTTCGTTTTTTATATGATGCGGTTGGAAGTTTTAGACTATCGAATTCATATATTGAAGAATTGAATGATGCAGGAGTAGAAATGATTCCGTTTTTCCCTGTGCGCTTTCCGATTTTAAACGATAAGATTAATTATCGAAACCACCGAAAAATCGTTATTATTGATGGAAATGAAGGGTTTGTCGGTGGATTAAATATTGGTGATGAATATTTAGGGAAGGATAAGTATTTCGGTTTTTGGCGAGACACGCATTTATATTTGCGTGGTGAAGCTGTTCAAAGCTTGCAACTTATTTTCCTTCAAGATTGGTTTTATATGACTGGTGAGGCTGTGCTGGCCCCTGAATATTTACAAGCGAAAGCAGTTGAGGGTGATCATTGGGGAGGCGTACAGCTCGTTGCAGGTGGACCAGATAATAAATGGGAAACAATTAAACATTTATACTTTGCCATGATTGCTTCTGCGCGGAAATCAATTTGGATTGCGACGCCGTATTTCATTCCGGATGATGATATTTTATCCGCATTAAAGGTAGCGGCACTTGCTGGTATTGATGTCCGTTTGTTAATGCCGAGTAAGCCTGATAAGCGCACCGTCTTTTACGCATCGAGATCGTACTTCCCAGAGCTTTTAGATGCAGGGGTAAAGATATATGAATACGAAAAAGGCTTTCTCCATAGTAAAGTTGTCATTGTCGATTCTGATTTAGCTTCAATAGGGACTGCTAATATGGATATGAGAAGTTTTCATTTGAACTTTGAAGTAAATGCCTTTTTATATGATACAGACAGCATTCGAAAACTTGTTCAAGATTATAAAGAGGATATAGAAGAATCAAGTGAAATTCATGTCGATCGTTTTCATAAAAGGCGTCTTCATAGACGAATTGTTGAATCGACGTATCGATTATTATCACCTTTATTATAAAAAGAGATGTCCGAAATTGGGACATCTCTTTTTTAAAAGGAATTTGTAATAAATTGTAGAATATAAGGAGCTGAAAGGGTGTGATTCCGATGTTTATCGCCAAAAGAGAAAACGGAGAAAAAATTCATCTGCTCTATCATCATGATGAAGAGCTTTTACATCGTATGCGTAAAATGGAAAGCTTCTTTTGCATAGCTTGCGGGAAGGAAGTGCAAATGAAATTAGGGAAACAAAAAAGTTGGCATTTTGCTCATAAGAAAATGGACGCGTGTCTTGCCTTTTATGAAGCAGAATCTATGTATCATATGCACGGTAAAGAATTGTTATATAGGTGGTTCAAACGTCAAAACTTTCCTGTGTATATAGAGCACTATCTTCCAGAAATTCAGCAACGACCAGATATTTTCATAGAGAGAGCAGGGAGAACAATTGCGATTGAATACCAATGCGCCAATCTCTCTATAGAGCAGCTGTACAAACGAACCTATTCGTATTGGCGAGCTGGTATACAGGTCATTTGGATCATTGGTGGAAATCAATTGAAGAGGCAATCAGCATATTGGATGAAATTCTCCTCACTTATGGCTTTCTCCTTACAATCTTATCCTCAGCCATTTCTTATTTTCTTCTGTTCGAAACAAAAATCATTTATGAAATGCGCGTTTCTCACTTCATTTTCTACAAGCGTCTCTTTCTCACATATTATCTATTTACCAACTGAAACGACTACTTTTGAAATGCTCTTTTCTCCCGTCTCTTTCCGAAAAGAAACATTAGGTGAGGAATGGAAAAAGCGAAAGAGCTATTTTCGGCAAAATGCTCTGCCGATTTGGAATTACAATCATAAGTCACTATTACGCCTCTTATATCAATGTAAATGTACCCCAGCAAATTTTCCTTCTGAAATCGGTGTGCCACTTCCGTCCTCATTTGCTTTTCAAACAAATCCATTTATATGGCAAGCTTTTCTATATATAAAGTGTATAGGTGAGCTTGCGGTAGGGGATTGTATTTCCCTTCAATATGTATGTAGTTATGTGAAAACGTATGTGAAAAGGCGCATGCTCCCGTACTTTTCACGGCATATATGGAAAGTAGCAGTTGCTGAATATATGACATTTTTATGTTATACAGGTGTATTGCAGAAAGTAGGTACTTATAAGTACCGGAAAAAAAGAGAGGTAGTTATGTTAAAAACAGAGGAGGAAGTTATGAAATATGATGAAATTTGCTTAGCGTATGCCTTATCTTTATTTGAGGCAAAGTACAACATGAGAGAAGGAAAAGGGGATATAATAAAGACTGATCGTGAAGGAATTACATAAGAAAAATCGAATTGTATGTAAGTAGAGATATTTAAAGGAGGGCTTAAAGGATGTCTGAACAAAATACAGCAAAAACATTACCAGATCGCAAAGAAATTGAAGAATCAAGTACGTGGCGATTAGAAGATATTTTCCAAACAGATGCAGAATGGGAAAAAGAATTCCAAGCTATTAAAGAGCTATTACCGAAGTTAACTGAATTTAAAGGGAAACTTGGTGACTCTGCGAACAATTTACTTGAAGCATTGCAATATGAAGACGAAATTTCAATGCGATTAGGTAAGCTATATACATATGCACATATGCGTTACGATCAAGATACAACAAACTCTGTGTATCAAGCGTTAAATGACCGCGCAACAAATTTATATTCACAAGTATCTAGTAGCACAGCATATATTGTGCCTGAAATTTTATCGATTTCAGAAGATACACTGCAAACATTCTTGAAAGAAAATAGAGACTTAAGTGTATATGAACATGCATTAGAAGAAATTACGCGTCAACGCCCGCACGTATTATCTGAAGCGGAAGAGGCTCTATTAGCAGAAGCATCTGAAGTAATGAGTGCGTCAAGTAATACATTTGGTATGTTGAATAATGCGGATTTGAAATTCCCATCTATTAAAGGTGAGGATGGAGAAGAAGTGGAAATTACACATGGTCGTTACATTCAGTTTTTAGAAAGTGATGATCGTCGTGTGCGCGAAGATGCATTCAAAGCTGTATATGAAACGTACGGGAAATATAAGAACACATTTGCAAGCACGTTAAGCGGAGCTGTGAAACGTAATAATTTCAATGCGCGTGTTCGTAAATACGATTCTGCACGTCAAGCTGCATTAAGTAATAATAATATTCCTGAAGCGGTGTATGATCAACTTGTTGAATCTGTAAATGATAATTTACACTTGCTACATCGTTACATTGATATTCGTAAGCGTGCACTAGGACTTGATGAGCTTCATATGTATGATTTATATACACCACTTGTACCAGAAGTGAAAATGAACGTGAAGTATGAAGAAGCACAAGACATGTTATTAAAGTCTTTAAACGTACTTGGTGATGAGTATGTTGACATTTTAAAAGAAGCATATGAAAATCGCTGGGTAGATGTGTATGAGAATAAAGGAAAGCGAAGCGGAGCATATTCATCTGGTGCATATGGAACAAATCCGTATATTTTAATGAACTGGCATGATAATGTAAATAATTTATATACACTTGCTCATGAGTTCGGTCATTCCGTGCATAGTTACTATACAAGAAAGACGCAGCCGCACGTATACGGTGATTATTCAATCTTCGTTGCGGAAGTAGCATCAACTTGTAATGAAGCACTTCTAAACGATTATTTATTAAAAACGACAGAAGATAAGAAAGAGCGTCTATACTTATTAAATCATTATTTAGAAGGATTCCGTGGTACTGTATTCCGTCAAACGATGTTCGCAGAGTTTGAGCATATTATTCATAAGAAAGTACAAGAAGGACATGCGGTTACGCCAGACATGTTAACGGAGATCTACTATGATTTAAATAAGAAATATTTCGGTGATGCTTTAGTAATCGATGAAGAAATTGGTTTAGAGTGGTCTCGTATTCCGCACTTCTACTACAACTATTACGTATACCAATACGCAACAGGATTTAGTGCAGCAACGGCTTTATCTAAACAAATTTTAGAAGAGGGGCAACCAGCAGTAGAACGTTACATTAATGAGTTCTTAAAAGCAGGAAGCTCAGATTATCCAATTGAAGTGCTGAAAAAAGCTGGAGTAGATATGGCATCTCCAGAACCGGTAAAAGAAGCGCTACAAGTATTTGAAGAGAAATTAAATGAATTAGAAGCACTATTATTTGAAGAGAATTAATTGTAAAGACGAGGAATTTACCTCGTCTTTTTTTGTTTTAAATATTTTTGTCGATATTTGTCGAAAAAATAAGGTGAATTTCTTTCTTTTTTCTAAATTAGAAGGCATTTTTACAGGTGATTTTTGTAGTTAAAACCCTTTAAATCGTTTTTTATGGTTGAAATAAGAGAGAGCGATGACAATGACTCCAAATAAAAGAGGGAAGGCAATAATTTTAGGAAAAGCTTGTAGTAGAGAGAGGATGTACAAGAAAAAAGAAACGATGACAGCTAGTAAGATAAGTAAAATATACGTTTTTTTCATACAGAACACCTCCAAAATAGCTTTTTTATAGCTTATTCAGAAATGAAAACGTTTAGAATGTGACAAAAGTGTGAAATTCGACAAAAGGGGTTGTCATCTGACGTCGAATCTTGTAATATAATAAGCGTGAACGAATTCACATACAAACATATACCCCTTTGTTTGAACGTGAAAATTTCTCCCATCCCCTTTAATATTTTTATAAGCCGTAAAGAAAAAGACCTGGTGTTTTACACCAGGTCTTTTTCTTTTGCTATCCATTTCCAATAACGCTCACATTTTACGTCAATCATTTGTACTTTTCGTTTCAGTTGTAATTTTTTCAGTTCACGCTCGATCTCTTGCTGCGAGCAGTCATATATAAATGCTACTTCTTTTGAAGATATAAATTGCGTTGCTTCTAGTAACACTTCTAAAGGTGGTAATGGTTCTGGCTCAATTTCACATTTTACAAGTTCTTTCAATAATTGTACGTATACGTCGTAGGAATAAGTTCCAGCGATTTTAATACCTTCTTCATCTGAATTCGCATGAAAGAATACGAGAGAAGGTATTTCTGTAATATGCATCTCATTTGTAAATTTTAAGTCACATTGGAAAGCTTTTTTTGCGCTAGCGGAATGTAGGTCTTTTTTAAATTCTTCTACATCAATATCGCTATCTCTTGCACATGCAAGTAATAATTCACAGTCAGGGTTTGATACATTTTCAAGGAAAATGTATTCTTGGAGTTTTCGCAAAAACTTCGAACCTGCTTTTCGGCCCTGTAACTCCGCTGCCTTAATTGCCATCGAAACTAAATATGGTGTTGACGATGCTTCTTGCATATGTACCTTTCCATCACATGAAAAACCTTGTAAACTTGTTGTCTTTTCCCACACAAATCGAATATTAGCAGGTTTATTCCATTTGTGTGAGGAAGCGTTCGTTCCGTCCACTTTTCCAGTTACGATATGACGAATAGAGAAGTATTTCCCGTATTCAAGCCATAGTTTAATAATAAAGGGCTCAATTTCCCAGCAATCTTTACAAAGTGGATCAATAAATAAATATGCTTCTACAGACTTATGCTCACATGCGGAAGGAGATGGCATATTTATATGCGTTGCTTCCTGCTTATCCATTACACTTCACCTGTTTCGTTTGGAGTATTAACCATATGCTGAGCAGTTAACGCTAAACGTTCAAAAACGAACTCTCTTATATGACCGTGCACTCCTGTGTCATCCATTGCTTGCTCCATACATGATAGCCAAGCCTCTGCTCGTTTTGGAGTAATCTCAAACGGAAGATGGCGTGCTCTTAACATAGGGTGACCATGTTCTTCAGTGTACAAATTAGGACCACCTAAATATTGCGTTAAAAATTGTTTCTGCTTCCTAGCGGTTTCTGTTAAATCATCTGGGAAGATGGGAGATAGGTCAGGGTGTTTACTGACATAGGAATAAAACGTGTCTACTAATATTGCAATGCATTGTTCACCGCCAATTGCTTCAAATGGTGTCATCGGTTGCTTGCTCATCCTTTATAAACTCCTTTTTCCATGAAATGTATATCTATTGTAGCAATGGAATGTTCCAGAGGGCAAATAAACAGCCTTCATAACGTTCTTTGCTTATTTTTCAAATGTAAAAGAATCTTTTCCTTTTAAAAAGTGAGATATATCCACTAGTAGAACGTATTCACTAGTGGAATTTTCACTTTAGCGTGCTTTGTTTTGTTTGGCAAGGAAAAAGCGTTTTACTTTATTATTTGTATGACGTATTGGTATGTCGTGCTGTTTTAATAAATGAATAAACGCAGCTTTTCCTGTTTCTTCATCTTGCACTTCAAATTCAATTTCATAATCATCGTGATTGTAATAGAAACTATGATCAAAGACAAGCGTTCCGCCTTCAAATAGTGTTTCGGCTCTTTCAGTTGTTAAACTACCCATATAAGTTAAAGTGGAAACAGGAATTTGTAATTTGTGTAGTTGATCCATTACAGCCCCTGGAATGATTACGTTTGTTTTCATCATCATTCTTGCTTCGTCTTCTGTTACGATTTGATGCGTTTCTAACAAGCCGACTTCTGCAGGTTGTTTCAATGTTAATGTATAAGTTTCTCCTTTATGACGAATACGAAGTGCAGAGCCAGCTTCTTTTAACGAGAAGCCCGGTGTTTCAAAGTAGTGATTCACCTGTTTCGTAAATACCTCAATAGAGAATGATTTACATAATGTATCGAATTCTTCTTCTGTAACAATATTTTTAAATTCAATTTCAATTTCTTGTGTCATTGTATGTGCGCTCCTTTTAAAAAATAATTCTTTACACATTATCGCTTTTTCATAAATTTGGTTCAATGTTTTATTTGTTTGCGTCCATGTTATGATACAATAATACTGTTAAGTAAGACAGGAAGTTGAGATGGAGGAGTTAGAGCATGCAAAATAAAATTCAAGTTAAGAGCGTAGAAAAGAGAGAGAATGCGCTTATTTTTTGTGCGGAAAATAATGAAATAGAGGTAAAGGAGCTAAGTGCGCGTAATCACGTACTTGTAGACTCAGACAATTTATCATTTTTATATATTTTAGAAAACGAATCATCTTTCATTTATGTAAGTATTCCGCACACATGCTGGGAATCAATGCATGAAGCGATGAATAACGATATAGTAATGTTCGTTCGTGTGAACGACGTTGAAATGGAATTAGAAAATTTAAAAGAAGAAGTAGAATATTTAGTTGAAAATATTGAAGGTAATGCAAATTACGGAGAAGAACTAGTAACTGCTGTAGAAAAAGTATTTCTATAAGCAAATGGATTGATTTTGGTGGTGGTTGAAATGAATCGAAATTGGGAAGAATTTTTAGCACCTTACCATCAAGCGGTGGCAGAGCTGAAAGTGAAACTAAAAGGAATGCGTACTCAATTTGCAATGTTAACAGAGCATTCTCCAATTGAGTTTGTAACAGGAAGGGTAAAGTCGGTTGCTAGTATTATTGATAAAGCGGAGAAGAGAAATGTACCGTTAGACCGGCTGAGAGAAGATATGCAAGACATCGCGGGCCTTCGAATGATGTGTCAATTTGTTGATGAGATTAAGCCTGTTGTAGAATATCTTCGAAAACGAAATGACTTTGAAATCGTGGAAGAACGTGATTATGTCACGCAAAAGAAAGATAGCGGCTATCGCTCTTATCACGTTGTCATTAGTTACCCCGTTCAAACGATTCAGGGAGAAAAAAAAGTATTGGTAGAAATCCAAATACGCACGTTAGCAATGAATTTTTGGGCAACAATTGAGCATTCTTTAAATTATAAATATAGTGGACGTTTTCCTGAAGATATTAAAATACGCTTGCAACGCGCAGCGGAAGCGGCGTTTTTATTAGATGAAGAAATGTCTTCTATTCGTCTTGAGATTCAAGAAGCGCAGAAAGCTTTTTCAAGAAAACAAGAAACGAAAGATTCCGAATCATAAACTAAAGGGTGTTGGGCGATGAAATTTACAATTATGTCAAAGGGAGATCAATCATCAGATACACTGGCAAGCACGATGAAAGAATACTTGCTAGATTTTGGATTTATAATGGATGAAAAGGAACCCGATATTGTAATTTCTGTTGGGGGAGATGGAACGCTTTTATATGCATTTCATCGTTATTATAATCGATTGGATGAAACAGCATTTGTTGGTGTACATACAGGGCATTTAGGTTTCTATGCAGATTGGTTACCGACAGAAGTAGAGAAATTAGTAATTGCAATTGCTAAAACACCATTCCAAGTGGTGGAATATCCGCTTTTAGAAGTGATTATTCGCTATGTGAATGGGAGTAAAGAGTCACAGTATTTGGCGATGAATGAAGCAACTGTTAAAAGTGCGGAAGGTACATTAGTAACAGAAGTGGAAATACGCGGAGAGTACTTTGAAACGTTCCGCGGGGATGGCCTTTGTATTTCTACTCCTTCGGGAAGTACTGCGTATAATAAGGCGCTTGGCGGAGCGATTATTCACCCTTCTATTGAAGCGATTCAAATTGCAGAAATGGCATCTATTAATAACCGTGTGTTTCGTACTGTAGGCTCGCCACTCGTATTGCCGAAGCATCATACATGTGTGTTGAAGCCGGCTGCAGGAATGAACTTACAAATTACGGTGGACCATTTAACGATGGTTCATCAAGATGTGAAATCAATCCAGTATCGCGTTGCAAACGAGAAAGTACGATTTGTTCGTTTCCGTCCGTTCCCGTTCTGGAAACGAGTTCGTGACTCGTTTGTTGCAGATAAATAGAAAGGGTTTATATATTTGAACAGATTTACATTGAAATGGGATATAGAATCGGCTGAAGAGGGAACTTTAGTTAGAGAATTTTTAAAAACAAAAGGGATTTCTAAAGCCGCCTTAACGGATATAAAATTTCGCGGCGGAGCTATTGAAGTAAATAATCAACATGCCAGTGTTCGTCATCAGTTGCAAGCTGGTGAAGAATTACGTGTCTTTTTTCCAGTGGAAGAAAGAAGTGAAGGGATGATTAAAGAAGATATCCCTTTATGTATTGTATATGAAGATGATGCGGTTCTTGTCATAAACAAAGAGGCGAACATGTCAACGATTCCGTCTAGAGAACATCCGGCAGGTAGTGTTGCGAATGCGCTCTTATCTCATTATGATAAGCAGCATCTTGCAAGTACGGTGCATATCGTAACAAGATTAGATCGTGATACTTCAGGGCTTATGCTTATTGCAAAAAATCGTTTCGTGCATCATCTTTTATCGAAACAGCATCAACAAAAAGCTGTGAAAAGAACATATGAAGCAATTGTTCACGGTGAGATGATAGAACGAGAAGGAACGATTGATGCACCGATTGGACGAAAATCGGATAGCATTATTGAGCGAACCGTTTGTGAAAATGGGCAAAGAGCAGTTACTCATTTTAGAGTGATGGATAGCGCCAATCATAAGACGCATGTATCACTTGAGCTTGAGACCGGAAGAACGCATCAAATTCGTGTACATATGGCTCATATAGGCCATCCGTTACTTGGTGATGATTTATATGGAGGAAGAAGAGATGTGATAAAACGTCAAGCACTTCATAGTACATCTTTGACGTTTTATCATCCTATTTTAGAGAAGGAAATGTCTTTCACTACAACGATTCCAAGCGATATGGAAGAGGTATTAAGGTATACTTAAAAAGGGAACAAAATTCTTATGTAACGAAGAATTTTGTTCCCTTTTTTCTTAGCGGAATAATATTAAAATTTGATTTTCACCCGTGCGCTTTATAACGAAAAAGCCACTTTCGGATTTTGTAGCAATGCCATCGTTATTTGGACGACAATATCCATGCGTTTCGCAAGTACCGTCATCGCGTACTAACATTTGTCCAATTAACCCGACAGGAAGCCACTCGGTACGATCTTTTCTTGCTATATATTTGCAAGTTGGATCCCATTCTGTATTTAAAAGAGGTTGTATGTCTTGCGATTCCGTACGTACATATTGGCGTTTTCCAAAGTTATCTGTTTTATAGCGTTTTTGCCAACTTAAAGCACCGCTATTTCCTATAAGGGCGGGGGTTGCACTAGATATTCCTAAAATGAATGAATCGTTTGAAGTAGCGATCCGAATTTTTTCTTCGCTACTAAATGTAACGAAATAACCTACATCAATAAAATGATTGTCTGTTGTTTCAAACATTTGTGCAAAATCAGTTCCACTTGCATTGTAAGAAGCGCCATCAATATACATTTCCCCATTATGAGCAAGCCACTTTGCACCGATATTATGATCGGTTTCATTTGTGCCGTTTGCAATAAACCAAGAATAAGATTCTTCTGCTGTGCCGAAGCGCCCCATAATATGGCTACCTGCAAAATGAGCTGTTGATGTATGATTACCTTCCGCATGAGAAGAGAATCCGTTAGCGATAGTCGCGGTTCCTTCTGCATGTGCTGCTTCGCCTAAAGCGATTGTATGTTTACCTTCCGCATGAGAATAAGAGCCACCTGCTGTCGTTTCACTTCCTTCACTATGGGAACTATGTCCAGTTGCTTTCGTTTTTGATCCTTCCGCATGAGAGAAAGAAGCTTTTGCGTGTGTAAGAAGTCCTTCTGCATGTGAAGCTGTACCCTCTGCATTAGAGTGAAGCCCCTCTGCATGTGCATATCGTCCCCCTTTTTTTACTTTTGTATTTTCAGGTGTAGGAGTTTGAATTATGATCGTTTTTTCTGTTTGTATATCATTGGATGGTGCTAATGCTTCTCTTATTTTTTTCACTTGATTTATAATAGCAGCTGGAATTTCTGATTCTGCTTTTTTATTTATTGCTACAGGGATGTCTTCTTCTGTATTTTTCTCTGTTTGCTCAGAAGGCACAACCTGTTCAGTGTGAGTAGAGAGAGGTTTATTTTTTTGCTGCATCTTTGTTTTTCTATTATCGATTATGCGGCTCATTACAGCATTTTCTAAAGAGACATATTTTGGTTTAGCTTTGTTTTTGGGGGAAGCCCCTTGTCCGTCCGGTTCTTCTAAAGCTGCAGCTCGAATGCTGCACCAGTTGTTAATTCCGTACATGGGCAGATAAAAAGGCGGGCATTTTCTTTTTTGTTTAGAAGATTTTTTCTTCATTCTGTCACCTCCTGCGACAGTATATGCCGTGTAATTAAAAAAAGATGCACTTTATTTGCATCTTTTTTTAATTACTTTACCTAGTTTTTATAGGAGAGCCGCCTAAATGATACGGTAATCCTCGTAATTTGTGAATGATATCTAAATAAGGGTCGTTATGAAATTGGGCGGAATTTCTCATGGACAAAAGACAGGGAGGAAGGGACGGAAACGGTCTCCATCTCAGGATAACGTAGTCCGGTTAGTTTGCCACCAAATACAGCGCCAGTGTCAATATTGACTGTATGATTTACGAAGCGAGGTTCTTTAACGGGTGTATGTCCATATACAATCCAAGCTTTTCCTTTATATTCTTGTGCCCAGTCGCGACGGACAGGAGAGCCGTCAGCATGTTTTTCTCCTGTAATATCGCCATATAATACAAAGGTCTGTACTTTTTTATCTTGTCTTCCTATGTAATCTTGCCGAATTCCAGCGTGACATACAATTAACCTTTTCTCATCGAGTACGTGATATAAAGGGGATTGCTCATAAAGTGTGATGAATTTTTCTTTTATAATGTTTTGTTTATGAGAAGGCAATGCTTCATATTCGGCAACAGTTGTTTCGAGTCCATGAGCGATTGTCACATTACGCCCAAGGAAAAAACGGTATAGTTTATTACAGTGATTTCCCGGAGCGTAATAAGCTACTTTTTTATTTATAACAAGTTCCCATACAATTTCAATCATACGTAATGAATGAGGGCCGCGATCTGTAATATCACCAACAAAAGCAAGCTTACGTTGGTCAGGGTGAAACGGCAGGTCACTATTCCAGTTGTATCCGAGTTTCGTCGTTAAATCTTGAAACTCTTGAAAGCATCCATGAATATCCCCTATAATGTCAAATTTCATATTTAAACCTCCACCATATTTTTCATTAGTATATCTAAAAAAGGATAGAGATAAAAATATACTGTTTTTGCTCGTCATTTAAACATAAAGATTTTCGTTCTTGAGCGAACATTTAAAACGAATCCAATCGCTATCATGTATGTGAGTAAGGAACTTCCTCCGTAGCTCATAAGGGGTAATGTAATTCCTGTAATAGGTAGTAATCCGATGGTCATCCCGATATTTTGAAATACTTGAAAGGTAAACATTCCGATTGTACCAGCACAGATGTAACTACCGAAAGGGTCATTACTTTCTAAAGCGATATGAATCATGCGGAAAATAAGTAGGAAAAAAAGTGAAATAATGACACTTGCACCTAAGAAGCCGAATTGCTCAGCGACATTGGTGAAAATAAAATCTGTATGTGGTTCTGGAAAGTATACTTGTCCATTTTCCCAACCTTTTCCTTGCATTTCCCCTGATCCAGTAGCTAAGAAAGCTTGTCTTAATTGATAGCCTTGCGCATCATATTTGTATGGCGCTAACCAGCCGTAGAAGCGATTTAGTTGATATTCTTGTAAAATGTGTGCTTTAAAGAATTTTGTATGAGTAAAAAAAATATACGTTAATGTAACGCCAGCTACAAAAATACCAGAAACTAATCCGAAAATAAAACGCCAACGTATACCAGAAACTAGTATCATTGCTGCGAGCATAGCTGAAATTACCATGGTGTTTCCTAAATCAGGTTCCTTTGCAATAAGTAGTAGGGGTGGCAAACTTGTTGCACATATTTTTCCGAGTAATAAAAAATCGTCGTGTATTGTTCGGAAAAAATGTTTCTCATTGTGATTTGCTATAATTCGTCCGGTGACGATAATTAAAAACAATTTCATAATTTCGGAAGGCTGGAAATTTCCGAAGCCTGGAAGCCTGTACCAAGCGGTCGCACCTTTTATTGTAACGGCACCTGGTACTTGAAGTTCTAGTCCAATTAGTAGTACCAATGCAAAGCTATATAAATACCAAGCAATTTTTTGATAACGATCGAAATCAATAATCATAATCATACCAATGGCTATAAATCCAATGAAGTACCATTGGATTTGCTTTAATACAAAATTTACGCTTTGCAAAAATGGTGGTAAAGAGGCTTGTGCACTTGCAATTGCAAAGCAACTAACAGTCCCAATGGCAAATAAGATGAATAGTAATACGTAGTCTATTTGATATTGAGAATTTGGATCTTTCAATGTATGTATTCCTTTCTATCGCCTAGTAAGTATAATGGATCATGTCATGAAAAAAATAATATACAAGCAGACTATGCATACATTTATTCCACTATTTGTGGGAAGTCATACATCACGAGGAAGGAATAGCTCCTCCCTTGTGATGGACTATATTGCACGGAGCTCTTTTGTAATGATATTTAAACAATAAGAAAGTCGTGCATGTGTATTTTTATCTGGAATGAGGTTTGGAAATAAATCGTAAAATTTGGTCGCATTTTTATACCATCCGTAAGCTCTTATCAAACCTTTTTTATAATATTTGGCGTCTTGTAAGAAACCATACTTTTTCGAGGTTAAAACGAGCTGAGAAAAATCTTCACAGCCCTCAAGGAATTTGTGACGTACTTGCTGTCCAGTATGAAGACGGAATGAACTTAAGGGCTCAGTTATATACATCGCATCACCTTTTGAAAGTAAACTTATCCAAGAGGCCATATCAACACTACAACCATATTTTCTGCCATTTAAAGTGCCGAAAGGTTCCGTTAATAGGCTTTTTCTAAAGAGTACGATTGTAGGCTCACCGATAATATTTTGTCCTGCTAGAAGCATACGGTTTCCAAAATCTTTCCCATTTAGTAGAGTATCTTCATCATATAATTTTTTCATGGAGGGATGTTGTTCAATTATATCTCCATTATCATCAATCCAAGTGCGATAGGATGTGATAAGCGCGAGATTCTTATTTAAGTCTTGTTGAAAATGAAACATCATTTTTTCGATTTTATTATTATAAAATGTATCATCGTCCATTAAGAAATTTATGTACTCTCCATTTGACTGTTCTAAGAGCATGAGGGCGTTATGAAATTGTCCTAGAGTAGAGGCATTTCGAATGTATGTTATATGTTTATGCTTATGTAAATAATGTCTGTATATTAATTTTTCTGTTTCATTATTTGTACTATCGTCCCCTACAATAATTTCAATATTTGAATACGTTTGCGCTAATGCACTTTCTAAAGCAATTTTAAAATAATGTGGTCGATTATAGGTGGGAATAAGGATGGAAACGAGAGGCGGATTTTTTATATTATTCATATACAACTACCTTTCAGAAGTTTTTTGTGTAAGAATAATATCTTGATAACTTGTGTGTTCGGTTCTGCTACACCATGAACCATAATGAGGGGGGGACTGTATTTCTAGCCCATATTTATTTAATAGGGTACGAATATCGTCCTCAGGATAGGCAACTGCGAAATTAGGGATATCTTTATTTAGAACATAACAATTGTCAACTTGATGATAAAAACCTAACGTACTTAGTCCTGCATTTAAATAATAGGATGATTCAGGGTTAATTAAAAAGAAAGTAATAAAACATCTCCCATCTTTTTTCAGAACTCGTGCAATCTCGCATACGTAATGTTCTAATTCTTTCGGAAGGAGATGGGTAAATACAGACGTTAAAAAAATAAAATCGAATGATTCATCTTCATATGGAAACTTATATTGGGAAGCATCTTCTTTTCCATCGGGATTGTAGAATTGATTATATATATCGACATGTTCAAAATGGAAATTGTTACGGCGTGTAGAAATGTTATTTTTGCACCATGTAATTCCCGCATTGAATAAGTCAAATCCATAATAAGTACCTTCATCGCTTAAATAGTTCATTAATGGAACCGCCATTCGGCCAATGCCGCAGCCTACATCTAACACTGTTTCATTTGATTTTAAATTGCCAATTTCAATAAAATACTGCATAAACTCTTTTCCAACTTCTTTAAAATTACCACCTACATATTGAACGAGTTCTGGTGGTGGAATTAATGTGATTTTTTTCTCGTTTTCGTTCATACATTCACTCCGTCCTTGTAGTAAAGTAGGGGATTTCTATTGTATATATAAGTTAATCATTTATAGTGAGGGGAACTTTACACAATTAGTTTTTATGAATAAGTAGTGTAATAGGACCCCTCAAAAAATAAAGTTATATTCTATTCTTTTCGCCAATAAATACCGAAATCATCAATTTTAGTAATAGGAGCTTGTAAGTTTCTTTCCTTTCTGAAATCAGTTACAGCCTCTGCGCATGTTACCAATCCGTAATCATCAATAATAATATAGCCGCCTGTTGAAACTTTATCGTATAAGTTTACAAGACTATCCATCGTTGATTCATACATATCACCATCAAGGCGAGCAATTGCAATTTTTTCTACCGGTGCTGAAGGCAATGTATCTTTAAACCAACCCTTTAAAAATTTCACCTGATCATTTAATAAATCGTATTTTCTAAAGTTTTCTTGCACTGTTTCTAAAGAAACTCGTAAGTAATCGAATGTGTGCAAATAATCACCGTAATCTTTCGGATATTGTTCTAAGTTAGGTGCTGGCAGACCTTCAAACGAATCGGCAACCCACACAGTACGATCCGTAATGTTGTTTGCTTGTAAAAAACCATTCATAAAAATGCATGATCCTCCGCGCCATACACCAGTTTCAATAAAATCACCTTCTATATTTTCCCTTACAACAGTTTCCATAGCCTCATGTAATTGATTCATGCGTTTTCGACCAACCATACTGTGTGCTGCTCTTGGCCAATCCTTGCCACCTTGACGCGCATTTTTTGAAACGTTAGGATCAACGATTTTTAAATTGTGATTTTCTACGTATTGCTTAAGAAATAAAGGAAGTGGAACTGTAACTGGTTCATATGATAGCTCTTTAGATATATGTAGTGAAGCAGGTAAGTATGGTTCGTATTCTAACCATATTTCAAATAAAATTGTTTTCTTTAATAACTCGAGATAAAGCTGGACAGCTGATTGATTTTCCATATAAGTGCCTCCTGCAGAATGTCATACAACATTATGACTATGTAGAAAAGAAAGATTTAATGATTGAATTTACAAATGAAAAAGCAGTAAGACTGATATCAGTCTTACTGCTAAGTACAAAATTAAGCGATTTTTTCAATAATAATTGATGCACTTGTACCAAGAGCTAGTGATAATCCAATTCCTGTAACAACTGCTTCAACGAGTGATGGTGTTGTAGTAATTTGTGTAATGGCTTGGATAACGATAGGAGCTCCAAGTGAAATTAAGCTTGTGCCTGCACCTGGTACAGGAATGCCATTAACTTGAATCCCAAGACTTCCTAATAAACTTACTGCCGCTGTATAAGCAATAACAGTAATTTTATAGAAACCAGTTTCACTAATTACGAAAGTATCGGCATCCATTTGAGAAATTGCCGTACCAAACTGAGATCCAACGGTATTAAATGGTACTGGATCATTAATCCCAAGAGCTAAAGAAACTGTAGCTGAGTTAAAGGCATACAATCCTGCTGGAAGTCCTAAGCCAGAAGGTCCAGTCGGCCCAGTTGGTCCAGTCGGTCCGGTAGCGCCAGTCGGCCCAGTCGGCCCAGTCGGTCCAGTTAGCCCAGTCGGTCCAGTCGGTCCAGTTGGTCCAGTTGGTCCAGTCGGTCCGGTAGCACCAGTAGCACCAGTTTGCCCAGTCGGCCCAGTCGGTCCAGTTAGCCCAGTCGGTCCAGTCGGCCCAGTTAGCCCAGTCGGTCCAGTCGGTCCAGTCGGCCCAGTTGGTCCAGTTGGTCCAGTCGGCCCAGTTGGTCCAGTTGGTCCAGTCGGTCCAGTTGGTCCAGAAGGTCCAGTTGGTACAGTTGGCCCAGTCGGCCCAGTTGGTCCAGTCGGTCCAGTCGGCCCGGTAGGAAGGGTAAACGGTGGTATTGGTGGTAATGTTGGTCCTACAAGATTAGGGTCAAATGCACTAGCTGATAAAGATTCATCGGGATTTAATCCATCTGAATAATTATTATTTGACATAAATTCACCTCCATAAAGCGTTCATTATATAGTAGATGCAAAACCGGAAGAAAATGACACGGACATTTGAATTATTGAAAAGAAATCTTAAACTGCTTGTGCAAGTTAAAAAAGTGGAAAGTTTATTGTATGTATAACATATGATTGATTTGGAAGAGGGTGATTATGTTGAACAAGCAAGGAATTACAATTAGTTTATGTATGATTGTTCGAGATGAGGAAGATACAATCGGTCGATGTTTAGACGCAGTAGAAAAAATCGTTGATGAAATTATTATAGTTGATACAGGTTCTATTGATCGAACGAAAGAAATTGTAGCTCAATATACCTCTAACATATATGACTTTCCATGGATTAATGATTTTGCGGCAGCTAGAAATTTTTCTTTTTCAAAAGCAACGCAAGAATATATATTATGGCTAGATGCTGATGATGTGTTATTAGAAGATGCTCAAGAGGCATTGAAGCTATTAAAAAAAGAATTAGATTCTAATGTGGATGCTGTTTCGATGCCTTATCATCTTGTAATGGATTCTAATGGGAAACCTTTATACTGTACAAAAAGATATCGGCTTGTAAAGCGTGAAAAAGAATTTCAATGGTTTGGAAAGGTGCATGAGTATTTAGCTATTTTTGGTGAGATTTTTAATAGTAATGTTGCGATTACGCATAAAAAAGAAAAGAAAGTAACGAACCGCAATTTGAAAATTTTTCAGGATGCTGTAGCAGCTGGAGAAGAATTGAGTCCGAGAGATTTGTTTTATTACGCGAATGAATCTATGGATAATCAAAAATATGATGATGCAGTTTTACTTTATAAAACATTTCTTAATCAAGATGAAGGTTGGTATGAAGAGAAAATTTATGCATGTGGTAAATTAGGAGATTGCTATGCAAAGCTTGGAATGTGGGAGAAGGCAGTTGAATCTTGTGTAAAGTCATTTCGGTATGATGTCCCTAGAGGAGAGAATTGTACAAGAATAGGATATATATATATGGATCAACAAAAATACAATGAAGCAATTTTTTGGTTTAAACTTGCAACAGAAGTGACAATGGCAACAGAGAGTCCTTTTCACAGTCCAGCTAGCTACACATGGATTCCCTATTTACAAATGTGTATTTGTTATAGCAAGTTAGGCGAGCAAGATAAAGCTTATTATTACAATGAATTAGCAGCTTCTTATGTTCCGAATAATGCTGCAATTGAATACAATCGCAAATATTTTCGGAGTGTTTTTGATGAACAATATAAATAGTTATAGGTTGCGTTTTTATTACGATTCTAACTCTAATAGATTGGTTATATAGTAAAGTATCGGCAATGTAACCAGTACTGGTTACATCTATAGACTTTAGATGAGATTTATATTTCAAATTCAATTTGCATAAGGAGTGTGTAAAATGAATTCCCCAAAAAATTCTTTATACG
This sequence comes from Bacillus cereus group sp. N14, assembly GCF_016483555.1. Lineage (NCBI taxonomy): Bacteria > Bacillati > Bacillota > Bacilli > Caryophanales > Bacillaceae > Bacillus > Bacillus cereus group sp. N14. The sequence goes on from NZ_JAEHBQ010000008.1 coordinate 135,866, forward strand.
AAGAAAAGTCCGGGCATTATTATAATGCAGTGAATCCAAATTTATTAAAGCATATAAAAAAGGAATGGAAAGAAGTTCTTGATATCGGTTGCTCGAGTGGTGCACTGGGAGCTGCCATAAAAGAAAATGGCACACGTGTATCAGGAATAGAGGCATTCCCAGAGGCGGCAGAACAAGCAAAAGAAAAACTAGATCATGTTGTTTTAGGCGATATAGAAACAATGGATATGCCGTATGAGGAGGAGCAATTTGATTGTGTTATATTTGGTGACGTATTAGAGCATTTATTTGATCCGTGGGCTGTAATAGAAAAAGTAAAACCATATATAAAGCAAAATGGTGTGATTTTGGCTAGTATCCCGAACGTTTCACACATTTCAGTATTAGCTCCCTTACTTGCTGGAAATTGGACGTATACAGAATATGGTTTATTAGATAAAACACATATTCGCTTCTTTACATTTAATGAAATGCTACGAATGTTTTTAAAAGCAGGCTATTCAATTAGTAAAGTAGATCGTGTATATGTTGATCATAAAATGTATGAACCGCTTATTGAGGAATTATATGGAATTTGTAAAAAATATCGTCTTGGAAGTGGCTTCATGGCTGAGACGGTCGTATTTCAATACATTATTGAAGCAGAAAAATCAAAATTATGAGTGCGGCAGATAAAACAATATTATTTGTTACGTGTATAAATGATCGGCAAATGTATGCACAATGTGCGCGCCATATATTACAATTGCCAGTTCCACCAGGATATACGATACAGTTTATGCCGATTCGGAATGCAGAAAGTATGACGAGCGGATATAATAAAGCGATTTCGCATCCAGCGAAATATAAAGTGTATATACATCAAGATGTTTTCATTGTAAATATGGGATTTTTATACGGATTAATTCAATTGTTTCAGGAACATGAACATCTTGGAATGATTGGTATGGTTGGAGCCCAATATGTTCCTCCAAATGGAACATGGAATGTAGGCAGAGGAGTTGTTGGAAAAGTAATTGGTTATATGAATGATTTATTTTATATGGCCAGTCAAGAAAAACCGTACCATGAGTCAAAAACATTTATGCCCGTTGAATGTATTGACGGTTTATTGATGGCAACGCAATACGATATTCCGTGGCGGGAAGACTTGTTTGATGGGTTTGACTTTTATGATGTGTCTCAATCATTTGAATTTAGAAAAGCTGGCTATACAGTGGGGGTTCCTGTACAGCGTGATGCGTGGTGCATTCATTATCATATTGATGTGAATATGACGAACTATGAAAAGTATAGAAAGATATTTGTGGAGCACTATATGTCAGATGTAAATCAAGACGAATAGAGGGGCTACAAAATGAAAAATCATACAATATTAGTCGTTGTTTGTATAAATAATGAAGAGCTATTTGAACAATGCGAGAGACAAATACGAAACCTTTTTGTTCCCCCTGGTTATGTTGTACAAATTTTTCCGATACGGGATGCGAAAAGTATGGCAAGTGCATATAACCGAGCACTTGCATATCCCGCGAAGTATAAGGTTTATATACATCAAGATACTTATCTTATTAATCGAGAGATGTTTTATACACTCATTTCACTTTTTAAAGATAACGAAAAACTTGGTTTAATTGGCGTAGCTGGTGCTCAGTTTTTACCGAGTAACGGGATATGGTGGGAAGGGAAAAATTTAGTAGGGAAAGTGATTGAGTACAGAAGACAGAATTATCAACTATTAAATTTGGATCAGCTGTTTTATGGGAATCAATCATTTATGTCAGTTCAAGCAATTGATGGATTATTAATGGCCACACAATATGATATTCCATGGCGAGAAGACTTGTTTCAAGGATTCCACTTTTATGATGTGTCGCAGTCTTTAGAGTTTCAAAAAGCGGGTTATTTAATTGGTATCCCTAATCAAGCAAATTTATGGTGTATTCATTACAACGGGGATGAGTTTGATGCGGATACATATGAGAAGTATAGGAAAGTGTTTGTAGAACATTACAAAGATATACTATCTCCATCATAAGGGAGAGATGCAGGATGAAAGGAATTATTTTAGCAGGTGGAACTGGATCGAGATTATATCCAATAACGAAAGTAACGAATAAACATTTGCTTCCTGTTGGACGTTACCCAATGATTTATCATGCGGTATATAAGCTAAAACAATGCGAGATTACAGATATTATGATTATTACAGGTAAAGAGCATATGGGGGATGTTGTTAGTTTTTTAGGGAGCGGTCAAGAGTTTGGCGTGTCCTTTACGTATCGTGTGCAAGATAAGGCTGGCGGAATTGCACAAGCATTAGGGCTTTGTGAGGATTTCGTTGGGAATGATCGCATGGTAGTTATATTAGGGGATAATATCTTTTCTGATGACATTCGTCCGTATGTTGAAGAGTTTGCAAATCAAAAAGAAGGTGCGAAAGTACTGCTGCAATCTGTAGATGATCCGGAGAGATTTGGTGTAGCGAATATTCAAAACCGAAAAATAATTGAAATTGAAGAAAAACCGAAAGAGCCGAAAAGTTCTTATGCAGTTACAGGAATTTATTTGTATGATTCGAAAGTTTTTTCTTATATAAAAGAATTAAAACCTTCCGCAAGGGGAGAACTTGAAATTACAGATATTAATAATTGGTATTTAAAACGAGGGGTACTTACTTATAATGAAATGAGCGGTTGGTGGACGGATGCGGGAACTCATGTTTCTCTTCAAAAGGCGAATACGTTAGCGAGGGATATAAACTTTGGGAAACAGTTTAACGGAGAATAGGTGAGAATATGAAAGTTGTAGAAACAAACTTTACCGACGCAAAATTGTTAGAACCGAGGTTATTTGGAGATGAGCGTGGCTTTTTTACAGAAAGTTATAATAAGAAGGTGCTAGAAACATTAGGGGTTACGTATTCGTTTGTACAGGATAACGTATCTTATTCAGCGCAGGCGGGAACGATTCGGGGATTACACTTTCAAAAAAATCCGAAAGCACAAACGAAACTTATTCAAGTTATGCAAGGAGCAATCTATGACGTTATCGTCGATTTACGAAAAGATTCCCCAACGTTTCAACAGTGGAGAGGATATATTTTAAGTGCAGATAATCACCGGCAATTATTAGTGCCAAAAGGATTTGCACATGGTTTTTGTACACTTGTTCCGCATACGATTGTTATGTATAAAGTAGATGAATATTATAGCGCCGAGCATGACTCAGGGTTACTTTGGAGCGATAAAGAATTAGCAATTCCATGGCCGGTAACAAGTCCTATTTTGTCTGATAAAGATCGAATATTACCGTTACTTCAGGAATGCGAAGATAGCTTTTGAGTAGGAGAGTTGTTATATGAATATATTAGTAACAGGTGGGGCCGGATTTATTGGAAGTAACTTTGTTCATTACATGTTACAAAGATATGAAACATATAAAATTATTAATTTCGATGCATTAACATATAGCGGGAATTTAAATAACGTGAAGTCTCTTCAAGGGCATCCTAATTACTCTTTTGTAAAAGGAGAAATTCAAAATGGAGAGCTGCTAGAGCATGTCATAAAAGAGCGAGACGTCCATGTGATTGTAAATTTCGCAGCTGAATCACATGTGGACCGTAGTATTGAAAATCCGATCCCTTTTTATGATACAAATGTAATTGGGACAGTCACATTATTAGAATTAGTAAAAAAATATCCACATATTAAACTCGTGCAAGTATCAACAGATGAGGTGTACGGCTCTTTAGGGAAAACAGGGCGATTTACCGAGGAAACCCCGTTAGCTCCAAATAGTCCATATTCTTCAAGCAAGGCGAGCGCCGACATGATAGCTTTATCTTATTATAAAACATATCAATTACCAGTTATAGTAACGCGTTGCTCCAATAACTATGGGCCGTATCAATATCCTGAAAAGTTAATTCCATTAATGGTTACGAATGCGCTGGAAGGGAAAAAATTACCGTTATATGGCGATGGATTAAATGTAAGAGATTGGTTACATGTAACGGATCATTGTAGTGCGATTGACGTTGTTCTGCATAAGGGACATATAGGAGAAGTATATAATATAGGTGGAAATAATGAAAAAACCAATGTAGATGTTGTGGAACAAATTATCTCTCTCTTAGGAAGAACGAAAGAAGATATTGCGTATGTTACAGACCGTTTAGGGCATGATCGTCGTTATGCGATTGATGCACAAAAGATGAAGAATGAGCTCGGGTGGGAACCGCAGTATACGTTTGAACAGGGGCTAAAAGAAACGGTGGAATGGTATGAACATCATATAGAATGGTGGAAACCACTAAAAGAAAAATAAGGGGCATATAAATGAAAGAACGGATTATCATAACGGGAGCAAATGGTCAATTGGGAAAGCAACTACAAGAAGAGTTAAATCCTGAAGAATATGACATATATCCATTTGATAAAAAGTTACTAGATATAACAAATATATCCCAAATGCAGCAAGTGGTACAAGAGATAAGGCCACATATAATTATTCATTGTGCAGCGTATACGAAGGTTGATCATGCTGAGAAAGAACAAGACCTTGCTTATGTAATAAATGCAATAGGGGCTCGAAATGTAGCGGTTGCTTCACAATTAGTAGGGGCGAAATTAGTTTATATTAGTACCGATTATGTATTTCAAGGTGACAGACCAGATGGCTATCATGAGTTTCATAATCCATCACCGATAAATGTATACGGGGCTTCTAAGTATGCGGGAGAGCAGTTTGTCAAAGAGTTACATAATAAATATTTTATCGTTCGAACATCGTGGTTATATGGTAAGTATGGAAACAATTTTGTGAAAACGATGATGCGGTTAGGAAAAGAAAGAGCAGAATTATCTGTTGTAGCGGATCAAATTGGTTCTCCTACTTATGTGGCGGATTTAAATGTGATGATTAATAAGCTCATTCACACTTCTTTATACGGTACGTATCATGTATCAAATAGAGGTTCATGTTCTTGGTTTGAATTTGCCAAAAAAATATTCTCGGATGCAAATATGAAAGTGAATGTATTACCTGTTTCAACCGAAGAATTTGGATCGGCGGCAGCGAGACCGAAATATTCTGTTTTCCAACATAACATGCTACGATTAAATGGTTTTTCACAAATGCCTTCTTGGGAAGAAGGATTAGAGCGGTTTTTTATAGAAACAAAAAGTCATTAACAAAATTTAAGTTAATGACTTTTTTGTTTGCCTTTAAGAGGTTTTATGGTACTATAATTATAGTATCAGGTACTAATAACAAGTATAAGCAATTCTGGGAGGATATATCATGGAACTATTACAAGGGAAAACATTTGTTGTTATGGGCGTTGCGAACCAAAGAAGTATTGCGTGGGGAATTGCTCGCTCTTTGCATAATGCAGGTGCAAAATTAATATTCACATATGCAGGAGAACGTTTAGAAAGAAACGTTCGTGAATTAGCGGAAACATTAGAAGGGCAAGAATCACTTGTATTACCTTGTGATGTAACAAATGATGAAGAACTTACAGCTTGCTTTGAAACAATCAAGCAAGAGGTTGGTACAATTCACGGTGTTGCACACTGTATTGCTTTTGCAAATCGTGATGATTTAAAAGGTGAATTTGTAGATACTTCTCGCGATGGATTTTTACTTGCACAAAATATTAGTGCATTCTCTTTAACAGCTGTAGCAAGAGAAGCGAAGAAAGTAATGACAGAAGGCGGAAATATTTTAACGTTAACATACCTTGGCGGCGAGCGCGTTGTGAAAAACTATAACGTTATGGGTGTTGCGAAAGCTTCATTAGAAGCGAGCGTAAAATATTTAGCTAACGATTTAGGCCAACACGGCATTCGCGTTAACGCTATTTCTGCAGGACCAATTCGTACGTTATCTGCAAAAGGCGTAGGCGACTTTAACTCAATTTTAAGAGAAATTGAGGAGCGCGCACCACTTCGTCGTACAACAACTCCAGAAGAAGTTGGGGATACGGCAGTATTCTTATTCAGTGATTTAGCACGAGGCGTAACAGGAGAAAACATTCACGTTGATTCAGGGTATCATATCCTAGGATAAATATAATATTAATTTTTAAAGGACAATCTCTAAATGTTGAGATTGTCCTTTTTATTTGTTCTTAGAAAGAACAATTTTTAACGAAAGTTCTTACCACGTTATGAATATAACTATAATAGTACACAATTTATTCAGCTACGTATGGAAGTGGGAGGGACGAGTGTGAAGAATAAAAATAAAAGTTCAACAGTTGGAAAACCGTTGTTATATATTGCGCAAGTAAATTTGGAACTTGCTGCACCGAAAATAAAAAGAATTATCTTAACAAACTTTGAAAATGAAGATCGAAAAGAGGAAAGTAATAGAAACGAAAATATTGTAAGTAGTGCTGTGGAAGAGGTAATAGAGCAACAAGAAGAGCAACAAGAAGAGCAACAAGAAGAGCAACAAGTAGAAGAAAAAATAGAAGAAGAGGAACAAGTACAAAAGCAGCAAGAACAGAAAGAACAGCATGAGCCAGTGAGAACTGTCCCGTATAATAAATCATTTAAGGATATGAATAATGAAGAGAAGATTCATTTTTTATTAAACCGCCCTCATTATATTCCGAAAATAAGGTGCAGAATAAAAACAGCTACAGTCTCATATGTTGGATCAATCATATCGTATCGTAATGGAATTGTAGCTATTATGCCGCCAAATAGTATGCGAGATATTAAGTTGTCTATAGATGATATCCAATCGATTAGTATGGCAGGTTTTTAAATATGTAAAGGTGGTAGAAAGCTTCTACCACCCCAATAGTTTTTTAGTTTACTTCATTTATTAGATAGAAACGTCGCGTAAGCACTGAATCGCACAGAAACAGCTTAAATCTACAGTAATGCAAGTAGATGTCGATACTAGTCTTGCATTTGGTACAGCTAAAAACGTACAAATTGGGTCATCATTAGGTGGTACAGGGGAAGTATCACCTAATACTACAGTTAACACACGTAGTACAGCACAGCTATCGTCATCTACGCTTTCCACACGGAAAATTGGAGATCGGCAGCTAGTAAGGCTTGCAGATGGTGCAAATGCTTCAAATGGTGCTCCAGCTTTTGTGTATAAAATAAAAGGGCGTGTATTTGCTACCGATGCAGTGTTGTGTGCACCTAAAAATGGAATTTCACAACCAGATCCACACGTTGTTGTAGAACAATCTTGTAATTCATTGATGAATTTTACAACGTCAACTACACAATGAGAAGAGCTATGGTGTTTATTTTCGTTACAACTCATTAATGTCACTCCTTATCTTCTTGTTTGTATTTACATTAATAAGATATTGGAGTCGAGGAGATTTGGTCACAATCTCAAGAGCTTTTTTTTTAAATAGGCGAAAGAAGATAAGGGAAGGTGGAATCATGCTGTTTACAAGCTGGCTTTTATTTTTTATTTTTGCGTTAGCTGCCTTTAGGCTAACCCGTTTAATTGTTTATGATAAAATTACAGCTTTTTTGCGAAGACCGTTTATTGACGAAGTAGAGATTACAGAGCCGGATGGAAGTGTATCAACTTTTACAAAAGTAAAAGGTAAAGGATTAAGAAAGTGGATTGGCGAATTATTAAGCTGCTATTGGTGTACAGGTGTATGGGTTAGTGCTTTTTTATTAGTTTTATATAATTGGATCCCTATCGTTGCAGAGCCGTTACTTGCATTATTAGCTATTGCAGGAGCAGCAGCAATCATTGAAACGATTACAGGATATTTTATGGGAGAATAATATATTTTCATAATACGAGAAAAAGCGGAGTTTAAAAGAATGAGGGAACGGAAATAAAGAGTTGTTCATATAGTGAATAGACAGAATTGACAGTAGAGGAGATGTTTGCTGTGAGTAATAGTCCAAGGCAAAATTCATATGACCTGCAGCAATGGTATCATATACAGCAACAACACCAAGCACAACAACAGGCATACCAAGAACAATTACAACAACAAGGGTTTGTGAAGAAAAAGGGATGTAATTGCGGGAAAAAGAAGAACACAATAAAACATTATGAAGAATGAAACACTCATATTACTGTGAGTGTTTTTTATTATAAATATAAAAAGCGGTATTTCTAATGAAGAAATACCGCTTTTTACTAGCTAATTTGTGCAACTGTTAATGCTGCAGCACGAATATCTACAGTTCCAATTAACTCAACTGGTACAATTTGAATTAAATCACCAGGATTTAAGTTAATAAGAATAACACCACTGGATACGTCTACTTCACCAGTACCAATAACGTTAGAACGAACTGCTGTACCTGATCCAGGAATAATGTTAGCTGGCGTACCCAATGATAAGAAGAAACGACCAGCTTCTGGTGCAACAGGTGAGTTATCAAGACTAATTGTTAATGTATAACTGATTTGATAAATACCAGCTCGTAGAATTCGAATGCCATCTCCAACACTTACTGTATCATTTATTACAGGAACAGTAATATTTGGGTTTGGACTTACGCTAGGTAATAGTAATGGTGTGAATAGTGAAGCGAACTGAGGTGCAGACGCGTTGAAAGCAAAACCGAAGGCAGGTAGTGTACTAGCTGGTTTCGCCTCGCAATCGATTTTAGTAAATTCGCAATCAGAAGAGAACATGTTTTTCACTCCTTTATCTGTTTCTACTTTCAGTTAATGAAAAGGACAGGTTCTATGTTCTAGACAAGTTCCCAATTTTATGAAAAATACATAATAATAGCTTTTAAGCATGGATTGGGTGGCAGAAAACTCTGCCACCCAATCCATGCTTAAATTAATATTTAGTTTTATATAGAAACATCACGTAAGCATTGAATAGCGCAGAAACAACTTAAATCAACAGTAATACAAGTAGATGTCGACACTAGCCTTGCATTTGGTACAGCTAAAAACGTACAGATTGGGTCGTCACCAGGTGGTACAGAGGTACCATCACCTAAAACTACAGTCAATACACGGAGTACAGCACAGTCATCATCATCTATACTTTCTACGCGGAAAATGGGAGATCGGCAACTAGTAAGGCTTGAAGATGGTGCAAATGCTTCAAAAGGTTCTCCAGTCTTTGTGTATAAAATAAAAGGACGTGTATTCGCTACTGATGCATTGTTATGTGCACCTAAAAATGGAACTTCGCAACCGGATCCACATGTTGTAGTTGCGCATTCTTGTAATTCATGTATAAAACGAACGACATTCGATACACAGTTGAAATCACAATCATGGTGATGATGGTCTTCGTTACAATTGCAGCTCATTATGTTCACTCCTTATCGTGAGTTCTGACATACACTATTACAATATGAATGAGATATGGTTGATATTACGTTAATTCTTACGATAAAAGCAGGGAATTTATATAGTAGGGATGTACATAATGCAATATAAAAAAAGACATCCTTATTTAGTGGATGTCTTTTCAGGTAAATCTTTTCGCGCAGTATATAAAAAACGAGATATATCTAATTTTTTTCCTCTAAAAAATTGCGGAGAGGAAATGTAAAGTTCTTCTTTCGCACGTGTAATTGCGACATAAAGTAGTCGACGTTCTTCTTCTAAAGCTTCAGAAGTCTCTGTAACACGATCATTTGCATCTTTTAAAGAAGAAGTATGGGGAAGAATACCATCGCTCGCTCCAAGTAAAAAGACGCATGGAAATTCAAGGCCTTTTGCGTTATGAATAGACATAAGCGAAACAGCATTTTTTTCCGGCATTGTTTTTAATGCTTCCATTTCTTTTTGACCTTGAATTGCTTCATCAATAAATTGTAAGTATGCTGGAATATCGGTGAAACGAGTTGCTGACTCCATTAATTCTTCTAACATTTCTTCTTGTATATCTTTATGCATCGTAAAGGAAGAACGATCGTTACTTTGTAAGTACTCTAAATACTTTCCTTTACCATGAATAATTTCTTTTAATGCTTTTTTCGGTTCTAATTCTTTTATAAATTTAATAAAATCGATACGCTCATTTACCTTTTTTACTTGAAAAGGTTTCAAGCTCGGATTTAATAATAAGAAATGAAGAAGAGAAGGGAACCGCCCCTCGCCATATTTCCATTGTTCACGTTCAATAAATGAAATACAATCATCACGCCCGATATACATCGTTGGCAATATATTTGAAAGTGATTCTAGTCGAAACGGTTCAATCACCAGTCTTAAATGATCTAATACAGGCTTAATTAAAGAATGTTCATAAAATGATTGACTCGCCCCGTGCTTAATAAACGGGATTTTGTGAATTGTAAGCTGATCAAGTAACGAACGGCTTACAGAATGTGTGCGATAGAGTAAACAAAAATCTTTAAAGTTGCGTTCGCCGCTATCTACTTTTTCTTGAATGAGCTGCAAAATTTGATTTGCTTCATCAAGAGTCGTAGCAGGTCTTGCGTAAAAAGGTTGTACACCTTCTTCACGCACAGAATAGAGCTCTTTATCAAAACGCTCCTGGTTTAGTTTGATAACTTCATTTCCAAGCCCGACGATAAAAGGATTGGATCGATAATTCGTATTAAGTGCGATAATCGTAGTGTTATCAAATTCTTTTGGAAAAGATAAAATAATTTGGTGACTTGCTCCTCGCCAGCCATATATCGCCTGATCGTCATCACCTGCGATAAATAAATTATTTCTTGGCGTGGCTAACAATTTTACAATTTCATATTGTGCATACGATGTATCTTGGAACTCATCTACTTCAATATAGTGGAAACGTTGTTGTAATTGGGTAAGCAAAGGAACGTTATTTTCTAACATATAATATGTTTCTAATAAGATGTCATCGAAATCAATATAATTATATCGTTGTTTTACTTCTTCAAAACGCTCGTATACTTCTTTAAATTCTTGTTCAACGGGTGTTTTTGCTTTTACATCTTTCGGACGATTCAATTTGTTTTTCTCAAGTGAAATCATGGCGAGCATTGTTTCAGCATCATAATCGTCTTTTAGACGCAATTCTTTCAAGATTTTCTTTATCATAATTTGTTTATGTTTTTCGTTTGCTAAAATTTGCTGATTATATCCTTGACTACGAAGCAATTTTAAAAAGACAGAGTGGAATGTACCAGCAACAACGTAGCTACTTGCAGCACGATTCATACCTGGTAAATTTGCTACACGGTTTCGGATTTCTTCAGCTGCTTTTTGTGTAAATGTAAGCAATAAAATATTTCGTGGATGAACTTGTTTTACATTTACTAAATAACCTACGCGGGTTGTTAAAACAGATGTTTTCCCGCTTCCGGCACCAGCCAATGTAAGGACAGGGCCTTCTGTCGTTCGCACAGCCTCTAATTGTTTTTCATTTAAAAAAACATTTTGTTGTTCGAGAGCGCGAAAATACGCCGCATCTGCATCTTCTTCCATAATTAAATGGGTAGATGTTTTCGGAATATGATATGTTGCACGCGGAATGTCAGCGTGCGTTAATGATTTTTGTGAAAATTTTTCTTGTGTCATATATTCACCTTCAAAACTATAGCATCAACATTTAACTTTAGCGGAAGAAAAAGAAAATAGCAATGTAAAAAACAGGAGGGGATACCTCCTGTTTTCAAATTACAATTCTTTTATCATAACGATGTGAGGAATATTTGCTTCCATGAATACATCAGAATGCGTTACATATCCAAGTTTCTTATAGAAATCTTCAGCATGTGTTTGGGCATGCAGCTTTAATTTTGGTAGCGAGTTTTCATTCGCATACGCTTCAAGTGCATCCATAACAATTTTTCCAATGCCTTTTTTACGATGGGAAGCTAGTACGCAAATGCGTTCCATTTTTCCTATTCCATCCAGTATGCGAAAACGACCAGCACCAACTGGAACATCATTATCATATATAACAACGTGTGTTGAAGTTTCTTCAAACTCATCATACTCTTCGTCAGCAGAAACTTGTTGCTCATTCACAAATACTTGCTTACGTACAGAGAATGCATCTCTTAGTTGTTCGTCCGTTTGTACGATCTGTGCGTGCAAATTAGTTGTTCCCCTTTCCAAGGTGGAATGTTTCGTATACAGTCCACGTTCCGTTTTCTAATTGATATAGAAGATGGAAGCGATCAATTGGTTGTTCATAATAGAAATCTTTCATACGTAATCGACCTAATACATCAGCATGCTCTGCATCTGATAAGCCTTGTCCGATTGTTAAATGAGGTACGAAAGCGTACTCGCGTTCTTGTATAAAGAATTCGCTATGCATTTCCTCATTTAAGAAAGTAAGTTCAGGTGTTTTTTCTACTTTAAAATAAAGAACATTATTAACAGGTGCGAATGAACCAACTTTTCCGACATGAAGGGTGAAAGGGTTCGTTTTACTTGCGATTGTATGTAACTCTTTTACAATCGATTCTAATTGTTCATCTTGCGTCTCAAAGGGTGTTTTCAATGTAATATGTGGCGGAACTAATGCGTAGTGCGGATCATAACGTTTACGCAATCCGTTCGCTTTATCTTGAATCATTTTAGATGGAAAAATTACAATGCCTAATTTCATGTTCCAATTCCTCCCTTTGTAAGTCTAGTTAGATTTTGAGAAAATAACTCTCTTAATCTATTATATCAAATTATTCTGAATACTGCTCTCTATTATTTCATTGATAGAATATGAGAGAAAGCTTTCGGTAAATCAGTTTGCCAATATTTCCACGTGTGGTTACCTTCAAACTCCTCGTAATGTGTGATGAAGTTTCTATCTGTTAGAAGCGTATTGAGCTCACGGTTCGGTTGTACAAAATCAGAAACTTGTCCATCAGTGCGTTTTACAGCTGTTTCTTCTGTCCCAATGACGTGATAAAGGTCTAGCGCCTCCGGATTTTTGAAGTCTTTTGCTAAGCTCATCACTGTTTCATCCACAAATGGTGATTGCATAACAACTTTACCGAATGTATGCGGATACATAAGTGCAGTCATGAAGGAAACTGTCCCGCCAAGAGAATCACCAATTAACACACGACCTTTGCCCATTTGGTACGTTGGATAATTTTCATCGATATATGGTGCAAGTTCATGAGCAAGGAAACGAATATATGCAGCGTTTTTTACTTCATTTGGGAAATATTTTTCTTTACGATCGTGTACATTTTTATATGGAATACCGACAATAATTGTACGGTCAATTTCTTCAGTTTCACGAAGGCGCTCAATTACACGGTGCGCTTTACCAAGCTGAAAATAATCTCTACCATCTTGTGCAATTACAACTGTATGTTTGTGCAGTGGTGTGTAATTTACTGGTAAGTAAACGAGAAGTGTAACATCTTCTTGAAGTGATGCGCTATAAAATGAAATTTCTTCAATTCTCCCGATTGTTTGATTCATGTAGATCCCCCTAAATAAAAATTTACTGTAATGATTGTAAGAGCGACGCTTGTAGTGAAAAAGAAAGAAATATTCACTAATAGGTGCTTTCGTTTCTATTTTACCATAATGGTACGAAGAATCTAAAAAATTAGTATTTAAGTTATGAAGGAAAACGGATATAATGAAGTGGGATTTTTGACAGGTGAGAGGGGAGACGGAATTTGAAACAAGAAAGATCAATTGCACTACCATTAGCAATTTCCATTATAGCCATTTCATTCGCAGCAGTTTTTGTAAAGATGTCCTCAGCACCATCTTCAATATTAAGTATGTATCGATTATGGATTATCGTACTTATTATGCTGCCTATCGTTTGGAAAAAACGTGAAGAGTTTAGTAAGATTCAAATAAAAGATTGGGGATTTTTAATTGGATCTGGTTTCTTTTTAGCGCTTCATTTTCTTTTGTGGTTTGAATCTTTAAAGCATACGACAGTTGCTAGTTCGACGATTATTTTAGCGCTTCAACCAATCGTATCTTTAGTTGGAGGTTTTTTCTTATTTAAAGAAAGAACAACATACTCAGCCATTGCGACAATGGGAATAGCGATACTAGGCGTAATGTGTATTGGGTGGGGAGATTTAGGGCTAAGTGAACAAGCGATTTATGGAGATATATTATCCTTTTTAAGTGTCATAGCGGTTGTCGGTTATTTATTTATCGGGCAAACAACAGTAAAGAAAGTATCACACTGGATTTATAGCTTTACAGTTTTTGCATTCGCCGGTATTTTTATGGGGATTTATAATATAGTATTGCAAGTACCTTTTACAGGTTATACGAAGTGGGATTGGACCGTTTTTCTTTTACTTGCGGTTGTGCCGACAGTGTCACACGTCATTAATAATTGGTTATTAAACTACGTAAATGCAACAACAATTTCGATGAGTATTTTAGGTGAACCAGTTGGAGCATCTATATTAGCGTTCTTCTTACTCGGTGAAAGACTAAATGCCATGCAAATTATCGGTAGCATGCTCGTATTGTTTGGTGTATCTGTTTTCTTACTACAGCAACAAAAACGAACAGCAAAAAATGTAGTAAATGAGCCTGCGTATACACAGGAATTATAATGTTAGAGGAGAAAAGAGAAGTTGTGATACTTCTCTTTTTTTTTTACAGAAATATAGGGGAGGAAGGGAAGTTTAATGGAATTTCCATCAAAAAAAGATATATGGTTATATCCGATTTTTTTCGTTGTCATTGGAGCGTGTGTTGCTCCTCTATTTGCAGGAAAAGAGTATTTTCTTTTATTTTTTACACTTCCGTTAGCAATATTATTTATGTGGAGTTGGTTTTCGACAAAATACATCGTCGGAGAAGAAACAATTACAATTAGATCAGGTCTCGTTAAAAAGCGCATATTTATACGAGATATAAAACAAATTTTGAATACGAAAAATCCAATAGCAGCCCATGCATTGTCATTTGATCGACTTGAAATTATTTACGGGGCACATCAAACAGAAATTATTTCTCCTAAAGAGAAAGAGCAATTCATCGATCTCGTTACAAGTAAAAATCCACACATTGAAACAAAGTAAAAGAGTGGCTACGAAGCCACTCTTTTACTTTGGATTTGTCATATAAGGTTGTACATGAATCATACATAGATCACGGAACTTTCCTTCAGCAGTTGTGACAATTATGACTGCTCTTCCCGCACTTTTTCCAGTAATCGTTACCGTATCACCTTTTGGATACATTGTGATAACATCAGCATTCATATTTGTCCAAATAAGTTCTTTATTCGTCGCTTGCATTGGTAAAACGGAAGCTGATAGCTCAGTGCTTTGTCCAGTTCTTACCTTTAACTTGTTTTTTTCCATATGAACACCGATGACTGAAATAACAGAAGGAGCAATTGAAATTTTAGGTGGATTAGGTTGTATGTTCAAACAAGACGCAGAAGTATTTGTGATAGGTGAAAATTTTCGTGTTTGTTGTCGCTGGAAAGCTGCTAACATGTTGGAGTCCCCTTTCTGTATAAGTGCTGATACTCATACTATAAAGGAGTAGTGTTATGTTAAATTTAACGAAACATAAAGAATTTGTTAAATTTGAGAAGAAGATTGTCGAACTGTAATAAAAAAGCTCTGCTGTTATCATAACAGCAGAGCTTTCTTTTTATAGATTATGACTATGTTGTTTTTCGAAATCCTCAAATTGCTCTTCAACTTCTTTTGAAGGTTGTGTTAGTAAACTAACAATTACGATTACTAGTAAACTAATAGTGAAACCAGGAATCATTTCATATAAGAATTCTTTTAAGAATTTGAATTGAGTCCAAATAATTACTGTAGCGGCACCAGAAATCATACCAGCAAGTGCGCCCCACTTCGTCATACGTTTCCAATATAAGCTTAATAAAATAGCAGGTCCGAATGAAGAACCAAATCCAGCCCAAGCGTATCCAACAAGAGCTAAAATCGTATCATCTTGTTTAAGTGCTAATGCACATCCAATTAAAGCGATAACAAGAACAGCCATACGACCGACAAATACAAGTTCTTTATCAGAAGCAGAACGTTTAAAGAATGTACGATATAAATCTTCTGTTATAGCACTCGAAGTAACGAGTAACTGAGATGAAATTGTACTCATAACCGCTGCTAAAATAGCTGCTAATAAAAATCCAGTAATAAGTGGATGGAATAAAATAGTGCCAAGTTCAACGAAAATCGTTTCTGGATCAGAAAGTTTTAAACCTGCTTTTGAATAGTACGCAATACCGATAAGGCCAGTAAACATAGCTCCGACAACAGAAAAAATCATCCAGCTCATACCAATACGTCGTGCGCTTTTAATTTCTTTTACAGAAGAAATCGCCATAAAGCGTACGATAATATGTGGTTGTCCAACATAACCAAGGCCCCATGCGAATAATGAAATAATTCCTAATACAGAAGTACCTTTAAAAATATCTAATAATGCCGGATCGATAGATTTAATTGTTTCAAATGCTGGACCAAGTCCATTTACGTGCATAATTGTTACGACTGGAACAAGAATAAGAGCGACTACCATAATGATTCCTTGCACGAAGTCTGTCCAACTTACAGCTAAAAACCCACCAAATAATGTGTAAGCTACGACAACTCCACCAACGATAAGAAGACCAACATGGTAATTGAGTCCAAATGAATTTTCGAATAATACAGCGCCAGAGACAAATCCTGAAGCTACATAAAACGTGAAAAATATCATAATAACAAGTCCAGATACTAGGCGTAGCATATGGGATTTGTCGTGGAAACGGTGTTCCAAAAATTCTGGGATAGTAATAGAGTTGTTTGCAATTTCAGAGTAGGTACGTAAGCGAGGAGCGACATAGATCCAGTTTGCGTATGCGCCTAATGTTAGGCCGATCGCAATCCAACTACTACTTAATCCAACGCTAAACATTGCACCGGGTAATCCCATTAAAAGCCAACCACTCATATCAGCTGCTCCAGCACTTAATGCTGTTACTGCGGGGCCTAGTGTACGCCCGCCAAGCATATAATCTGTTAAGTTGGATGTTCGTTTGTAGGCGAAATAGCCAATTACTAACATCCCGAGCATGTAAATAGAGATAGAAGTTAAAGTTAACATCTGCGTACTCATGTAGTTCCCCTTCCTTTTGTCATGTCTTTTGATGCGTTATGCATATTTATAATCTATCATGATTATTCTGAAAAATCCATACAGAAATATGAATTTTCAGAAATGTAAGCGTTTTTTGACATCATTTTACTTTTTTAATATATAATATTCATGCAAAAAACCTTATTTTTAATAGAGTATTTATTATATTTACATAAAAAGAGGTTGTTTTGTCAATATAATATTGAAAGGAGAGAAAAATAAAATTCTTTTAAAAGTATTGACTTATGAAAAAAGTTAGGTCTATAATGAGTGCAACTTAAAAAAATGCAAGCGTTGATGAAGAAGAGTACACATGATGAACATGTCAGAGAGCTGATGGTTGGTGCGAATCAGTATGGGATTGATGTGGAATGGGCTTCGGAGCTTCCAAACCGAAACGAAAGAAGTAGGCTTTGGCGACATGATCTCATCGATACAAGAGACACGTATTGTTTTTGATACGGTAAAGTGCGTTACATTTGTAACGAATTAAGGTGGCACCACGGGAGTACCCGTCCTTTCTATAGGATGAGTACTCCCTTTTTGTGTACAAAAAATTAAATAAATGAAATCGTTTAAGTAAGAAGAGTACGTATATTGGAGACGTTACAGAGAGCCGGGGATAGGTGGGAGCCCGGTGCGGTGCCATATACGGAATGGGCTTACGAGAGGTATGCTGAACAATTATTTTCAGTAGGCAACCCGGGTTCCGCCGTTACAAGGATAAGGTATATATTTTGTACCTGAACAAAGCGGGATGCTTTTGCGTCCAACATGAGGTGGTACCACGGTAAATTTATCGTCCTCTACATATTTTCGATATGTAGGGGACTTTTTTATTTTTCAGATTGAGGTGAAAGGCATGATGACAAAAGAGGAATTTATGAAGCAAAAAGAACAGGGAAGAGCATTTTTAGTAATCGCTGAAGAAGAAGGAGATAGCATTACGCCAATTTCTTTATATAGACGTATGAAAGGAAAGAAAAAATTTTTATTAGAAAGTTCGCAGCTTCATCAAGATAAAGGACGCTATTCTTACTTAGGATGTAATCCATATGGTGAAGTGAAAAGTGTTGGTACGGAAGTGGAACGAACGATTTACGGCCAAACAGAAAAGCTGCAAGGTAACGTACTACAAGTGTTAGAAGAAGTAATGGCGTCAGCACAAGTAGACAGTCCATTTCCATTTTGCGGAGGAGCAGTTGGTTATATTGGCTATGACGTCATCCGGCAATATGAAAACATTGGAGCAGATTTACACGATACATTAAATATTCCAGAAGTACACCTTTTACTGTACCGTGAGTTTATCGTGTATGACCACTTACGCCAAAAATTATCATTTGTATATGTATGCAGGGAAGACGATTCAGCTTCTTATGACGAAGTATATGAAAGGTTGCAAGTATACAAAGAGGAAGTGTTACAGGGGGAAGCAGCAGAAGTAACTGAAATAAGGTCAACATTATCATTCACTTCTTCTATAACGGAAAAAAAGTTTTGTGAGATGGTAGAAACGGCGAAAGAACATATAAGAGCCGGGGACATATTCCAAGTCGTACTGTCACAGCGTTTGCAAAGTGAATGTATTGGTGATCCTTTCGCGTTATACCGAAAGCTTCGAATTACCAATCCATCACCATATATGTTCTATATCGATTTTCAAGATTATGTTGTACTCGGTTCTTCGCCGGAAAGCTTGTTATCAGTTAGAGAAGATAAGGTGATGACGAATCCAATTGCGGGTACGAGGCCGAGAGGGAAAACGAAGGAGCAAGATGCGGAAATTGAAAAAGAACTGTTAGAAGATGAGAAAGAACGAGCGGAGCACATGATGCTTGTAGATCTTGGTCGGAATGATATTGGCAGAGTAAGTGAAATTGGATCCGTGACGATAGATAAATATATGAAAGTAGAAAAATACTCTCACGTTATGCACATTGTATCTGAAGTTTACGGAACATTGCGAAAACAAATGAGTGGATTTGATGCATTAGCGTATTGCCTACCAGCAGGAACAGTGTCAGGCGCTCCGAAAATTAGAGCGATGGAAATTATAAATGAGCTAGAGAATGAAAAAAGAAATGTATACGCAGGTGCAGTTGGATACGTTAGTTTTTCAGGGAATCTTGATATGGCGCTCGCCATTCGAACGATGGTTGTAAAGGATGAAAAAGCATACGTTCAGGCAGGAGCGGGAATTGTTTATGATTCAGACCCAGTAGCTGAATATGAAGAAACGTTAAATAAAGCGAGAGCGCTCTTGGAGGTAATGAAATGATTGTACTAATTGATAATTATGATTCATTCACTTATAACTTGTATCAACTGTTAGGTGAATACGAAGAAGATATTGTAGTCGTAAGAAATGATCAAATAACGATAGAACAGCTAGAAGGGATGAATCCAACAGGAATTGTGCTTTCGCCAGGACCAGGAAAACCAGAGGATGCTGGCATTTGTATCGAAGTGATTCGTCACTTTTATAAGAACGTTCCCATATTAGGTATTTGCCTCGGACATCAGGCGATTATATCAGCATTTGGAGGAGAAATTGTTAGAGCAGAGCGCATTAAACACGGAAAAACATCACGCGTAAAACATAACGGAACGTCAATCTTTTCATACGTGACACAGCCGCTAACAGCGATGCGCTACCATTCCCTTGTTGCAGCGCAAACGAGTTTGCCACAGTGTTTTGACATACTAGCGACAGCGATGGACGATGGAGAAATTATGGCAGTTCGTCACAATTATTATCCGCTATTCGGATTACAGTTTCATCCGGAATCAATCGCAACAAAAGAAGGCGGAAAGTTAATACGTGCCTTTTTAACAGAAGTGAAGGAGGAGGAAAGAGTATGAATAACTATCTTCGTAAATTAGTGGAGGGACAACATTTAACAGAAGAGGAAATGTATAGAGCAGGGCTTCTTTTATTAAACGAAAACATATTGGAAAGTGAAATTGCAGCTTTCTTAGTATTACTGAAAGCGAAAGGTGAAACAGCAGAAGAAATATATGGTCTCGTTCGAGCTCTTCGCGAAAAGGCATTACCGTTTTCGAACCATATACAAGGAGCAATGGACAATTGCGGAACGGGTGGTGACGGTGCCCAAACGTTTAATATTAGTACAACATCGGCATTTGTACTGGCAGGAGCTGGCGTAAAGGTTGCAAAACACGGTAACCGTGCTGTATCTAGTAAAACAGGAAGTGCTGATTTATTAGAAGAACTCGGTGTAAATATTAGCAGTACACCAAACGAAATTGATTATTTATTAGAGCATGTCGGCATTGCATTTTTATTCGCACCAGCGATGCATCCAGCATTAAGGCGCATTATGAAAATAAGAAAAGAATTGAATGTACCGACGATTTTTAATTTAATTGGTCCTTTAACAAATCCGGTAAATTTAGAAACACAATTTGTCGGCATTTATAAACGAGATATGTTACTACCAGTTGCGCAAGTATTACAGAAGCTGGGAAGAAAACAAGCGCTTGTCGTAAACGGAAGTGGATTTTTAGATGAAGCATCATTACAAGGAGAGAATCATGTTGTCATTTTAAAAGATAATGAAATAGTAGAAACGAGTATTGATCCTGAGAAACATGGTTTCTCAATAGTGAAAAACGAAGAGATTAGAGGCGGGGATTCGAAAGAAAATGCAAAGATTACGCTCGGCGTATTAAGCGGAGAAAATAGTGTTTACCGCGATACTGTTTTATTAAATGCAGGTCTAGCCCTTTTCGCGAACGGAAAAACAGAAACGATTGAAGAAGGAATTACACTAGCTGCACATAGCATTGACTCTGGAAAAGCATTAGCCAAACTAAACTTATTAATTGCAGCAAGCAATGAAAAATTAGAAAGGGTGAATTAAAGTGGGGACGATTTTAGACAAAATTGTAGACCAAAAGAAAAAGGAAGTTACGGCATTATATGAAACGTATACACCATTAAAAGAAAGTAGAAAGACATATTCACTTGTAGAAGCATTACAGCAGTTTACTGTCATTGCAGAAGTAAAGCGAGCATCACCATCAAAAGGAGATATTAATTTACACGTTGATGTACGAAAACAAGTGAAAATATATGAAGAATGCGGCGCAGGAGCAGTATCTGTTTTAACAGACGGTCAATTTTTTAAAGGGTCGTTTCACGATTTACAAACGGCAAGAGCAGAAAGTAACATTCCGCTTCTATGTAAAGATTTCATAATTGATAAGATTCAAATTGATAGGGCGTATGAAGCTGGAGCAGATATTATTTTATTAATTGTAGCGGCGTTAACGAAAGAAAAATTAAAAGAGCTGTACAGCTACGTACTAGAAAAAGGATTAGAAGCAATTGTTGAAGTTCATGATGAGCAGGAATTAGAAATTGCAATCCAATTAAATCCGCACGTTATCGGCATTAACAACCGTAATTTAAAAACATTCGAAGTCGATTTAAGCCAAACAGAAAAGCTTGGAAAACGATTAAACGAGGAGAGATTACTTTGGATTAGTGAAAGTGGGATTCATTCAAAGGAAGATATTATCCGTGTTAAAAAAGCGGGAGCAAAAGGTGTGTTAGTTGGAGAGGCACTTATGACATCATCTTCTATTCATACCTTTTTTGAAGACTGTAAGGTGAACATATGAAAGTGAAAATTTGCGGCATCACTGATGTTGAAACGGCAAAACGTGCTTGCGAATACGGAGCTGATGCACTCGGATTTGTTTTTGCAGAAAGTAAGCGAAAAATCACTCCAGTGCTAGCGAAAGAAATCATTCAGGAGCTTCCAACAAACGTGTTAAAGGTTGGTGTTTTCGTAAATGAATCAGTAGAAGTGATCGAGAAAATTGCAGATGAATGTGGGTTAACGCATGTGCAACTACATGGGGATGAAGACAATCATCAAATCAGAAGATTGAATGTTCCGTCTATAAAATCACTTGGGGTAACTTCAGAGAGTGATATGAAAAATGCTCAAACATATGAAACGGATTATATATTGTTTGATAGCCCGAAAGAAAAGTTTCACGGAGGAAATGGAAAGCAATTTTCATGGGAGTTACTCGCACATATGTCAAAAAAATTGCGAGAGAAAACGATATTAGCTGGTGGATTAAACGCTTTTAATATAGAAGAAGCGATTCGAACGATTCAGCCATACATGGTCGATGTAAGTAGCGGAGTGGAGACAGAAGGAAAGAAAGATCTAAAGAAAATAAAACAATTTATTATAAAAGCGAAGGAGTGTTCCAAATGAACTACGCATATCCAGATGAAAAAGGTCACTACGGTATATACGGAGGACGATACGTTCCAGAAACGTTAATGCAATCTGTATTAGAGCTAGAAGAAGCATATAAAGAAGCGATACAAGATGAAGCGTTTCAAAAGGAATTAAATCATTATTTAAAAACGTATGTTGGAAGAGAAACACCGCTTTATTTCGCTGAAAATATGACGAAGTATTGCGGCGGTGCAAAGATTTATTTAAAACGTGAAGATTTGAACCATACAGGAGCTCATAAAATTAACAATACAATCGGTCAGGCACTACTTGCAGTACGAATGGGCAAGAAAAAAGTTGTCGCTGAAACAGGAGCAGGACAACACGGAGTTGCAACGGCTACTGTATGTGCCCTACTCGGATTAGAATGCGTCATCTTTATGGGAGAAGAAGATGTGAGACGTCAAAAATTAAATGTGTTCCGAATGGAATTACTCGGAGCGAAAGTAGAAAGTGTAGCGGCAGGTAGCGGTACGTTAAAAGATGCGGTGAACGAGGCGCTTCGCTACTGGGTTTCACATGTACACGATACACACTATATTATGGGATCCGTTCTTGGACCACATCCATTCCCGAAAATTGTTCGTGATTTCCAAAGTGTAATTGGGAAAGAAACGAAAAAACAATATGAAGCATTAGAAGGAAAGTTGCCGGAAGCAGTCGTTGCTTGTATTGGCGGTGGTAGTAATGCGATGGGCATGTTTTATCCGTTCGTACACGATGAAGAAGTCGCTCTTTACGGCGTAGAAGCAGCTGGGAAAGGTGTTCATACAGAAAAGCACGCAGCGACTTTAACGAAAGGAAGCGTTGGTGTTTTACACGGATCGATGATGTACCTTCTGCAAAATGAAGAAGGACAAATTCAAGAAGCGCATTCTATTTCAGCGGGACTCGATTATCCAGGTGTTGGGCCAGAACATAGCTTGCTAAAAGATATTGGACGCGTTTCTTATCATTCAATAACAGACGAAGAAGCGTTAGAAGCATTTCAATTATTAACGAAAAAAGAAGGGATTATTCCGGCGTTAGAAAGCTCACATGCTGTCGCATACGCATTAAAATTAGCGCCGCAAATGAAGAAAGACGAAGGACTTGTCATTTGTTTATCTGGTCGCGGGGATAAAGATGTAGAGAGTATAAAACGTTATATGGAAGAGGTGTAAAAAATGGGAGTAGAAAAAATTAAAGCAGCGTTTGAAAATGGTAAGAAAGCATTTATTCCGTACGTAATGGGCGGAGATGGTGGTCTTGAAAAATTAAAAGAAAGAATTCGTTTTTTAGATGAAGCAGGAGCGAGCATCGTTGAAATCGGCATTCCGTTTTCAGATCCAGTCGCAGACGGTCCAACGATTCAAAGAGCAGGGAAACGAGCGCTAGATAGCGGTGTAACAGTAAAAGGGATTTTTCAAGCATTAATAGAGGTAAGGAAAGAAGTACAAATTCCGTTTGTACTCATGACATATTTAAATCCAGTACTCGCATTCGGAAAAGAACGATTCATCGAAAACTGTATAGAAGCAGGTGTAGACGGCATCATCGTTCCGGATTTACCGTATGAAGAGCAAAATATTATTGCCCCGTTACTTCGAGAGGCAAACATTGCGCTAATTCCACTCGTTACAGTAACGAGCCCAATTGAGCGAATCGAAAAAATTACGAGTGAATCAGAAGGATTCGTCTACGCCGTTACAGTAGCAGGCGTAACAGGAGTACGTCAAAACTTTAAAGGTGAGATTCATAGTTACTTAGAAAAAGTAAAATCACATACGCATTTACCGGTAGTAGCAGGGTTCGGTATTTCAACGAAGGAACATGTAGAAGAAATGATTACAATATGTGATGGAGTAGTCGTTGGAAGTAAAGTCATTGAGCTGTTAGAAAATAAAAAGCGAGAAGAAATATGTGAATTAATACAGGCAACAAAACAAAAAGAAGAGGCATAAGTCTCTTCTTTTTGTTTTGCGTAATAAATGTTAAAATATACAGAAAATACATATAACTTAGAGGGTGAGAAAGCATGCTAAGACGGAAACTACTATATCTTCTTTTAACTGTACCACTATACGCTTGGCTCATTAGCATGACGAAAATAGAATTGATGGCTCTATTTATAGGATATGTATTCATCTTTTCCAACTTAAATCGCATTCAAGAGCAATCTATTTTAGAAATATGTATATTTTCGATTAGTATAGAACTATTTAGTATCGTTTCAATTGTATTATTAAACGAATTATTTCGCTGGATCCATTCATTTGAATTAATGAAATTTGGAAATGTTGTATTGCAAGTAATATGTGCTTATATTGTGTTTGTTGTGTTAGATAAAATAGTCGGACAGCAGAGCGTTTTTCAGGATAAAAGAAAATGGGAGTGAAAGGAGCCATTTGGCTCCTTTTTTGAATCTGTTGTAAAAACAATTGAAAAATATGACATCTGTTATATAATAGTTAAAAATTGTATTTTTAATGAAAAGAGATGATAACATGGCCATATTGTTGGCACTTATCCCAATTATGATGATTTTCATTTGTTTATTTTTATTTAAACAAACGTCATTAAGGTCTTCTTTAATTGCTTACGTTGTGTCTGTTGGAATCGTTTTACTCTCGCCAACGTTTCAACTAGGGATAAGTGAAACTGTGCACGCAACGATTAAAGGTTGGTTAATTTGTTTTATTGTCGGGTACGTTTTGTTTTTCGGTATTTTTTTATTTCACCTCATGAACAAAATGGGGTACATCGATCAAGTAGCACGTTTTCTAGAAGAAGTGACGCACGATCGTTTATTACAAATGCTCCTTATGTGTTTTGGTATTTGTCCGCTAATCGAATCAGTAAGTGGATTCGGAATTGGTTTCATGGTTGCAGCACCTATCTTTCTTTCATTGGGCTATAAACCGTTTCAGGCTGTACTGCTTTCATTTATCGGCTTACTAGCTAGTTCGTGGGGCGCAATGGCAACTGGTACGATTATCGGTTCGCAGCTAATAAATATGCCGCTTACAACACTTGGTACAAATACGGCACTACTAAGTATTCCGATGTTTGCTTATTTCGTCATTCTTTCTTTACACGTTGTTGGTGGCTGGCGGGCCGTAATTGAAAAGTGGAAAGAAGGATTCGGTTTCTTTCTATTATTTTCTCTCGGAATCTATCTTTCTAACGCATACGTAAGTGTTGAACTAGCAGGTATATTAAGTTCTATCGTTACAATTACATTTGGCTTTCTTATCATTAAATTAAAAGGAAAAAGTGAGCAAAATTTAATAACAGAACATGCTGCAGCAACGGAGAGAGAAGTATCTATTATAAAAATTATTAGCCCTTATATATTCTTAACTGTTTGTATTTTACTTTCTCGCCTCGTACCAGCATTACATGATGTATTCAGATCATATGCCGTTCTTGATTTGAAATCATACTCTTACAAGCTAGAGCTACTATATTCACCAGGATTTTGGCTCGGTATGACATGCTTATTTACTATTATCTTCTTCCGTATTCCATCTCATATTATTAAACAATCACTCTCGCAAACGATAAAACAATGGATTCCTTTTGCGATTACAACGACGATGTTTATTGCCATTTCAGAACTAATGGGTGCATCTGGCATGCATTCATTACTGGCAAAAACAGCTGGTGAAACATTTGGAACGTTTTTCGTTTTCGTTGCCCCGTTTATCGGCGGAATCGGCGGCTTTTTAACAGGTAGTAACGCCGGATCAAATGCGATGTTTATAAAACTACAAATGCAAACTGCGCAAAACGTAGCGCTTCCGTGGCAATACGTCACAACACTGCAAAACACCGCATCGTCAGTAGCGACAATCGCTTGCCCGTCACGGATTACACTAGGGGCGTATTTATGTAACATTCCTTATCGTGAAAATGAATTGTTAAAGAAGACGACGTTAATGATCTTTGGTGCAATTTTGCTAGTAGTGGTAGAGGTTATTGTTTGGTATATGTTGAGAAATTAAAAATCCTCCTAACATAGGAGGATTTTCTTTATGATTGGATAATGTTTTAAATATGAAAAGCTTCTACTAAATGAATAGGAGATGAAATGTATGCCCCTAAAAAACTACGGCGTGTTAAAAGGTACAGTTATACAATCAAAAATTGGAAAAGGGAAAACACCTCATTATCAAGTTCATTTACAAGGCGAAGCAGAAGTAGATTATCGTATTGCAATTAATGTGAAATCGCAAAGTTATCCGTCAGAAGTTTTATATTTTGCGAGTAACGATATTCGGTCAGAGGCGATTCATATTTTACCGACATTACCATTCGGTTTTACAGAAATAAAAAACAATGAACCGAAAGTAGCTTTAGACTACGTAAGAGGTAATGTATTTGAATCGAAACAAATGATTCCTTTACCTGCTGAAAAAGCAGGAGTGGATAATGATTTAAATGAAAAAATAGAACGTTATATAAAACGAGCAATAGAAGAAAAAGCGATTATTTACGCGTTCGGTGAAAGATGGGGACCAGAAGAAAATACACCCGATTCTTACTTCCATTTCGAACCAGGAAACGGTATACACGATATTCATATGAACCAAGGGAATGTAGAGAAATGGAAAGGTGATAATGGTATATGGCAAGACGGAGGTATACTCATTCACTTTGAAAAGGAAGAAGAATGGATCGGTATCTTTCTTGCCTTCCAGTCGCAGTCATGGTGTACAGATGAAGAAGGACATGCTCGCGTTCCGGTTGAGCAATGTGATTATAAGAACAATAAGTGATGAGAAGAGCTAGTTCGTAATGAACTAGCTCTTCTCATTGTAAACAACATGAATGGTATATAGTGGTGGGATTATGTATGCAATATTAAAAATCGTGATAGAGTTATTGATTTTTATTCGTATTAGAAAGTAGGTATCAATTAGCAGTGCAAGGAGGTCTAGCTTTGAAGATAACGGAAGAAAATGTTGTGCAACAAATAAAAAAACGTAATGAGAAAAGCATTACGTTTATTATTCAAACATACGGCAGTTTACTCAGCGCTATCATTAAAAGATATGTACAGAGTAATCAGCAAGATTATGAAGAATGTTTAGATGATGTATTACTAGCTATCTGGTTTCATATCGATTCATTCGACCCAAGTAAAAATACGTTTAAACAATGGATAGCAGCCATTGCTAAATATCGAGCAATTGATTATCAGCGGAAAAATGCGAGAAATCGGCAACAAACTGTCTGTACGGAGATTAATGATCGTCTGTATCAAGAACAAAGAAAATCAAATGATTTCTTAGATGTACAGGAATTGCTTAGTGAGCTGTCAGCAACGGAGCGGAACATTTTTGAAAAGTATTATTTAGAAGGTGTACCGTCTCGTGAAATTGCTTTCCATCTTAACGTGAAAGAATCATGGATCCATAACAAACTGTCACGCGGACGAAAAAAGCTCAAACAGATTTTTATTTTTAAAAATGGAGTGTGAGGGCATGTCTATTTATAACGAGTTAAATGATATTCAGCTGGACATCACAGAGTTTGAAGAGATTCCCCTAACCAAATTAGAGGAAAAACAGTGGGAAAAACGTGTGAAAAATAAGCTCCGGAAAAACAAACAGTCAAAAAAATGGTTCGGAGTTGCAGCAGCTTGCATGTTAATGGTCAGTATTACAGCCCCACTTGGACAATCTTCTTTAGCAAATACTCCATTTATTGCTGGATTGATTGAAAAATATCTTGATGAACAGCAACCGCGTGACTATTCTCCCTATAAAACAGCTATTGGAAAAACTGCTGAAAATAAATACGGTAAACTGACTTTAAACGAGGTGCTAGTTGATGATAATAAACTACTCATCAGTTCAACATTTGAGCCAGCGAAGGGTGTGGAATTTGATTATCAAACATATTTAATCCCACAGGTACGAATAAATGGCCGTGACTTTTCTAGTATAAAGGATGCACAATCAATTGAAGTAAATGATTCTATGTATACAACCTACGGTGGTGTCGAGTTAAGAGAAATGCCACAAACTGACGAACTTCAAATCGAAATTACTTATAATACATTCAACAGGGATACTGTAATTGAGCAACCATGGATATTTGATATTGAAGTATCGCAAGCTCAGTTGATGAAAGAGAAGCAGACGTTTGATTTAAATGAAACAATTGTTTTATCCGATGGCAATAAAGTAACTGTTAAGAAAGTAGTTTCAACGCCGATTTCTACAACAATTTATTATGATGTAACACAAAGTACAAATGAAGATATTTATTTTAAAATTGAATCAGAATCTGGAAAAACATATATATGTAAAGAGGCATTTGCATCGAATAAAGAAGGAGAGATTTCTTTTAGTAGATTCGATGGAATTAATGTATCGGTAGGAAAATATTCACTTGTACCGTATTCGGGGAAAAAAAACGAAGTAATTGGGCCATCTATTCCAATTCAATAACTTATTAAATCGGATAAATAGTCATCTGAAAATAGAAGAGGGCGTTCAAAACGAACGCCCTCCTCTTATTTTATAAAATCCAAAACTAACAAGTGTAGAAATACAAGAGAACAGCAGTGCGACACTAGAAAACGCAATGAGGTACATATTATACTTCATCACTTTTCCAATGAGCTGGTTACTGTCGTACTGAAATAGTCCTGCGATTATGTTGAATAAAAATAATACGATAAACATGACGATAACACCGTCTATTGATCCTTTAATATCTGGTTTACTTAAAGCGATATGTGCAGAAATACAAATGGCGATAAATAAAAATAGCCAAAAGGAAGGATTCAATACATTACTTATTGTAAATAAGCTTTTCAATAATACAAACGTCGATAAAAGCATGTTTTGAACCATTTCTACATTAATAGGAGTAGAAGCGATTGTTTTTTCGAGAGTTGTATTAAATAAAAAATATGATTCTGGTACGAAATAGCGCATTAAAAGGATTAGTGCCGTAATACCAGAAATAATAGGTCCGATGCCGATAAAGAAGTTCCCAATTCGTTGATATACACTTTTATGATTGTATTGATGTTGTACGTAGCCTAAAGCCCCTTGACTTGTATCTGTTGGGAAAAACTGCGTTGCTACAATTTTATGACGAAATAGTACACACATAATGGCATGTCCAAGTTCGTGAATAGGAACACCAATCCACGCCGTTAAAAGGAATCCTTTTCTTCCGAAAGCCCTCGACCAATACATCCGTGTTAGTGATTCTAAATAGCCTAATAGAAATCCAATTACAATGATAACGCCAATTAAAGAAAATAATTGGATTATGCTTGTAAGGAGTATTTGAAAAATTGAGTTTACAAATTCCATTGTTTTTCATCCAATCTGTTAAAAATATTATTTATTCTGTTTCATAATAGCATTTTTTTTCAAGATTGCTAGCACATATATTTTCTTTCGGAAGAAGGATTTCAGAATCTTTTTCTTGTAGTCATGTTTTATGTACAAAGTCATATATTGAATTTGTAACACCCTATACGGTATATGCTTAAAGGAGGGATGAGAGAATGAAATGTCCGGCGTGTCATACGGAAAATACAACAGAGGCAAAGTTTTGCGGGAATTGTGGACATTCGTTAACAGAGGGAGCAGTAGCGAGTGGTGCACAGGAAGAAGGTGAGCAACAGGCACGCGTAGCACCAGCAAAGGAAGCTCGACCAAATGAAACGGTAGAGCAAGCGAAGCGATTTGCAAGTGGCTATTTTCAGTTCTTTAAAAATGCTTTTAAATCACCATCGGCCATTATGAAAAGTGGGAATATTGAAGTGCGAAATGGAATTGTAAGTCTTGTTCTTATTTGTTTTTTAGGAGCATGTCTTTTTTATAGAATGATGAGTGCTGCAGCAGCTGTTACGAAAACATTTGCACCAGATATACATACTCCTACATTCTTTTTGGACTCTGTAACGGTCTTTTTATTTTTACTAATTTTAACTTTATTTGTCGGATTTATTATTTTTGTAAGTGGGAAGATGATGAAATCATCTTTTTCGTTTCTTGAAGTATTTGGAATATGGGGAACGATAGCGACGCCAGTTATTGCTATATTAGTGCTTTCTTTTCTTTTTAGTTTTTTATTAATCTTTTTCTTACCAATTTTATTAGGGCTGGCTACAACATATATGGGAATTAGTATAATTGTAGCTACAGTAAAACTAGATAACGGTGGATTAGATCTTGTTTACACTCTTTTTATCGCAAATATTTTCATTGGAATTGCAACGTTTATCGTGTTTTGGTCTTACATAAACACGATAATTCAAACCTTTACACAGGGATTAACTGGCCTCTAAAGAAAAGGTGGTTGAATGGATGAATGTATGTACAAAGTGTGGGACTCAGCTTGAAGACGGTGTGCAATTTTGTCAAAACTGCGGGATGAAGAGGGGAAGTCCAGTAGTAAAGAAGAACATGAGCGGTGGTGCAAAGATTGGCATTACGTTGTTAACGCTATTTGTTATAGCGAGTGTGGGACTGTATTTGTACGGATCATCGTATTATAAGCAGGTGGCACAAGTAGACCGGATGATTACGATTTTACAAGAGAAGGACGGGGAGAAGTTAGCTGAAATCATCACAGCAGATGATCCATCAGTTACTGTAACGAGAGAGAGTTTAACGCCTTTATTTTCATATATAAAAGAAAATCCATCCTACGTGAATGAATTGAAAGGAAATTTGAGGATAGGTGAAAAACAAGGGAACGGAATTGAAAGAGCAGATTTTTCGTTAACGAAAGACGGAAAGTATTTCTTTTTATTTGATCGATATAAATTGAAAGCGAAGACGTATTATACGACGTTGCTTACAAATGAAAAAAGTACAACTTTAAAAATGAACGGAAAGGAAATTGATAAGACAGATGACAAAAAGTTCGAGAAGCAATATGGACCGTTTCTTCCAGGAACTCAAGTGTTTCAATCAGAATATAAAAATGATTATGTGAAACTATCACGTGAAGAAAAGGTTGTACTTATGAAACAAGATCAAAATAACGTAACGATAGATTTAACGTTGCAAGCTCAATATATTACTGTCCAAACGAACGCGCCTGGTGCAACATTGTATGTGAATCAAAAGCCAGTTACAGCGCTGACCGGAGAAGAAATTACGTGGGGGCCTGTAGCAACTGATGGAAGTGCGACGATTTATTTAGAACGAAATGGAGAAAGTGGAAGGGAAACGACGAAGGTAGAAACGGTAACGGCATTTCCGGCTTATAATCTGCCATTCCAAAAGAAAAGTGAGGAAAAAACAGTTGTTTACAATGTTACTCCGCCGCCTACGACTCGGTATGTATATAATGGTTTCATCTTCCCGGATAGTGATATTCGAAAACTAACGAGTGCAGAATTAACATATTTATCGAAAGAACAGTTGAAAATTGCTAGAAATGAAATATACGCAAGACATGGACATATTTTTCAAACGAAAGATATGCAAGCGTACTTTTCAAAACAGTCTTGGTATAGAGAAAATCCGTATTTTTCAGGAACGTTAACCAATATTGAATCCTATAATGTGGAACTGATTAAAGCAAGAGAATAAACATGTGAAAAAGGTACAGTGCATAGCTGTACCTTTTTTATGGTTATTTATCTGAACCAGGATCCCTTGAGAAAAAGATGTGAAAGAGAAATGTGACTTTACTTGATCCTCCTGATGTACTAGCTTGTATATGGGATAAAGGACCAGACGTTAAAGCTGCCTCGGAATGGGGTGGCACGACTATTTTGAGCGCATGATCTGATTCTGGTGAAGCAGTAACAGTTATTGTATCATCAGAAAAGTTCATAATTTTAACAGAACCGACTGGAAAGATGGACTTGCCAGCATGTGATGCTGAAGCGAATTGGGTAGCTTTCCAAATATCTTGCGCAAACGTATCATCGTTAGATAACCAAGCACGAGCGCTGTATATTGTTGCATTAATGGAAAATTCTTGGTCAAGTGAGACGGCGGGTTTCGGTTCTTTCGGTTCTTGCGGTTCATCTCGAAGCTGGGCGAGAAGGCCGGCGCACATATATTTCACCTACTTTCAATAGTAACTGTTATAGCATATTAAACTTCTTGCTTATAAGACACGACGAGTACCTAGTAGCGCATAGTCTTGTGCACCAAATTTGTAGGTGAAATTCTTTTTCTTTACAATGGGAGTAGGTGTTGTTTTTATAAAATATGGAAATCGTAAAGAGGTATGTAAAAAAGAAGGAGTGGTAAAGTGAACTATGTCATTATTGGCGGAGATGCAGCTGGTATGAGTGCAGCTATGCAAATTGTTAGAAGTGATGAAAATGCAAATGTTGTGACGTTAGAAAAAGGTGAAATTTATTCGTACGCGCAGTGTGGATTACCGTATGTCATTAGTGGTGCTATCGCTTCAACGGAAAAATTAATCGCGCGTAATGTAAAGACGTTTCGTGATAAATACGGAATTGATGCGAAAGTGCGTCATGAAGTAACGAAAGTCGATACGGAAAAGAAAATGGTGTACGCAGAGCATACGGAGACGAAAGAGGTTTTTGAATTTCCGTACGATCGTTTATTAATTGCGACTGGAGTGCGTCCTGTTATGCCAGAATGGGAAGGCCGAGATTTGCAAGGCGTTCATCTTTTAAAAACAATTCCTGATGCTGAGCGTATATTAAAAACGCTAGAAACGAATAAAGTTGAGGATGTAACGATTATTGGCGGCGGTGCGATTGGAATGGAGATGGCAGAAACATTCGTCGAACTTGGTAAGAAAGTAAGAATGATTGAGAGAAATGATCATATCGGTACGATTTATGATGCAGATATGGCTGAATATATACATAAAGAAGCAGATAAAC
This sequence comes from Bacillus cereus group sp. N14, assembly GCF_016483555.1. NCBI lineage: Bacteria > Bacillati > Bacillota > Bacilli > Caryophanales > Bacillaceae > Bacillus > Bacillus cereus group sp. N14. The sequence continues at coordinate 169,031 of NZ_JAEHBQ010000008.1, forward strand.
ATCATATTGAAATTTTAACGAATGAAAATGTAAAAGCGTTTAAAGGAAATGAAAGAGTGGAACAAATTGAAACGGATAAAGGGACGTATAAAGCAGATCTTGTTCTAGTATCGGTTGGGGTGAAGCCAAATACTGATTTTCTTGAAGGAACAAATATACGTACAAATCATAAAGGAGCAATTGAAGTAAATGCATATATGCAAACGAATGTGCAGGACGTATATGCAGCTGGTGATTGCGCAACACATTACCACGTTATAAAGGAAATTCATGATCATATCCCGCTCGGAACGACTGCTAATAAACAAGGCCGACTCGCTGGACTGAATATGCTTGATAAACGAAGAGCCTTTAAAGGTACGTTAGGTACAGGTATTATTAAATTTATGGATTTGACGCTCGCAAGAACAGGCTTAAATGAAAAAGAAGCAAAAGGGCTAAACATCCCGTATAAGACGGTTCATGTAGATTCAACAAATATGGCCGGTTATTATCCAAGTGCTAAGCCACTTCACTTGAAATTACTATATCGTTCGGACACAAAACAATTATTGGGCGGACAAGTAATTGGAGAAGAAGGTGTAGATAAGCGAATTGACGTAATCGCAATGGCGCTTTTCAATAAAATGAGCATTCACGAGTTAGAAGATGTCGACTTAAGTTACGCACCGCCATATAACAGTGTTTGGGATCCAATTCAGCAAGCGGCAAGGAGAGCAGAATAGCACTTTTTAAGTGCTATTTTTTTTGCAAAGGTAGGTAAACTTTTTTAGCGAATAATAAAGAGGGGGAAACAGTTACATATAGGGAAGGGGATTATTAAAAATGTTTGTAACATTTCAAATAGTTCAAGAATCAGAAAAAGAAATATTACGTAATTTGTACGCACTATATCTTCATGACCTCTCTACATTCACTCCTAATATAAAGATTGGGGCAAATGGATTTTTTGAATACGAAGATTTACACATGTTTTGGGAAAATGATGGAATCACTCCGTATTTTATTAAAAGTGACAATAATATTGTAGGATTTTTATTACTACTGGAACGTCCATACTTGAAAAAAGAAAATGACTTTAGCATAAATGACATTTTTATATTGAATCAGTACAAGGGGAAAGGAATCGGTAAACAAGTTATTGAGAGTGTACTAAAAGAGAAACGAGGACAATATTTCGTTATCGAACTTGTGAAAAATGTACCAGCTGTTTCTTTTTGGAAGAAAGTATATAGGGAGCTAAACATCGAATTTGATGAAAAAACACAGTTAATCGATGATGAAGAATGTCTCGTTCAAACGTTTAAAATATAATAAAATCGGTGCCCCTAGTAGATTACTTTGAAATTTAACTTTATCCCGCTATTTGCGGGCAGTAAGAGCCTGATTAGTGAGGGCTGATAATCAGTGGGGGATGAAGAAAACCTCCACTAATTAAAGTTTCACTTTATTTCGAATATATCGTTCACCCTTGAAAACATAGTGCTTATCGCTTATATTTTCATATAGTATTTATTTTTAAATAAAGCAATGGACGAACCAGGGGGTACAGTATGGCAATTAATATGAAAACAATCGAAGAATGGATTGCTGAATCAAATGCAAGACAAGAAGAAGACTTTGGAAACGTTGTAGAAGAGATGAAAGAAGTATGCGTCGGACTTGATAATGCGACATTAATTTATACGAAAAATGTATTTTGTTTCGGTAAGAAAGTAGAAGTATTGTTCTTCTTCCAAGATCATGTCGTGATTGGGCAAGAGAAAGATGAATATGTTGAAATCGAAAAATTAAAGTATGAAGCAATTACACATAGCAACTTAAAAACAAATGACAAAAATACAACGTTAGAATTAAAGTTTGCTAATGGACAATCTATCAATTTAGATAGTTTAAATGATAACTACGGTACGAAAAATTGGTTATTCGCGAGACAAATTAAGAGTATTTTTAAGTTAATCTAGTAAAAAAGCAGACCTCAAAGGGTCTGCTTTTTTATTTGTTTCCTATTACACAAAGGCATCCTCTTTCTTCGTAACATTTCACACTTTTAAATCCTGTTTTATAAAATAGGTTTATTAATTCTTCATTCGTTTTACATTTCTCCATATGATATTGAATTTTGAAAGTTTCAGTCACTAATAAAAAGGATCCGTTCGGTTGTAGGACGCGAAATACTTCTTTTATATCTTGTTCCACATCAGGCCAAAAGTAGTGTGTTTGAAAAGCGGTAATGAGATCGAAGAAGTTCGTATGATAGGGAATAGAAGAAACGCTTGCTTGTTGAACAATGACTTTTTGTTTTTGAACATCCTTTATATTCGTCTGTAGAGAATTTTTTACAGCTTGATTGGAGTAATCCCATATATTTTCCCAAGTGGAGTTCGTTTTGAAAGAGTGTGTATCGTTTTACCTCCGCCACAACCGATATCTAATATGATTGCATCTTTCTTTATATGTAATTTCTGTAATGCCCAATTTGTTAGCCCCGTATGTGCACTGTTCATAATACAAAGCATGGAAGAACCAATTGTCCCGCGAGGTTTTTTTGCTTGCTGGATTAATCGTTGTAAAATGCTCAAGTTAAACTCTCCTTTTATGTAAGAATATATACTCATTTCGCTTTTTATAAATTAAGTCCTTTAAAAAAAGCACGCCGTCCACCGGCGTGCTTCTAATTACGCAAATCCCCTTTTAACCAATTCCGCGCTCGATACGCCCCAACAGGAATTTGAATAAGAGACGTTTCATTTCCAGTATCTATCCCGTATAACTGATCACATGAATTTGTATCAAAACTTAGTAATGGATGCCCGCCCATCCCCATCGCGGTCGCAGCAAAAACGAGTTTATGAACGAGTATACCAGCTTCCATTTGGTGAATACGGTATCCTCTATAGCCTAATGCATTTGTATAGTAATCTTTCTTTCCGACTACATGTAGGCAAAGCGGTACTTGAAAAAGATTCACGTTATCCATCGTCATACTAGATTGAAGGGGATAACGAAGGTCTCCGTATCGAAGTGGTTGTATGGAATGATTTTTGCTGTTATAAGAATAAGCGCCGTTTTCTATATCTTTTACGTTATAAAAACATCCATATAAGGAGACGCGCGTATTTTCATTTACATACTGACCATCAAGGTCGTTGTAATAAGGGAAGGCGAGGCTCGCTTCTTGTAGTAAAGTAGCGAGCCCTGTTGCATCCCATTTCGTTAAAGTGAAGTCAGCATCAGGGGAATACCGTTCTTTACAAAGTTGTAAGAAATCATACGATAACCGTTCTACTTGCGGCAACTGTACAGCGTGCGCATGATGTTGATAGTGCTCTTCATGATGTAGTGTGTGGAAGTGTGCTGTCGATTCGATCATAGAAGCTTCATTTATTTTTGTTATCATAGGATGTTTATATACTTGCTTTGATCGAACGAAATATTCGTGTGCTAACGGCGGAATTTGCTGTAACAACTCATGAGAAGTAACTGTTTTATTTTCACGGTAATCATTGTGAAACCAATTAGTTTGCGGTTCTGTACTTAAAGGAACAACAGCATACACACTTTCTTCGCTTTCTGATAGTCCGAGTAAATGATTGATTGCACGGTCTAGAAACTGAAAATATACACCATTTGTGTAACCGAATTGTTTGGCACATGCAAGTAATTGTCCGATGAGAACACCACTATCTAATCCTTGAAGCCGGTATGAAAAGTTATTGTATTTAAAGAAGTTTTTCCAAAACATAGTAGATACGAATATAGCACCAAAACAAGACTGTATGTTACAACGATTGCCAAGTGCTTCCGAAAGATAAGAATCGAAATTTCCTTCACGAAGTAAAACAAGCCGGTGATGCGCGGTGTCGTAATGGTAAATGCCGTCTGGATAATCGTCAATCTTTAAATATATATACAATTCATTTGGATATAAAGCGCCGCCTGAAGGGATAGATCTTCGGAATAAAATTTTTTTGCTATTTAGTTGGCATAACTGGGTTAAACCAAATGAGTACCAAAGGTAATGACCAATTTCCTTCAAAGTTGGTTTAGTAGAAGAGTTAGGTAAAGATAATGGTATTTCTAAAGGGAGAGGGATGACAGGTACATTTCGATATAATTTATAAGGAAGCGGTGCATCTTCCCAGTCCACTTCATGATTTGGCATAATTTCATCAATTGAAAAATGGAGATGATGTAAAAAAGTATCTAGCTGCATAGAATCCCCTCCTTTACTATGGAAACGGATGCGGATGTGGATTTAATTGTTCATTCGTTAAAGGTTCGTTTGTATATCCAAGTGTCATCGGCACAGTATATACTCTATCTAGTCCTGTAACCCGAGTAAGATGGTGGCCGAACGTCATCGGTAACATGCCTGGAATAATGACTTTTACACAATGTAATCCGTTTTTTTCTATAAGAGGTACTGTTTGATCTACAACGATTACATCAAGTCCAGATTGCTGCAGACGGTTTAAAAGTTGATGAAGATCGGATGTTAAATCTAGATCAACTGATTGTAATGCATTCATTTCTTGGAACGACTGCACCGGGGCATCGTCACGTAAAAGAAAGTGAAGACGTTCTTCTGCTTCTTTCAATCCGTACAGCATACTATGGTCTTCCATTTTATTAACGAGATAAGGATCGTGTAAGCAGTTTTCGTAATGCTCTCTTTTTTGTTCGAGTTCATCGTCTGCTATTAGTAACATGCCTGCTATTTCATGGATGGCACTCTTTAAAGCGCGGACAGGGTCTAAATGAGAGCCTCCCGCACAAACAACGTTCATTCCATTTTCACGCGTATTTTTCGCAATTACCCATAAGCTTGGGATACCGTGTTCCATCGTTGCGTTAAAAGCATGTAATTCATACCCAGTAATCGTGTACAGCCGCTGAATCATTAATTGTAATTCCGTATCATTTGCTGAACTAAGATCAAGGCGGGGGAGAGGTAATTCGGCATACCAAGTGAGCAAAAAGGCGTCACGCTCTACAATTTCTAAAATGCCGTGAAAAATTGCTTCTTCTAAACTACCACCAATTGCACATCCATTTGATGTTTCATACACGAAAGCATCTCGATGACCGAGACTATAATAAGCAATTGATTCAGGAACTAAAAGTGGCCGGTTTTGTAATAAAGAGTAGCCCCATACCCAGTTTTGTTCATAGTCAGGATCAAACGGTTTAAACGGAAAACTATTACGATTATAATGTTCATTTGTATGTACACCGAGCAAGAGGGGATTAAGTGCATGATCCTCTAACTCACGAAAACTGCCGTGTACATTTGTCTTTTTTCCTCGAGGTGACATACCACAATATCGTTCTAGACCTTCTAAAATAGCAGTCGCTTCACTCATTGCAAATGAATGAGTTCGGCCTGCAACACCTTCATTTCCAAACATTAATGGCATGTTTATAATAACGTCAGCAAATGGTAATAAAGAATGCTGCATTTTTCCGTTCAACATACCGACGCGATAATCTAAATAATCTCTCGTTAAAAATGTGTTTAGTTCATGAATGGAACGACAGCGATATGCTGCTTCGCTTGTTTTTAAGCTCGGTTGTAACGAAATCGCAGCTGCATCTGCCGTATCATCAGGCAAATTGCTACATACAGGGCAGAGCGGATCGGGAAGAAAAGAATGCCGCGTACATTGCAGTGTTTGTAAGTTTAGTAAAATGAGTTCATTTTCTAAAGAAGAATGGTTAAGAGTTAATATTTTCTCTGTTTCTGCACGAATAAGATGGCACATTTGTAACATACCATTTTGGGTGGCACGTACATCACGCCTTGTGACATTATCTTCCATTAACGTATATTTCCGCTGTAGTTCCCACATTTCTTGTTGATCAAAGCCGGCGATAAAGCGGCGTCCATCAGAGCAATTGGAACAGCCAGTTGCAAGAGGATGAATGTAAGGACCGATAATACCTTCACCAAATGAAGTGAATGCACGTAGCCATGGAATATGATTTGACCGAAACATTAGCTCGGCATCATGATGAATAGTAGAAGGAGAGCCATCATGTAATACGAGAGCGAGATGAATATTTTCAGGGAGTTCTTCTGTAAGGTTATGTTGGCGAATGATAGAATATTGTTTGCATAGTTGATCATGTACATAGTTTGCAAGTAAGCCATCTCCTATAAGCAATATATTTTGAGTCATAGACTGTCCTCCTTTGCAATTAATACACCGTACACACCATCTAAGTTTTCTTTCAAAAATGATTCAATGGCTAAATCAAACACGAATGGATAAAAATTATGTTCTTCTAAATGTTGCAAGGCAAGCTGCACAGATTGCACACCTGGAACTTCTTCTTCCGCTTGTATTTCCACTCTAAAAGAATCCGTGTCATATAAAATAATAGAGGATTCAGGCAAGATATTAGCTCTGTAAGGAGTCTCTTCATTTTGAATATGAAGAAGTGATAGTTGTAGTGCGTTTCGTAAGGCTAACGTCATATTAATATTAGATGCACCGTACCAGCGATCATTTATACCGACCCAAACGACAGGAAAGCTGAGAATCTCTTCGCTTACTGCTATTTTAGGTGTTTCATGAATTGTAGAGAGAGCATCGTAATAAAATCTACAATGTTTATCATGAATTGCAGTTAAATCAATCGTCGTAATTTCTTCTAGCATATGTGACTGCCGCTCATACAATTTGTTATTTAAATGTTGTTGCAGTGCCCGGTATACACCTTCTGTCATCGTTTCTCCAGCACCGATACCGATATCGTTATGTTCCGGAATAAGTCGGTGCATAATTTCTGCTACATATGTTTCAATTCCTGCTAAACCAGCTTCTCGGCGCGCTTCATTATGAGTCAAACCACCACAAGTCATAAGAGGCAGGAGGGAAGCAGGACCATCTGATAGTGGGGTAGCTACTTGAATATGGCATTGTGATAACGGTAATTGATATGAATCTTGTTCATCCCATACATGGAATAAACCAGCTTCTTTAGAAGTTAATGAGTCGAAAAAGCGGAATAAATCAGTTGAGGTATGTTGGTTGGACCGCTGTTCAAGTTGTTCAGAAAGATTTTCTATCGTATCAATTGTAAAACTTTCATCAGTTGCGAGAGGATGTTTTATAAAAGGATGCCATGCTCCTTCGAGTGTTTCGTAATTTAATAAAAAGAATTGTGGTTCTTTTTCTCGGTAAGAATCATCAGCGACATGCTTAAGTAATTCAAATACGATTATATTTGCTAACATTGCAGATGGGAGTGGTGAAAATGATGCTGATGAATGTTCATTTTGTAAAGTCGTTTCATGTAGCCGGTGCCATGCGGATTCCCAGCATTCTTCACGATTAGCTGTTACGATAGGGCCGGCTATACCAAGTGCTGATAAACAGACGGCAGGTATGAAGTTCTTTCCTACTTCTCTACAAATCGTGTGAACTGCTCTTAGGCCTTCAATATCTCCATTTTGAGAAACATACAAAATCCAGTCGAAAGGCTCGAACACTTCATGCAGGGGACGATCAATTGTCGTATCTATTTCCTGAACAAGGACATGATCATCAACTTCATGTGCAAGTTCTACTAGCTCATGAATGCGATCGTAATTTGTTTCCTCATAATCTGTAACAAGGTAATGAAAGGTAGGTAATCCTGATTCTAATAAAGAAGAAACTAAGGAAGTAAGCATATCTCCAGAACCAATTATAAGGACGTTTGCCGCGCGATACGTTTCGAATTTTAGAGCGCCTGAATGAGAATCAGCTTCTAAAAATTCAATTTGTGAAGCGTATCTATCAAGTAATGCGCTATTTAATTCATGAGGTGCATCTTGACTTACATCCCGAACGAAACCATTTTCATATAAAATCTCTCCAATTTCAAATACACGATTTTGATAGGGGAGAGGGAGACCATCGGTTATTTCTGCTAAAGAATAATTCCCGTTAAACATTGGCATTAATTTTTCAATCCAGTTGTAAATTCCATCACCGTCCATACGAAATGAACTGGCATTATTTCGAAAATAGACACCCCCGTTTGAGTCGGGGAGGAAAAAAGTATCCTTATTTGCTTTAAGTTTTGCATCAATTGGAAGGTTATTCATTTTAATCCTCCTTACGTTTTAGGCATACATTATTAGCTTATGTTATGAAATTTGTCCCGTATGAACGCAATAAAAAAAGGCTGTAGAATAATTCATTCTACAGCCTGTAATAGATTATTAATCCATCAACCTTCTAATAATAATGATTTTGGATCTTCAAGCATATCTTTAACAGCAACAAGGAAGCTAACTGCTTCTTTACCATCAACAATACGGTGATCGTAAGATAAAGCGATGTACATCATTGGACGGTTTTCCATACGTTCTGCATCAATTGCAACTGGACGTACTTGGATTTTGTGCATTCCTAAAATACCTACTTGTGGGCTGTTTAGAATTGGTGTTGACATTAGAGAACCGAATACACCACCGTTTGTAATTGTGAATGTACCACCTTGTAACTCTTTTAATGAAAGTTTGTTATCGCGTGCTTTCATACCTAAATTACGAATTTCGCTTTCGATTTCAGCGAAGTTTAATTGGTTAGCATCGCGTACAACTGGAACAACTAATCCATCTGGAGCTGCTACTGCAATACCGATATCATAGAATTTTTTAATGATAAGCTCATCGCCTTGAATTTCAGCATTTAATAATGGGAATTGTTTTAATGCTGCAACAACTGCTTTTGTGAAGAATGACATGAAACCAAGACGTACATCATGTTTTTTCTCGAAAGCGTCTTTACGCTCTTTACGTAATTCCATGATTGCAGTCATATCAACTTCGTTAAATGTTGTTAACATTGCAGATGTTTGTTGAACTTCTACAAGACGTTTTGCAATTGTTTGACGGCGGCGGGACATTTTCACGCGCTCAACTGGTTTTTCGAATTCCGTTTTTGCAACTGGAGCAGGAGCTGGACTTTTTGGAGCAGCTGGTGCTTCTTTTGGAGCTGCAGCATGAGCTTGTACATCGTGTGGTCTCACACGTCCAAGTGGATCTGTGCTACGTACGTCGTTTAAGTCGATTCCTAATTCACGAGCCATTTTTCTAGCTGCTGGTGATGCGATAGGACGGTTCGTATTTGGTAAACCTTGTAAAGTTGCAGCTTGCTCAGCATTTGGAGCCGCAGCTTTCGGTGCCTCAGTTGTTTCTTGTTTTGGCTGTTCAGCAGCCGGTGCAGGTGTACTTACTGCAACTGGTGCTCCGTTTGCATCTAAAATTGCGATAGTTGCGCCAACTTCAACTGTATCCCCAGGTTCGCCTAGTAACTTCGATACAATACCTGAATCTTCTGCAATGATTTCTACATTGACTTTATCAGTTTCAAGCTCAACAACGCTGCCACCTTTCTCAACTTTGTCGCCTACGTTGATAAGCCATTGTGAGATAGTTCCTTCAGTAATAGATTCTGCAAGCTCAGGTACTTTAATTTCGATCATTTTAAATGTCCTCCCCTTATTTGCCTAACGGTGTGTTTTTTCTTCTTTTGTCTTCGGTAATCTCCATTTGTTAGCCTGCCCCTGGGCAGAAGATCTGCCCGGGGAACAAGCTAGAAACCTTCATTGTTACTTTCAGTTGCTGAAAACTTCAATTTCTTGTTTATCTTGACGGAAGTTATACTTCACATCTAAAGCGTGTGCAACAATTAGTTCTTGCTCAGCTTTGTGAGCGAATGGATCGCCGCCAGATGGGCTAGAGCGATCTGGGCGTCCAATGTAACCTGTTTTCACTTTATCTCCAGCAAGTTCGAACAGAATTGGAGCCATGTAATGCCATGCGCCCATATTACGAGGTTCTTCTTGAACCCAAATAATTTCTTCTAAGTTTTTAAAGCGTTTAATAATAGATTGAACTTTCTCAGCAGGGAATGGGTACAGCTGTTCAATACGAACGACATGAACTTCATCTAAGTTATACTCATGTTTACCAGACTCAATTTCTGCTGCTAAGTCAATCGCCATTTTACCTGTGCTTAAAACAAGACGTTTTACTTTAGTTGGTTTCATGCCAAGGTTTTCTTGTTCTAGAGCAGGTTGGAAACGTCCTTCGCTTAACTGACTAGCAGTTGAAAGCGTAAGTGGGTGACGTAATAAACTTTTCGGCGTCATCAATACTAATGGTCGAACAGCTTCTGTTCCTAAGATAGATGCTTGACGACGTAAAATATGGAAGTATTGTGCCGCGCTCGTTAAGTTTGCAACTGTCCAGTTGTTCTCAGCAGCTAACTGTAAGAATCGCTCAGGACGTGCACTAGAATGCTCTGGTCCTTGACCTTCATAACCGTGTGGTAATAGAAGAACTAAACCAGATTTTTGACCCCATTTTGCTCTTCCAGCTGAAACATATTGATCAAATAATGCTTGCGCAGTATTTGAGAAGTCACCATATTGTGCTTCCCACATAACAAGAGTTTCTGGAGCGAATACGTTATAACCATACTCGTAACCAACAACAGCAGCTTCTGATAACGGACTGTTATGAACAGAGAAGGATGCATTAATGTTTGGCAAGCGATGTAATGGCGAATATGTTTCATTTGTATCAGTATCGTGTAATACGATATGACGGTGCGCGAATGTACCACGCTGTGAATCTTGACCAGTTAAACGAATTGGCGTACCTTCTTGTAAAATAGAAGCGAATGCTAATGACTCAGCAAGTGCCCATTCAATTTTACCGTTCTCTTCAAGAGCGTCTTTACGGCGTTCAAGAATTTTCTTTACTTTCGGATATACGTTAAAGCCTTCTGGCCAAGATAGTAGACCTTCATTAATTGCACGAAGTGAGTCAATCTCAACACCAGTATCAATTGGCTGAATGCCTTTTGCAACAACATCTGGCACTTTAACGTCAATTGTTGCAGCGCTCGTATCAGCTGGCGGTACTTGTGCATAGTCAGATTTTAATTGCTCTTGTATAAACTGAGTCATTGTTTCAACCTCATCTGCATTTAGAACACCAGCAGCTTGTAATTGATCTGCATAAATCGCTCTTACAGTTGGATGATTTTTAATCTTTTTGTACACTTGTGGTTGCGTAACTGCTGGGTCATCCATTTCGTTATGACCGTAGCGGCGGTAACCAATTAAATCGATTAAGAAGTCTTTTTTGAACAATGTACGATATTGAATCGCAAGGTTAGCAGCAGCAAGACAAGCTTCTGGATCATCAGCGTTCACGTGAACAATCGGAATATCGAAACCTTTTGCAAGGTCACTTGAATATTTCGTAGAACGAGAATCATAGCTATCAGTCGTAAAGCCAACTGCATTGTTTGCGATAACATGAATTGTTCCGCCTGTTTGGTACGCGTTCAATCTGCTTAAGTTCAACGTTTCAGATACAATACCTTGACCAGGGAATGCAGCATCACCATGAACTAAAATTACGAATGATTTTGAAGTATCTTGTTCTGGAAGACCAGATTTTTTACGATTCTCTTGAGCCGCACGTGCAAAACCTTCTACAACAGGGTTAACGAACTCAAGGTGACTTGGGTTATTTGCTAATGTAACGCGAGTGCTAACTTCTTCGTTACTAACGACTTGTTCTCTACCTAAATGGTATTTCACGTCGCCAGTCCATCCAGAATTTGCCACTGCGCCTTCTATTTTTGCATGTTTGAACTCAGCAAACATGTGACTATATGGTTTTTCTAATACGTGTGCAAGTACGCTTAGACGACCGCGGTGAGCCATACCAATCATGACATCTTCTACGCCGCCCTTTGCACCTTCGAGAACAATTTCATCTAGAACAGGTACAAGCATATCAACGCCCTCGATAGAGAAACGCTTTTGCCCAACGAATGTTTTATGCAAGAATTGCTCGAAACCTTCAACAGCTGTTAAACGTTTTAAAAGAGCAGTTCGTTTTTTATTTGATAGTGGTTGACGCAATGAATTTGATTCCACCATTTGATGTAACCACGCGCGTTCTTCACTATCTTGTATATGAGAAAATTCATAAGCTAAAGATTTTGTATAAACGTCTTTTAATCTATGAATTACATCAAGTGCAGTGTGAATACCTTCTGGCGCATCTTGCCATACTGTTTTTGCTGGAATCGCTTTCAAGTCAGCGTCGCTCAGTTCGTTCATTGCTTTCTCAAGAAGAGATTGTCCATTAGCAGCATCTTCCATCGGATTGATGTGAGCCAACGTATGCCCGAATGAACGAATTTGTTCAACAAGCTGAACGACTTTAAGAATTTTTTCAATGTTCCCTGTGTTTTGAGGAGAAAAATGTGTTGCTGTGTTGTCCCCTGTTACGACATCATCTTGAAACGAAGGAGCTCCAAAAATTTCAAAAAGCTCTTGTAATTCCGGATCAACAGAACCTGCTCCAGTTACGTAAAGATCATACTGCTCAATAACATAACCAAGGTTCGGACCATGGAACTTGGCCCAAGGGTTTGTCGTTGTATTCTTCCTCGTCATTTGTTTAAACCTCCCAATGCATATAATCCTTTTTCCATACAAAAGGTGCATTTTGCTCTTTTCAATAATTGATGAACCAATAATCAATGTAAATGTTTTCTTTACTCTTATGTTATTACAATAATTTACATAATACCAAACACTATTACTTATCTGTTTTGTAAAAAAACATTCACAATAACTTATCACCCAAGTTAATCTTTCATGTTATAAAGTAATTCTACAGAAAAATGGGGTGGATATATTTGGTATACCTATACAAATAACTAAAATTGTTGCATGTAAATATAAATATAATAGTTAGAATGTTTCGATAAAAAAGAGTTCGAATTATGTATATTGAAATAATAAGCGCTTTCATTGATATTATACAACAATATAACGGAATATAGTATAAAAAATAAAAAATTATGAATTTATCGTAAACTTTATTTAGATAGTGTTAAATATTGAAAGGAAAGTGAAGGATTTCTACAAAAAAAGTTGCTAAACATAAAAAATGCTTCATAAACAGTTAGTTTCTATAAATATGCCGAAAAACACCGTAAAACCAATAACGCATTTCGTGGAATAAAGAGATAAATGAAATATTTTAAAAGGATAAAACAAATAGGGAGATATTAAATTTTAAAAAAAGAGAGGAGGAGATATAGTAACGGTTCATTACAGTGTTCCATGTTTCATTTCAAAATAGACGTGCTGAAAATGAAAAAGTTTCTTCTATATAAATAGAACGAAAAATAAACAAAATAAATGTAAAGGAAACTTGACGTAAAGTTTCCTTTACATATATACTCGATATAAGGGAGGAGGGAGAAATTTCCTTGGAAAATAAAATGGTCGAATACCGAAAAAAATTTGGACTATCTCAAGAAAAATTGGCTGAGAAACTTGGAGTTTCCAGACAAACCATCATTTCAATTGAAAAGGGGAAATACGATCCATCACTTCCGTTAGCATTTGAAATAGCGAAAACATTTCAGACAACGATAGAACATGTATTTATTTATGAAGGAAAAGAAGAGGAGGAATCGGAATGAATTATTCACAAAAGTACTTTTTAATTATGGGAATTATTTTCTTTATTATGAGTGGAACCATGGTATTAGCGGGCATAATGACGCATTCTGCACCACCGTCTCCAACGTATACATTGCTTGCGATGATGATTATGTGTTTTTGCTTAAGTTACTTACACCCGCAATTTAAAGAAAAAGATGAGCGAATGAAACTTATTCGTTATAAAGGAATGTTCTTCAGCTTTTTTGCATTAACAGCATATTACCTTCTTTTCTCTATCGGCTTAAACTTAAAAATACTTACACTATCTGCTACTGAACTATTGAACATACTGATGGCACTTACGATGAGTACAGTTTTTATCTCATTTGTTGTTTTAGCGAAAAGATATTAAGATGGAAGAGAGAAAGGAAGATTAACATATGCAAATGATGTATGCTTTTGGCATTGGACTTGTATTATTTTTAGCCGTATTCTTATTTATTCGTAAAGACGTTCAAGGTGGGACGTTAACGAAAAGAGGCTTTTATAAAATGATCGGCTGTTTAGTTGTTATGTTTATAGCGATTATCGTAATGATCGTTTTAATAAATCAATCACTATAGAATATAAAAATGGAACCTTACTGTAGTAAGGTTTTTCTTTTTGGTTTAAAATCCGAAAATTCCCACATAATCCATTTACTACATATAATTGATATTATATAATTTAATAAAATGATAGATAGGGAGCATAGTATATGAATACAAAAACTATCTTCTTTTTATTAACATGCCTACTACTTATTGCTAGTATTACTTATATAATATGTAACAAACGAGAACAAGTGCCACCTATGTTAGTATGGGAGGATCAGGAATACTATGTAACGCACGAACCTGCCGAAGCTGAAAAAGTGGGGCAAAGGATCGGAGAAGTAACAAAGAAAATCGAAACAAGTAAAAAACCTACTAAAAACAGTGAATCCAACATATTACAAGAAAAAACAGAAGTATTCACAGTGATAGAAGAAGAAAAAGGTCCTCACTCCCCTTTAATCATAAAGGAGCCTTATAGTGACGAATATAGAATAGTAAGACCGATGTTACATGTACTATAAAGTGAAAAGGAGACTCATATGCAGACAGTAACTTCATATCCATGGTCGTTAAGAAAAATGTTTGTTTTTTTCCTTTGCTTCATCCTGCCTCCTATCGGTGCAATTTATATTTTGATGAATAGAGAGGCGCTACAAAAAAGAGACTTCATTTTATATGTATTATTTGCTGCTATTAATATATCGCTTTGGTTATCGCTTATGATCTTTGATCGGAGTATGTGGATGGTAGCGGGGCATTATGTGCTTGGAGCAATTATTATTGTTTTTTCGAATATGAATAATAGATAAGCCAGTAATTTTAAAGTTGCTGGTTTTTCTTTTGCTATTTATATGGAGATAGAGAATTATCTCATTTTAGTTTAAATAGATCAGCAGGCGCTAAATTAGGTGAGAGATATTTGCCACCAACTAAAAAATAATTGGAGGTAAAGAGAATTGGAACTAGATGACAAAGTATACAATCAAATTTTACAACTGTGTGAAGAGGGAGATATTCTATTTGAAGTAGAACAATTTGATCAAGCAATAGAGAAATATTTAGTGGCTTTAGATATGGTGCCAGCACCAAAGACGGATTGGGAAGCAAGTACTTGGTTATATACAGCAATAGGCGATACTTATCTTATTAAAGATGGCTATGAAATGGCAAAAAGTAATTTTTATAATGCTTTAAACTGTCCAGACGGTATTTCGAATCCATTCTCTAATTAGTAATTTGAAAGGAACTACGTACTACATTACGGCTAGTGATGCGTATGTGAGTGTGAAGTAATAGTAAAGCCGACTCATATCAAGCTGAGTCGGCTTTGTTTAGTTTTTATTCTTTACTTTTTATAGCTTCTTTTAGTATTTCAAGGGTCTGCTGTAACCATTCTATAGCTGTTAAGTTTAATGCAGGGAAATAAATGTAAGCATTATATTTAATAAATTCCTCTTTTTCACTATCAGTTAGATTACTGTTTAAAAACAAAAGTATATCATTTTTAGTATTTTCGATACATATTTTAGTAACTTCCATTATAAATTCATTAAGAGCTTCCTCAGGTGATTCAATATCTTGGTGAAATGTTCCTGCTAAGAAATCACCTAATTCTTCATAATGGCTATATTTATTTTCCATACAAATTCTCCTCTACTTTTCTGGATATCCTGTAATAATAAAACTTCCTTGGTTATCTTTTTTCAAAACAATCACAGCATTTTCCACATCTAAAGCACCATTTGATCCTCTTTCGACATATCGTCCAAGTATACTATTACCGTTTTACTTTACGTAGGTTATTACATTAGCGAAAAATATTTTGAAGTTCGTTATCCATTCTCTCAAAATCGTTAGCTACCGAATGAATATTATCAATCGCTTGTTGAAAAGCAGCAGAAAATTGTTTCGTTAAATCTAAAACTTGTTGATTCGCTTCTTGTGCTTTGGAATTAACAGATAGTGTTGTACGCGTCGCCTTTGTTATAGAACGACTTGTTGCACTTTGAAGCCTGTCAGAGGCTAATCCCATTTTCGTAGCAATTTGTGTTGCTGTTTGTAAATTACTTTGGAATTTGCCCATTACTTGAATCCTTTCTATACTTAATAAACCATGAAAATTATACCATATTAGTATAAATTTTTATATTGACAGAGAACCTTTGTTGGGGAATTTTTTTTAGAGTCTAAAAGGCAATAATTCCGAGAAATACCTTTGTGCGAACGCGGTAAAAAGGATTTAACGATTTATGATACGGATAGTTATAGAACAGTCGAAATTTATTGCAGAGCGACAATCGTAAATATACACGAAATGAGCGCCGCAGAATTTATTGAAGCGGTACTAGAGAGACAGAATTAAACCAGCGGCATCTGGTCGGAAAACAAACCCGGGCAAGGTAAGACGAAAACGATGACGGCAATTTTATATATAGAACGAGTAAAGAGCGTGCGGCCTACACGTTCTTTTTTACGTTTATTTAATCGGAAAATGCGCGACGAAGGACCCGCTCGCGTCCTAATAAGTATAGGCGGTAAAAATTACGAAGGAGGACGTTTGTATGGAAAAAGAAACTGAAGATGCAGATATCCTAGCGGAAGATACACTTAAAAAACATTTCGGCGATCCTACCGGTTTTTCACGTGTATCGAATTCGCTGGTAAGACTATACACGTTATTACCTGAATTTAATTCCGATGTTGTGGGTTTGTATGCTTATATGTGGTCTTGGCGGATGCTCTATTTTTTTGTCTTAAAAATGAGTTCTATTAGTTTTCCGATCTCTATTTAAAGGTGCAACGACCTGTTTAATTATCGAATGTTGATTCTGCTGATCTACTAGCGATTGTTTTGATAGATGAGTGTATCGCATAACCATCCGTAAATCACTGTGACCTAATATGAGTTGTAAATGGCGTAAATCCATGCCTGACTCTAATGCAGCGGTAGCACTCGTATGTCTGAATAAGTGCGGGTGTACGTTTTTCTTTATTCCCGCTCTCTTAGCGAATGACTTTAAACGCTTATTAAAGTGGTCCTTATCGATTGGTTCGCCTTAGTTGGTTAAGAATATATATTCACTATCGAAATCAACTTTATTCTCCGTTATCAACTCGATAATAAATTTGCTCGTCTGTTTCTGTATTGGGACTATCCGATATTTTCTACTCTTTGCATTCCGTCCTCTTACATGTATAACGTTATCCTCAAAATCGATATCGTTAATAGTTAACGTTAAAGCCTCGCTAATCCGTAGCATTCCATCTAGTAAAACGTTCATTAATACGAAGTCCCTAAAATCGCTAAATTTTCTTTTGTCAGGTGCGTTTAGTAGTTGTTTTACTTCAACTAAAGATAACGTTTCGATTTCCTCCAAAGGTTCGTTAAGATTTTTAACTTTTAGCAAAGGATTTTCGTCTATTATTCGTTCTTCATATAAATACCGGCTAAATGCTCGTAAAGTTTTTAGTCTAGTATTAACGGTAGATTCCGACAAACCAACCGTCATATATTTCTCTTTCTTAAAACGATGCCCCTCGAATTTAACTTTTTCATTTCGCATATAAAGGACATAGTTTCGGATTATATCTGTATCAAGAGCGACTAAATTATGCGCTATATCTTTTTCGTTTAAATACTCGATAAAATAATGAAAGTTTTCACGGTATTGACGTAAGGTACCAGGCGCTCGTCCTTCGGCTTCTTTTACGTGAGTGAATGTTGTAAATAGAACGTGTAAATCGTCTAAGGTACGACGAGTAGTACGCGTTTGTTTTATACGTTTACCTTTCAAACGATTAGAAGACAAACAAAAAACCCCCTTTTCGTTTTATAACGAAATAGGAGGTTTCCATACCGACATACAGTTTGGCGGTGTACCGTAACCCTGTCGGCTAAATCAATGAGTAAATCATCGCATAAAAATAACGCTCTATCCGTTGATAGAACGTCATTTCATCGTATTTTATGACCCCGGAGAGGCTCGAACTCACGACCTCCACCCTGTCAAGGTGGCGCTCTCCCTGCTGAGCTACGGGAAAAACATTGATTTAAAGGCATTTTCACGGGTTTGTATAAATGGAATTCTATTAAAAAAGCAATGGTTATTGTAAATTCTGTGACCATTTGTGACCACAAAATTTATGTCCTTAACTGTCTGTATAATGGTAAAGGGAATGAGGTAACTCATTCCTTTTTTTGTGTAGTGGGGGCTATTTTTCACATTTTACAGCCCTCTTATTAAAGAAGGGATACATAGCTCCCTAATTCACACGATATTATGTATAATTCATATTCGATACGAATGAATTTTGGAATTGGGAGCTTGTTATAAAAAGTCTTTAATGAAATCTAAAAGAAGATAAAATAATTCTCTATTCTTCTTTTGAACTCTTAAGCATTATATAATAAGGATATAAACATAAATTTCATAATTAAAAAGAAAAGGAGGGGAAGAAGTGAAGCATAAATCAAAATCAGTCGGTTATATGTTAGCTTTCTTTCTAGGGGGACTGGGTGCGCATGCATTTTATTACAAGAAATATATCAGAGGAACTTTATATCTCCTTTTTTGTTGGACGTATATCCCTGTTTTCTTAGGGTGGTTTGATATGTTTTTTATAAAAAAATGGCATAAACAACTAGAAGATAATCAAGATATAAGTAGTAACACAGAGCTTTCGCCAACTTTATCAGAAGTGATAGAACAAGAGGTGACACAAGCAATAAAACCAGTGATTGATAATGCTAGAAATAATTTAATATTTTACAATGAAGAAGATATTGTACTCCCTAAATATAGGCACCTGCAGACTTCAAAAGAAATTTTGGCGGATATCGAACGGATAAAACATCCAAAGAGAGAGGTTCATTCAAGAAATGGAATTTCTATCGAAGTCACTTTTTCTCATTCTCGTGAAAGTTTTGTGCAGGATTCATTAAGATATGCAGGAGAGAGTGGGGGGATATGTCAGGAAGTCCCATTGCAAGCGTATTGGACGACATTTGATATGCTAAATTCAAAACAAAGAGACTGGTATTTTTACTGGAGGGACCAAGTATTAAAAGGGAATTACATAGAGGTTGACTTAAGTTATGTGTTTTTGTTTACCTATGAATTATTAAACTATTCATTTAACCCAAATGCGTCATTTAATGTCAGTATGTTGGTGAGGCTTTATGAAAATTATGTAGAAAGACTTCCGAAATTAGAACGTTATTTAAAACAGTGGATAGCAGACATGTTATATGAGTTGGGAGAACAAGCATTAGCTGAAGAGTGGTCTGTAGAAAGAGGGGATATTCCCCCTTTATATAACCAATTAAAAGAAAAAGTAGACCAACTTTCAAAAATATCGATTACATCATGGAAGCCGTATGTTAGAAACTATAGAGAAACTGTCTTTTATAAAGAACATAAAAATAAAGTATTCAAGATATTTAAAGAAAGTATACCTTTACTTCAACGAATATATAAAGAAGAAAGGAACGATTTAATTAGCCGATGGTTTCAAACAAAAAAGGAAAGAGAAATTAGACGTTTATTTTCTTCTGCTGTAGTAGGACGTGGCTATAATGAAATTCATATTGGTGTGGAGCGAATAAGACCAACTGAAGAACTATATAATGAAGTAACGGCTTTGTTCCGTCTATCTGAAAATGTAGCGAGAATTTTGAATGGCGAGAAGCGGGAGATAAAAGTTGAAGAGGGATTTCTGCCGGAAGGGTTTAAAAATATGATGATGGAGCATTTTTCTAGAGCAGCTAAAGAGACTAATAAGAGATTCAAGGTGGTTCAAAATGCCGAACATCAAGAGAAAGATGGTGAGATACCATTACCTCCTCAAGAGACGGTTGAAAAACAAGTAGAATCGACTAAACCTACAATAGAATTTAATGTAGAGAAAATTATACAACTACAAAATGAAACAGACGAACTTATTAATACAATCGATTCAAGAAATGAAATAGAGGATGAGCCAATAAAAGGGGTTATGGAATCTGAAACGAAAGAAGCGGTTCGTTTGGACACGGAATGTGATTTGGATGTACAGGTAATTGCAGAGAAGGATGAATCTAGTTTGGAGACAAATTTATTGTCGGCACTAGGAGGAAACATTGATGTTGAGGGGGAAGATGAATTCATCGAATCCCTAACGGATATTGAAATTGAGTTTTTAAGTCGGTTTGAAAATGGTCAATATCGACATGAAGAAGCAATACAGTTTCTAAAGCAAAGAGGTATCATGATTGGAATGTTCCTAAACGAACTTAACGAAAAAGCAAATGAATATTTAGGTGACAATTTTCTTGAAAATCAAGGTGATGAAATTGTTGTTTACGAAGAATACGAGCATATTATGGAAAAGGTAAAGGAGTTACAAGTACATGAATATTAAAAAAAGAGACTCCTCGGCAATTCTAAACTCTCTTGCAGGCGGGGTTGTTCCAAGTCGGGGATTACAATATATTATGGTAGGGCGCTCTGATGAAGCGAAACAAATCCTTAGTGATTTAGATAATATAAAAAAAGGGTCATCTTTCATGAAAATATTTATTGGACCGTTCGGAAGTGGGAAAAGCTTTATTCAAGCGCTCATTCAACAAATTGCTTTTAATGAAAAGTTTGTTGTAGCGAAAGCAGATTTCACACCAGAAAGAAGGTTATATGGAAGTGAAGGAAAAGCAGTAGCAACTTACACCGAATTGATAAAGAATTTAGCTACTTCCACTGTTCCAGAGGGCGGAGCTTTACCAACTATTTTAGATAAGTGGATTAGTGAGGTTCAAATGAGTGTAGTAAAAGAGAATGGTTATGGCTCTATTGAATTTGATAATCCAAGCTTCATCAAAGATGTAGAAAAAAAAATTACAAGTGTTGTTTCAAAAATGGATGAATTAGTGGGAGGTTACGATTTCGCTAGGGTGTTATCGTTATACTTCAAAGGATTCGTTGAAGATAATAGCGAGCTTCAACGTTGTGCCCTGCGCTGGCTTCGAGGTGAATACAATACAAAAACAGAGGCTCGTTCTGATTTAGGGGTTCGTGATATCATATCCGATAGCAATTACTACGAATATATTAAAGTGTTGTCGCAATTTGTAAAGCAAATTGGCTATGCTGGCCTAGTTATTAATCTGGATGAGGCTATTAATTTATACAAAATTACACATCCTCAAACAAGAGATAAAAACTATGAAACTATTTTAAAAATTTACAATGACACGTTACAAGGAAATGTGGAAGGATTATATATTACTCTTGGTGGAACACCCGAGTTTCTAGAGGATGAGCGTCGGGGGTTATTTAGTTATGGTGCATTGAAACGGAGACTTCAACCAAATCGTTTTGAAACAATAGAGCACCGTGATTTATCACAACCTGTAATTAGATTAACACCATTAAAGCATGATGAAACGTTTGTATTACTGCAAAAAACGAGGGATATACATGCTGTTCATTATGGGTATGAGAGTGATATAACAGATAATGAAATCATGAATTTTATTCGGGAAGAGTACGCTAGACCTGGTGCGGAAGAACATCTGACTGTTGGTGATGTCATTAAGAACTTTATTAGTGCCCTAAATATTCTTCATCAAAATCCGGGATTCAATCGAGCAGAATTATTCGGTGAAAAGGAAGCAGAAAAGCCGTTAACAGATGTTCGTTCTCGATTTTCTAGAGTGGAAGGGTAGGTAAAGGGAATGAGTAGTTCATTTCAAATGCTTTCTAAAACCATGCAAAAAAAAATTTGGGACATGAAATGGGAAAAGTTCACACCTGTTCAAAACAAAACTATTCCTGCCATTATGGAAAGTACAAAAGATGTAATTGTTTCATCTGGGACTGCTTCTGGTAAAACAGAAGCAGCTTTTTTACCTATTCTTTCTTTAATAGAAGAAGGGGCAGAGACGCAGTTGAAGGTGCTTTATATCTCACCCTTAAAAGCTCTTATCAATAATCAATTTGAACGTATTGAAAAGCTGTGTGAACATAGCCATATTCCAATCCACAAGTGGCATGGAGATGTTAGTCAAAGTCGAAAAAATAAATTTATTAAGAACCCTGGGGGCATCTTGCAAATTACGCCAGAATCGGTTGAAAGTTTATTTATTAATCGTACTGAACATATCAGACATTTGTTCAAAGGACTGGAATTCATTGTAATTGATGAGATTCATTCATTTATAGATACGGAGCGGGGAGTTCAACTACGTTCACTAATGTCTCGTATAGAACAATACACAGAACAAAGACCGAGAATCATTGGACTGTCAGCTACAATAGATAATTTCAATTTAGTTAAACAGTGGGTGAATTATAAGGATAGTGATAATGTAGAAATTATTGAGGTAAAGGGGAATAGTAAGGAGCTTCTCTATTATCTAATGCACTTTCAAACAGAGGAGGACCGCAAGAAACCTGTTGAATTGTTTGAAGATATAAGAGAGTTAACGAAAAACCAAAAAGCAATTATATTTTGTAATAGTAGGGGAGAGGTAGAAGAAGCAACTGTTTTTCTAAATCGTTTAGCTGAGAGAGACGGCATGGGGGAAACCTATTATGCTCATCACTCATCAATTGATAAAAAAGAGCGGGAATATGTTGAAAAAAAAATGATTGAATCAAACATACCCAAAAGCATAATTGCAACAAGCTCACTTGAACTTGGAATTGATATTGGTGATGTAGATATAGTCATTCAGATTGATAGCACATTTACGGTATCCTCCTTAAAACAACGATTAGGTCGTTCTGGTAGAAAAAAAGATGCCAATCAAATGCTTCAACTGTATTCTACTGAAACGGATAGTTTAATTCAATCCCTAGCCGTAATGGAACTTATATTGGATAAATGGATTGAACCAGCCAAAGGATACTCAGCCCTGTATGATATTTTGTTTCATCAAATTATCTCTATTTGCCAAGAGACCAATGGAATTACGTTAGAAAGCCTCATTGCCAAGATTAAAGCAAACCATGTATTTCACAGTATTGAGGAATATATAACAGAAAAAATCATTCTTCATATGATTGAGCATGAGTATCTTGAAAGGATAAAAGGAAGAAATGAACTAATTGTTGGAATTGAAGGAGAGAGAATTCTTAGAAGTAAAGACTTTTACGCTGTATTTTTGACTCCAGAAGAATTTACTGTTTTAGAAGGAATTAAAAAAATAGGTATGCTAGATAAAATGATGGTGGTAAATGTAGGAGATAACATCATACTGGCAGGTAAGTTATGGACTATTAAAGATGTTGATTTTGATAAAAATAAGATATATGTACAAAAAGCTGTAAACGGGAAACCTCCTAGATATTCGGGTGGAGGGATTAAAATACATAAACGGATTGGCGAAAAAATGATGGAGATTTTATGTGCCAATAATGAATTTAGTTATGTAAATGAAGATGCATATGAGACGATTTCTGATGTCAGAAAACCTTATCATGCATATAAAATTCATCCAAACGAGCGAGTAATTTGGGATAGTAGTGGGGAAATTGTGTTTGAAACTTATACAAGTTCCAATATTTCTCGAAACTTAGTTTGGGCACTTCGTTCGTTAGGTCTGCCTGTTAAATCAATGGATGGAGTGGGAAGAATCACCATTGAAGGGTTTTTTGGTGATTTTAATGAGGTAATCAATCAAGTTAAGGAAACGAAATGGACTGCTGAAAAATTGATGGATGCTACACTTGAACAAGAGTTCTTTGTATCAAAATATTCTCCGTATCTGCCTCGAGATTTACAGAGTAAATTACATATCGCTAATGAAATTGACATTGCAGGGATGATGGAGTACTTGCATTCACATTCTTTTAAAGTGATACGTTTGTAGTTAAAAGTAAGGTAATAATAGAGACATTGACAAATACTTATTTTCACAAAGGAAGACAAATGCCTATAAGATGAGCATTTGTCTTCTTTTTATTTACTGTATTATGTACTTTGAAACATAGGTATTCAATCTGTCAACAACTGTATATAGAGGCTCTTTTTGTTTTGAAGAAAAACATATGGCAAAGCGTCTTGGTTCATACTATATAGAATATTATTGGTGTATTTTGATGAATTTCTACCTTCCATCTGAAAACATGGTGCTTATATGACTGAGAACACTAGAAAGTATTAACAAGACCAGAATTTCTTATTGAAATTGCTACCAATTTACAATATGAGCAAGAAGCCAGAAAGTTAGCGGAATCAAAAGTTATTAAACGGAAAGAAGTAATAGAAGTACTTGAGCCGAAAGCGAAATATCATGATGACGTACTGGATAGTGTAAATTCGTTTACAATCACAGAAATCGCTCATGATTTGAATATGACAGCTCGCAAGCTAAACAGTATTCTTAATAAGCTAAAGGTACAACGTAAAGTAGGAACAACTTGGGTACTGTACGCGGAACATCAAAATAAAGGCTATCTACTTTTTGTTTTTCTAGTGTGTAACTAATACACTAGCACACTATATAATAATCAAAATTTAATTATATGAAAATGAGTATATGGATGAAAAAAATGGACATGCTAGAAATAGTAAATTTAATAATAAGTGATTTATTAAGGAGAAGAATGTATTTAAAGAAGTAGGAGTTTTATGAACGTTTAAAGTGTGAATCCTAAGAAGAGGTTCGTTTATTAAAGGATAATTGGGGTATTAGAACAGCTATGGGTACATTGTTGAATAAGGAGATGCTACTTTTGATTATTTCAGAAATAGTTAAAGTTAAATGGAATGCAAGAAATAAAAAGAGATATGAAGAACTCGGTTATAAGTTTACAAGGATTGGTGAAGAATTTGATGTGAAAGTAGAACACCTTTCAAGAGGGAGTATTGCAATAATTAATATTAGATGTGATTATTGTGGGAATGAGTACTCTATAATGTATCAAACACGGGTTAATATTCAAAAGAAAGCAGTTTCCAAAAAAGATTGTTGTTGTAATCAACCTTGTATAGATAAAAAAATAATGGAATCAAATGGAATTAAATATGGTGTTAACCATCATATCAGAGCAGATTCAGTTCAGAAAAAGATTAGTGAAACCCTTATCAGAAAGTATGGAGTACAAAATGTATTTCAATTAGAAACAGTAAAAGAAAGAAGTAGAGAGACGAGTATCGAGAAATATGGTTCGGAATGGTATACACAGACAGAAGAGCATAAAAAAAGAGTAAAGAAAACTTCATTAAGAAAATATGGACATGAAAGTCATATGCAACATCCTAAGTATAGAGAGATGTTTAAGGGGGAAAACTCCCCTGTCTGGAAAGGTGGAGCTGCGCATCATAGGATTGAAAGAGCGACAGGTGAATACCAAAGTTGGAGAAAAATGGTTTTCGGCAGAGATAAGTACAGATGTCAATGTTGTGGAGCAAAACAGGGTGAAGTCGATTTTCAAGTAGAATTACATGCGCACCATATTATAAATTGGAAAGATTGCAAAGAACTTAGATATAATGTCGATAATGGAATTACATTTTGTCATGATTGTCATCTGAAGTTTCATTCTATATATGGAAAAAAGAAAAACAATATAGGTCAAGTTAACGAATTTATAACCAATCTAGGTAAAAATCTATACAGAACTAGCGATAAGAGCAATTATTTCTGAAAAAATTCATACATATAAGTTTCTAGGGAATGAACATGTACTTTATGGTATCTATAACAACGTTCAAAATAAGTTGAGAGATGTTCACCAAGGTAGATATTGCTAGTTGTAGAAACAATAAAAGAAAGTCAAAAGCAATTACATGGTTGCTTTTTAGTTGGAGAAAAAAAGGGGGATATTTTCCACGTTTTATGCTATTTCCTTCAACTAAAATGCTATAGCACCTCAATCCACGCCAGAAACGGCTGTAAATTTCCGATACGAGACGAATTTTTGGATATTTTTATCTAGTAAAAATATCCCGATAGTAAGTATTTCTAAAGTAAATTTCGAAACGTATATACAATTCCTTTCTCGCATCCTACAGAATATCCTACACGTTCCTAGTAGATAGAACATGAAAGAATATATTGCATTACAGTATTAATAGTATTATAATGTTATAACTTAAACATTAATAATTAAATGAAATATCAAACAAATAAACTATGTAAGGAGTGAATTTACATGCAATCGCCTCTTAAGGAGGCACACTTATATATTTCTGTATGCCTATGATGTAATCATAGGAGTAGGTTAATTTTTTGCCTATATTTAACAGGGATAAGTGTGTTTTCTAACGGAGTAGATTGTGTGTAGATTCGCTCCTTTTTTGTGTTGTCTAAGGGGAACATGGAACGGATGACCTTAGGTTATGACATTGAATCGGATTCAGATAAGCGTAAATTAAAAAATATCAACTGAAAATATCAAAACAGTTAGTAAAGATAAAGCGAATCTAAGGCAAAAAAACAGTGCAAGATTTGTCTCTAAATATTTATATAAAAATGTCCTTATATAGAGGTAAATCTTGCACAGAAATTAATCTTTAAATTCATTAAGAAAAATAAGGAGAAAGTAGGTAAAAAGGTGGCAAAAGAATGGACACTACAAAATGCAGTTAAGAAGTTTAAACCAGAAAAGATGAAATCTTTGAATAAGAATAATGGGAATTTAAACAAACGTGAATACGAATCTCTTATCAAAGAAATTGAATGCTATTACGAAGAGGTTAGGGACAAAGGCATTGGTAAGAACCGAATCATCATCACAGATAAGAAGCGAAAAGTAAAAGCTAAGAAAGAAGACAGACGGCAATTTAATAAAGGAGTAGCACCACCCCATTCAAAGCATTTAGCACTCATGGTTATGAGGAAAATGAATGATATTGATAATAAGGCAAGGACTAGAAATGGATGGGCAACCTATTTTGGACTTATATCCTCTGCTGAAAAAGATATCATGAATGGCGTTTTCAGTGAAAAAGCACTTAAACCATATAAGCAATCCATGATTGGGTTAGGAATTATAGAAGATGGAGAAGAGAAGATATTCCAAGACCTTGCTTACACGTTAACTAAGGTTGCTAAAGGACAAATACAGACTGTACTTAACCAAGCAGAGAAGTTGAAACTAATTAGCAGAATATATTCATGGAAAGGTAAGGTAAAAGGTTCTGATAAGCCGATTGAAATTGATGAATCCCTTGCCATGGAGATAAAATTCATTGAAGAACATTTGCTTAAGAAACATGAAATTTCTAAAACGCATTCACTAATGTTTAAGAACTGCCCAAAGACCAAAGCTTTTAAAGCTGAGTGGCTTGAATATATTGAGAATGTGGAAGATGCAGAAGGCGATGCAATGCACTTGCAGTATATTTATGAAGTGTTTCGAATCGAAGTATCAAACAAATACGCATTTGATGAGTATATTAAGGCACATTATCCTAGTGAAATTGATTCATTCGATTTACATGAAAACGAACGAGTGTACCACTCTAAGTTACTTGATTATGTTGTAGATAATGCTCAAAAGAAGTATCACAATTATTTGAAGAAGAAGCATGATAAGAAATTTCAGCTTGAAGAAGATGTGAAAGAGTTACTGATAGCACTCGGTACATCAGAGGAAGAAATCAGCGCATCTAATGAGCAGTGTATGGAAGAAGAGGCTTATTTTAAGGGGAAAGAGAAATCACCTTATATAGCACTACTTGAGAGTGATAAATATGTTGAGTGTATTAGAAACCTCCATCTTCAATTACATGGCATGAGTGTCACTGAATCCGGTGAAATTAAAGCAGTTCAAAAAATGATTGGTGAATATGAAAGGAAAGAACTTGAACAGCTAGGACTGTCACTCTCGGCGAAGGCAGAGCATGAGAAAAGTGTTAAGAATGGAATTCGTAATTATGAACCCTGCGTGAACACTGAACAACATATAGAATTGACCAAGAAAGTACAAAACAATCAAAATCAAGCCTTTAGAGAGGTTGAATTAGAAAATCTAGCACAGCAGGGCAACAACATTAAAGCCCAACCAAATATCGAGCCTTCCAAGTACTATGTTGAAAAAGAATTCTATGAATACGAAAAAGAATTTCTGGAAATTGGATATTGTACAGAAATTACAGATTATGAATATCTTGATGTTATGCAAACTATTAGAGATGAGATTCGGGTTTATGAAGAAAAGTATGGTGATGATGGTATGAAACACATGACGCTTGATGCTGTTTTGGGACATGGGACAAGAAAGGTTACAGCAAAAGAGATAATAGCTGAATATAAACATCAGAAACAACGAGAACACAAGGACTGGGAGAAGCAATTTGAGGGGGGACAGCCTGTCAAATGGGAACGAACTACAAACAATCCTCTTGAAGTATTTCATAGGATTAGATATGCTCAGGTGTGATAAAGAGAGTCTCTTAATAGAGATTCTCTTTTTTTTTTTTTCGCATATGGAAAGGGGGAACGAAAACGGAGTCTGGATTCACGACATTGTTGTTTACAAATATTAATGAAATATTTATCTAGCACTTCGAATTTGAAGAGTTAATTCAAAAGAGTGTACAAGGTCTAGGGCAAACAGTGTTGCGAAAGCTAAGAGGGGTGCCTGTTTAACTGGAAGAATTATGATGTATTCTGTGGTAACGGTAAATAGTATTTCAGCGAAAACGCAACAAAGGACCCCTTCATAGCGAATCTAGGCATTCGCTTTTGAAAAGAGTCCTTATACGCCGGGCAATTAGAACGATTGGAAAGCATTATATCACCTTGTGACTATGTTCACCTTGACCATGCCGTGATGGCATTTAGGGTGAATCCCCAGTAGGTGAGGATGCCTCCTACGGAGGCAGAACCTCAGTCACGGCATCCTTTTTAAGAGAAGTTTTAGGAGCTCAGCACCTACTATACCAATCATACCTCCTAAGAGAATATTACAGTATGAAGCCAACATGCTCAGGTTAAGTACGATGTGTACCCCAAACAAGCCAGTACTTACCCCTAGAAGGAGTAGCAACACTACCATAATCACAATCAACAATACTTTCTTTTTCATATCCAATCACCTCGTAAGATTTATACGGCGCTGCCGCAGCTAACGAGGTATTGATTTTACTCAGTTGTTTAAATGATGGTTTACCAAACCCACATCCCACCGTTTCCATGCTAATTAATATAATACCATAATTTGAGAAATATACCACAGTTTTATTGTGATTTTTAAATCGTTATAAGTTGCTGTGGAATAGGTTTGTTAGTGTTAACTGTTGATGGTGCAATTATTGAAAATCTTTCTTATCAATCCACGTTAACTATCATTAATTCTATCTTTATTCGCTCATTGGTAACAAAATTTGGTAACATAAATTAAAGGGAAAAACAATATAAAATATGGTTACGTGAGAGCCTTAAAGCACTAATAGGAAAAGGAGAATGCAATGCTACTCTTTTATTTTGGTATGGTACACTATTCCTAGATTATATGAAATATTTGGAGGTTTTTTTATGAATAAGCGCAATAAATCAAAAGTTATAGGGGAGATTGGTGAAATCTTTGTTGCATATTTAATTCTAAAGACTAGAAACTGGTTAGCTAGATTACAGCAAATGGATTATGGTGTTGATATAGAAGCTGAACTATCTGAACCAGCTCCGAATGGAAAATTGATGAAAATACAGGTCAAATCGACGGATTCTCTAGTTATAAAAGAAAAACAAATTCATTTTAGAGCAGAAAAGGAGTATATAAAAAAATTTTTAGAGTATGATTTGCCAGTCATTTTTGTTGTTGCGGATACTTTGAACGAAAAAGCTTATTATGTTTATCTTCAAGAGTGGGCTGAAAGGAATAAAGTCGAACTATATGATAGTCAACATTCAACCATTGTTATAAGGATTCCCGAAATAAGAGAATTGCATAGAGGATTAAATGGACATTTGAAAACTATTGTAAAACAAGAAACTTGGGTCAATCATACGCAATTAATATATAAATTAATTCAATCTGCTACCAGAATCAATGATAATGAAATGAAAGAGTTTTTAATAAGCAAGATGGAAAAGGAAGGAAAGGAATATTCTAGACAGTTCATACAGATTGAAGATATATTACAAAGGGCAGAGGCATTAGGTCAAAATTTACGTGGAACGCTAGAAGGGAATACCTTGCAAGATACGCTCTATTCAGTTTGTAGGGAATTTGGAGATTGCTTTACATTAGATGATGTAAAACGGATGGTATTTCGGGAAGGAAGTCTTTCAATGGCGGGATTAAATGCTTTAGGGATTTTATATGATATTTATCCAGCTCATATGAAGGAGCTTAACTTAGCTCAAAGTATAAAGGAAGTAAACATGGAGCTTTATTTCCATGTTTACTATTACTGTAGATTAAGAGAGAAGTACATAGATAAAAATGATATTGATTTTTCAAGAAAAGATTCAGAAATTGAAATGGAAATTGAGGGGTATATACTGGATGATTATTTTTATGAGGAGTTTTATAGTAAATATCCTAATAGAGGAACTATGTTCTTTATCCAATGTGTAAAACCAGTTAATGTACCAGAAGATGGTTACTATAGATGGTGCTAAACAAGTAAACTTGTACACTCTAATTTAGGACTAATTAGGAAATTCATCCTTTATAAGATAGAGGAAGATTAGGCTATTGATAAAGTAAAGGGTTCTTCTCTTAAATTTGTTCAATATTAATAAAATTTTAATTTTATTAGCTACTTTAAATTCGTAACTGATTTGGTATAATTTGTATTAGTATCTTTTAAGCAAAGGGGATTTGAGATTATGGTTTTCTTGGGATTAATAGAAAGTGATATAGAACAACTTCAGTATGAAGTGATTTCAGATAAGGCTCGATTAAAGTTAACTCGTCTTATCCGAAATCTTTCTAACAGTGAAGATAACAATATTAAACTAATCAGGCAGAATCGTTTCGTAAATATAGCTAATAACGCCATTGGTAAACCTATTTATGTGTTGGAATCTGATTATATAGGAGAGTATCAATCAGTTGAATATGCTTGGCATAATGGGGAAATTGAGCTTATTATGAGACGACCGAACACTACAGAGTTGATTGAAATACTTGCAGATATGATTCAAGAAGGGTTGTTAAAAATTGATGATGTTAATGAAATCCTATGTGAGGATGGAAGTTCAGTACAATTTGCAATGAATCATACGGATACAGTGTTAGTACATGTTATTCCTATTGAACAAATTGAGGAAGTTGAAGATTCGGAAGAGCATCCGAATATTAGGAAGCTAATTCAAAGAATGGAAAATGCTCTTTCTACTGAAGATTATTCAGGTGTTTTACATGCTAGTGCGTCAGTATTTGAAACTTTAGCAAAAGATGTAGTTGGTTTAGCAACTGTGGAAAATCAGACTCTTGCGGGTTTCTTTGGAGGTTACCGTAACCGCTCAAATCTTCCAGAGCCTGTATTAGATTATGTACTTGAAATATACAACAGAAGAAACGCAGAACCGTTGGCTGGTCATGGGAGTACGTTACCACCCAGTATTGAACGAGCAGAAGCAATTGTTTTGACTGAAATGACAAAAACATTTGTACGTCTTGAAAGGAAGCTGGCAATGCCACAAGCGAACAATAGATAAATCAATATTTTAAATTGGGTACTATATTATTTATTTTGAAGCCAAAATATAATATGAACCTGTTTGGTGATTAATAATGAAATAGAGGCAGCGAGTAAGGAGTACTCGCTGTCTTTTGTTTAGTCAAGTAAATTGATTATCTTTTGTTTCTGATAGAGTGTACTTATAGGATAACGATTTATATTGAATTACAAAATAGTTATTGGCAAGATGTTGAGGCTGTGAAGTTCTTTGGCGTTTGACTGTTAATATCATAAATTATTGCTGATTGTTTGGAGATATCTTCTTTTCAATATAGAGATAGGGTAAGAGGGATTTGCTAAGAGTTTGATTTGAGAGAATTAGGAGTGGTTTACATGTCTGAGAGAGTAATTAAAGAGTTAAAAAAATATATTGAAAGTGGGAATGTGAGTTTTTTAGTTGGAGCAGGTGCTTCAATAGGTGCTATCAGTACTTTAGGGGATTTTGAAAATGAGATTACAACATTAATTTGGGATTATCAGAGTGATAACACAGATGTAGGAAAAAAACTAGAAATTGCTAACATGCTCAATAAGTTTCTAGATTGTAGCGTTGAACCTAATTCCAATTTAATAAACGGAAATATAAGTGGGATGGAAAGAATCGAAGGTACTCTTGAACAGTATAAAAAATTTGTAAGAGTTATATATAAACTTTTACTATTACGAGCTTCTGATAAGCTACCGAAAAAAATAAATATATTTACAACAAATTATGATTTGTTTTTTGAGTATGCATGCGAGGAACTAAGAGTGGCTTATAATGATGGTGGCTTAGGAATTATTAATAGATGCTTTAGTAGCAAGAACTTTCAAAAAAGAATTTATCAATTAAGTGATTCATACTCATATGAATATGAATCTCCCGTTATTAACCTTATAAAGTTACATGGCTCTATAAATTGGTTATTGGATGATAACAATAGTGATATCTTAATTAAGAACCAAATATGCATAGCTAGAATTACACAGGAAAATATTGATGATAAAGGATTTATTACGGAGAATACTAATGTTCCAATAATATTGCCTACAAAACAAAAATTTATTAGAACATTAATGGAACATACATATTATGACTTAGCCAGGTTCTATTCAAATGAATTGGAAAGAGAGCATAGTGTGTTATTTTGTTTTGGTTTCTCTTTTGCTGATGAACATATACGTTCCATAACACAAAGGGCTTTAGGGAATCCAAGTCTTACACTACTCATTTTCCCTTATAGTACTTCAGATGAAAGGGGAATGATTAACCATTTTAAGGATTTTCCTAATGTTAAAGTTATCCGTATAGATAAGGGAGAAGATGATACGGTTATTAACATCCATTATGCTGTTGAGGGGATGGAGATGGAAAATAGAAAAAATATTGATTTTAATACTTTTACAGACCTGTTTTATAAAATATTAACTCAAGTTGAGGGGATTTAGTTTTATGGATAAGAGTAAGATAGGCATAACTTATTTAGAAGAAAGTGCCTTTTCTAAAATTGGAAAAGTAGTTGAGGTGGATGGTAAAAATATTATTATTCAAGTTGATAAAGAAAAGAATTTATCAAATCTTTTTTATAAGGGGGTTATATATAGGAATGTGGGTATTGGTAGTTATTTAAAAATAAAGAAAGATTACACATATATAATTGGTAAGATTAATAAAGAATTTATAAAGGAAAAGCCTAGAGTGAATATGGAATCCTCTAAACCCCAAAATAGTACATTGTATGACAGATTTGTAGAAGTTAGTGTAATTGGTTATATGACAAAGAGTGCTTTTATAAGAGGGATTAGAGAACTCCCTTTTCTTTTTAATGAGGCTTTTTTAATGTCTGAAGATGAAGTGAGAAAAATGCATGAATTTACTAGTAATAACAACATCGAAATAGGTCAAGCTTTATTTGAAGATGTACTAGTTGAGGCTGGAGTTACTAAATTATTCGCTAGTCACATAGGGATATTTGGTAATACTGGAAGTGGGAAATCTAATACTCTTGCTAGAGTGTTCTATAATTTGTTTAATTCACCTAAAGTAAATTTTAATAATAGAAGTAAATTTTTATTATTGGATTTTAATGGTGAATATGCCCATGAGCATATCATAACTACACAGAAACAGAATATTAAACTTTCTACTAGAAATCCACAAGCAAATAAATTAGTCATAAGAAAAGAATGGCTGGATGAGGATTTTTGGGGAATTATACTTGAAGCCACAGAGAAAACACAAAAACCTTTCATTAAAAGAACGATAAAGTTATGCAATCATCTTATTAAAGATGATGATAATGAAACTTTAGACCACATTATTAATATTCTCACTAATAATTTAAGAAAAATATTAAATTCTGATAGTGTTTCTAATAAGGAATTGGATGCTCTGAGTACCTTGAAAAAATGCATTGCAAATTTCTTTGACATAGAGAATCAAGAAGACTACAAGGAGATATTTCGAAATTATAATCTTCATGGTACTAACCTTTGTAGGCAAATTGATGATGAAGAAGAAAGAATTTACTATAATAATATAAGAAACAATAGGATATATTTTGGCGCTCATCAAAGGGACAATGTAGAGGCGGAACTTAAATTTTTTAGAATAAATCTAAACTACTTAAAGGAAAAAGCTAACCTCTCATATATCAGTTTGTTTGAAATGGTACTTGCTTTAAAGTTGGTAGATGATGTTATAAGTAATATGGCTCAGTTTGAACATATTTCACCTATCTTTAATAGATTTCAGAAAAGGAAAACGGAGTTATCCAATCTATTGGAATTTGGTGATGGAGATTTTCTTAATCAAGAATCATACATGAGTTGTATATCACTAAAAGATGTAAATATTGATATGAGGAAAATCATTCCTTTATTAATAACAAAAATCTCTTATGAGGAACATAAAAAAAGACATTCAACATCTAGTAGAAATACTCTCCATATTATTATAGATGAAGCCCATAATATTCTTTCAGAAGAATCATTCCGAGAAAGTGAAAGTTGGAAGGATTATCGTCTTGAGGTTTTTGAAGAAATAATTAAAGAGGGAAGAAAGTTTGGAGTATTTGTTACTATTGCTAGTCAACGCCCTTCAGATATTTCAAATACCATTATATCTCAGTTGCATAATGTGTTTATACATCGGCTAATAAATAATAATGATTTAAGGACTATGAGTCAAACAATATCATTTTTAGATAAAGTATCCTTTGATTCTATCCCAATTTTGCCTGCAGGAGCTTGCATATTTACTGGTATAGCTACAGAAACGCCTATAGCAGTTCAAATTCCTCTTTTGACTAAGAAATTGCAACCTAAAAGTGATACTGTGGACTTAGAATTGTTATGGGAGAATAAGCAAATGGAATGAAGTTATTGTGAAAATGGGAATAAAGAAAGACAGAACTAAGGTCTGCCTTTCTTATTTTTATGAAATCTTTTTGCTGTCTTTAGAGAATACACTTGCTATCTGTTTTTTTAGCCTTCAAGGTGTACAAATCTATGTTTGCATAGATTCCAGCGATAATCTCAGCTTTTATCATATAAGAAATTGTTTACCAATCTCCTTCGAAGATATAAGTTGCATTTTCGTATTCGATAGTTTCAAAGATGTATAAATTCATTTGTGAAAAACCGAAAACGATATATTATTGCGAAACTAAAAAGGAGCAACAATAAAAATATTACTATTTTAAACTGCCCCTAATTGTTAAACATAGTCTAACAATTAGGGGCAGTCTTTTTATTTTGACTTTGGATACGTTTATTTTAAATATCATGATATACCACAAAAAATTATCTATATATGAATAAAATGTAAAAGTATTCCAACATCTCCCTGTTTAACATGATAAATTAGAGGATGTTAACTTTTGAATAGTTTTTCAAGGCTTTCATCTTTCCATGAATGATAGTCTGGTACTTCGGTTTTCATATTTTGTAGTCCGTACATTAAGTATGCATAAAATTCAATCATCACCATATGATTTTCCTTAATCGTATATCCTAAAACAGTCTTTTTATCAATTTCATTTAAATCGCTAGCGTGGTAGGAGAAATATTTACTTTTATGGCTGTTTAAAAATATAAAGCCTTTATTGAGTATACAGATACAATCAATATAGTATTGTTCAGATTTATTGAGTGAAATTTCTAAATTATACAAATCTACTTCAGAAGAATAAACAAAGACTATATATATAGGTTGTGTTTCAGTTTTTACACTATTAGTATGCATATTTTTTATTGTTTTTGCATTATCCTGATATTTCAAAAATTCTTCAAGACCGTTTAATTGCATTTTCACTTCAAATGCACACCCTAAAGTATGTATTGGTATTATTACATTGGAATATCCAGAATATAGAGGAGGGGCTTCTAATTGATTATGAATAATTATATCAACTTGGGAGCTTACCTCATTTTCATCCATAATGAAACCTGTATCGACGGTCCATTTTTTTGGTAGCATAGTTTTAAAAAAACCATTTAGTATTCCTTCTGCTTCTCTACCTTTCTCACCGCTATGTTGATTAGCGAGTTTTCGAATTAATTCTAACTCTACCATTATTTTATCTATAGCGTTATGAATTGAAGAAGCAAAGAAAGTGGTAGCAAAATTTTTTGTTTTGGTCATTAAAATATTCCTCCTATTGTAAGTTTTTAGTATGGGTATACTGAAATATCCAATTAATGTAACTGTTTTAATTCATAGTACCTTAACTATTTCACTTAAAGTAGTTAGTTTGTGTATAGTAAATTAATAAAGAAAATCTTCGTTTACAGTCTTAATGATATATTATAAATAATCCAATGTGTATGCATTTGGAATATTAAATTCTCATTAATTTTTTAAAAGTATGTGTGAATCTTACTAAGTTTCCTGTACATTGGCAGGATAAAGGGCTATCTTATAATTAACTATACAGCACAGTTAAGGACTCCAAGGAGGCTCTTAACGATGAAAGGAAGCGTCAAAAAAGATAAGAAAACAGGAAAGTATTTTTATATTGTAGACATTGGTATTGACCCTTTAACAGGTAAGAGAAAGCAAAAAAAGAAAAGAGGATTCATTACCAAAAAAGAAGCAGAAAATGCTTTAACAAAGCTGCTTTCAGAAGTCCATGCTGAAACATATGTAGAACCTAGTAAGTTACTTTATGGTGAATATCTTGAGAGCTGGTTTAATACAAAGAAGCACAGCGTTGGTATCCAAACAGCAAAAGTACTGAAAGGGTACTTAAAAAGTCGTATCATCCCTACCCTAGGGAATATCAAATTAGCTAAGTTAACATCATTGCATATGCAGAACTACGTTAATTCACTACGAGACGATGGTTTAAAGCGAGGAACAATAGAGAAGATAATCAAAATCATTCGGAACTCTCTTGAGCATGCGATAGATTTGGAGCTGATTACAAAAAATGTTGCAGCTAAGACCAAATTACCTAAAGGTGATAAGGAAGAGTTAATTGTGTGGAATGAACATGAAGTGCAATCGTTCTTGAAAGCTGCACAGGATAGTAGATATTCTATCGTCTTTCATATGGCTCTTGTAACTGGAATGAGACAGGGGGAATTGTTAGGTTTACGATGGAAAGATGTTGATTTAGAAAAAGGACATTTGACCATTAGCCAAACGTTAAGTCATGACGGGAAGACGTTCTTGCTTGGAGGAAAGACAAAATCAAGTTTAAGAAAGATACTGTTACCTGCATCAACAGTAGCAAAGCTAAAGAAACACAGAGCAGTCGTATTGAAAGAGAAGCTGAGTCAAGGTGAGGAATACCAAGACAATGACTTGGTGATGTGTACTCCTTCTGGAACGCCAATCAATCCTGCTAATGTTAGAAGGAGTTTAAACGCCTTGATTAAGAAAGCGGCTGTGCCAAAGATTCGGTTCCATGATTTACGTCATACACATGCAACTCTACTATTAGCTAAAGGTGTGAATGTAAAAGTGATTTCTGAGCGGTTAGGTCATAGTAACATCAAAATCACATTAGATACTTATTCGCATGTATTGCCAACGATGCAAGAAGATGTGGTTAAAAAAATAGAAGAGATGTTGTAGGTAATGTGACCAATTCTGTGACCACTGGCTTTATAGAGTACAAAAGCACACAAATAAAAACCGCATCAAACGTTGATTTGACACGGTTTCTACAAATATGACCCCGGAGAGGCTCGAACTCACGACCTCCACCCTGTCAAGGTGGCGCTCTCCCTGCTGAGCTACGGGATCTTCAAAAATGATTATGTATTTGTAATTTTAATCATTATATTAAAGCAATTATACATAATTTACTGAAAATTTACAATGTTTTTTGTAGTAAGTTTTTAAAGAGGTAGTGTAATAGAAAATAGTTTTTATTTTAGAGGTGTATTAGTATGTATGTTTTTATATGTAATAAATAGAAGATACTGAGGTGTTATGACTTCCGATACCAATCCAAAGGCCCCTCATCACTCAAATCAACTAGAAAAGGGAATAAGAAATGTAAAGGTAAGCTTATAAGTTCTGGCATAGCGTTCAATGTTTTCTTTGATAGATATTGTCTTCTGAAACAATACGGGCAATCTTTTTCGAATGTCACGAGTATCGACCATACATCTTTTATTGTCCACTTCGTTTTACAATATGTACAACGCGCCATGGGGTTCCTCCTCATTTTAAGTTTTCTTCTAGTATATTCCATTCTATTGTACGAAAGTCATTTGTATTTTGTGTGATAAAATGTAATTTGTTTTATTTTTATGTGGATCTATTAGGTCATTTATGATCATTTACATATCGTTTGATCTTTTTGCAGGGTGATAGGTTTTCAGTTTTAATATGCAAATTGGCCAATATATCCTTTTTACAATTTACTTAAAATCATGTATAACAGAGATACAAGATTATTTCATAAATATTCAGAAGTAGAGGGAGAATTATTGTAATGGTAAGAAAAACGTTCAAGATGCGCGTATCTAGAAATAGAACAATTTCGATTAATGGCTCAATTCTTGATGTGGATGTTACACATGATGAGTTTTTACAAGAGTTTGTTGAGTGGGTCGATTCTAAAGGTTGGTCGTTTATGGGGATGACAGATGAGATTACGCCTGAAGAAGCTAGCCAAAAGTTAATAGATTCGTTGATTGATGAGAAGGATAAGAAAGAATAACTCCTTCTTATTTTTTATTGTATATTTATGTTCTTCATCGTAAAAATATGATATAGTAAAAAACAGTGAATATTCTTCCAATTTAATACAAATTACATATGGATTGGTAGATTCAGTTTTTAAACTGTGAGAGTATAGTGAAAAGGGAGAGTCATATGGTAAATTTTAAGGAAATTTTGGCTTTTATTACCGTTATTTGTTTATTTTTTTTGACACCTATGACGTTACGTGCGGAGACGAATATTGGAGTGAATCCAGAACAAGTGGCACCACCACCTGCGGAAGGACCAAATGTTTTTAGTCAGTTTGCAACTACGATTGATGCGAAAACTGGAGATGTTTTGTATGACAAAAACGCACATCATCGTGCATTTCCGGCTAGTATGACGAAAGTGTTAACAGCGATTTTACTTATGGAGCATACGAAGCCAGAGGATCAATTTACGTTTTCGCAATTAGCATTAGATCAAGAGAAGAGTAATTATCAAATTGAATTTCAACCTGGTGAGACGATTAATAGAAATACTGCGCTTATGATTTTAATGGTGCTGAGTGCAAATGATGTGTCGTATGCGATTGCGGAGCGTATTGGCGGAAGTGTTGAGAAGTTCGCTCATATGATGAATGAGAGAGCGAAGCAATTAGGGGCTACCGATAGTCATTTTGTAACACCAAATGGATTGCACGATCCGAACCATTATACTACGCCATTTGATATGGCTATGATTACGAGAGGTGTGCAAAAGTACCCTGAGATTTTGCAAGCGATGAATACGAAAAGGACGACAGTTACGACATCTAGGCAGACTGTGTCTATTTTTAATAAATCTACTTATTTTGAAAATCCATTTAGTATTGGTGGTAAGACAGGTTTTACAAATGAAGCGCGTAATACACTCGTTCTATTAAATGAGAAGGATGGTAATCGCATTATAAATGTAGTAATGGCTTCCCAAAGACCTGAAATTTATGAAGATTTGAAGCAGATGGCGGATTATTCTTTCGGTCAATTTGTGAAGCAAACTGTACTAGATAAACATAGTTGGCATCAAAAGGCAACGTATTTAAATAAAGATATTGATAGCGAGCTTGAAAAAAGTGCAGAACTGATGCTTAAGAAAGATGAAGGGAAAAATGTGAGGACGACTTTCCGTGCGGCATCATTAGATAAAGATTCTTTGTATCATAAAGGAATTCATCGTGGTGAGGTAGTTGGGGCAGTTGATATTACGAAAAATAATCAAACAATTGCGACGGTAAATGTTCTTTCTAAAGAAGATGTTACTTTTGCGATGCCTAAAAAAGATACTGTCGAGCCTGAAGTAAACGAATCAAACGTGAAAATAATAAGCATTGGGATAGGTGCCGCCATATTATTTGGAGCCATTTTATTTGTAGTGCTACGCCGAAATACAAAAGGAATAAAATCAGAAGAAAAATAAATTACTAGTTTAAAGGGCTGTGAAGAGATTTTGTCACAGTCTTTTTTTATATTTAAAATAACTAATAATTGTAAATTTTCTTATTGCATTTACGAGTTGTTCGTTATATTATTTAGTTGTGTTCTTGTTAGAGAATTGATTGAGTATTATATACTCCAAATAATATAAAACAACGGAGAGGGAGAGAGACGATGAAATTAATTTGGAAAGTGATTAGCAACGTTATCTCGTTTGTTTTATTTGCATTAATGGTTTTTCTAGCTTTTGTAGTTATTTCGTCAAAAGCGAGTGGCGGAGATCCAACAGTGCTGGGATATCAATTTAAATCAGTGCTATCAGGATCGATGGAACCGACATTTTTAACAGGATCAATCATTGCGATAGAACCGACGAAAGATGGTTCGAAATATCAAAAAGGTGATGTTATTACCTTTAAAGAGAAAGATGAAAAAATTATCACTCACCGTATTATCGGTGTGAAAGATACAAATGGAAAAGTAATGTATGAAACAAAAGGTGATAACAACAACGGTCCTGATTTAGAACCAGTACGTGCGGAGAATGTAATTGGGAAATATGCAGATATTACAGTTCCTTATGCAGGATATGCATTAAATTATGCTAGTTCAAAGGCTGGAGCTGCATTGCTTCTTATTATTCCAGGAGTCTTTTTATTAGGCTATTCTGCGATTTCTATTTTTGGTGCGATTCGCAGCATTGACGGAGAAAAGAAAGAGAAAAAAGTAGAACAATCCGTCTAGTTCGTTTGGTTATACTTTCCGTTTAGGAAGTTAACAAATATATAGATTAAGGGGATATGGACATGACTTTAAAGAAAAAATTAGGTATGGGTATCGCATCAGCAGTGTTAGGGGCAGCATTAGTTGGCGGAGGAACATTTGCATTTTTCAGTGATAAAGAAGTGTCAAACAATACATTTGCGGCTGGTACACTGGATTTAGCATTAAATCCATCAACAGTTGTTAATGTATCGAATTTAAAACCTGGTGATACAGTTGAAAAAGAATTTAAATTAGAAAATAAAGGTACATTAGATATTAAAAAAGTTCTATTAAAAACAGACTATAGTGTAGAAGATACGAAGAAAGATAATAAAGATGATTTTGGTAAACATATTAAAGTAACATTCTTAAAAAATGTAGATAAGCATGAAACGATTGTGAAACAAACTACATTAGATAAATTGAAGGGTGATACACTTACAGCAGTAGATAATGATTTAGCTGCTTGGTTCTGGGATGAAAAAGGTATTTCTGCAGGTAAATCTGATAAATTCAAGGTGAAATTTGAGTTCGTTGATAATAAAAAAGATCAAAATGAATTCCAGGGTGATAAGTTACAATTAACTTGGACGTTTGATGCACAACAAACAGAAGGTGAAACAAAATAGTATGTAAAAGGGCTATCAAATGGATAGCCCTTTTTCTATTTTTCTAGTATATAGCTATCATTTTGTATCGTTCTTTATTATAATAAAAGTAACGTTCTGTATAGAGAACATCTTGTTCGATGGGAGAGATTATGATGCTGAAAACACCTCGCAAATTAAAAAAGATGCTTATATTGCCTTGTATGTGCTCCATTACGTTTTATTTAGGCTCTCAAATAATGACGTATACAGAAGCTGCATTTATTCATGAAACGAAAGTGGAAGCCGCTCTTTCTACAGCGATTATATTTCCAAAGACAGTTGATACGTTAAAAGAGGAAGCTGAGAAACATAAACAGTTTATTGAGCATCAGTATGGAGAAATGAAGGGGAAGTTGGCAGTAACTTCTATAGAAGAAATTGAACAGGCAATTGTAGTGTGGCAACAAGGACGTGAGAAAATTGCTTCTGAGGAGGAAGCGCTGCAAAATGTATATACTGCAATAGAAACTCCTTATAATCAAATACAAGAAGAATTAAAAGTGAATAAAAGTGAATCGATTCAACAAGTGGCCGTATACGTGAATGAAGGTTTTCTCAGTATAAAAGAGAAGCGAGATTATATCGTGAAAGAAGTTAGTTTGCAAGCTATTGATGAACAAATTCAGACTTTACAAAAACTATTAAAAGATGAAACAGTAAAGAAACAGAATGAAATAGAAGAACAGAAGAAAGTAGAAGAACAGAAGAAAGTAGAAGAACAGAAGAAAGTAGAAGAACAGAAGAAAGTAGAA